>JBDGSJ010000009.1:4525-7933 GCA_042217585.1 Candidatus Nanohaloarchaea archaeon | reverse complement strand
AGCCCCGCCCGAGATTTGAACCCGGGACCTCGTCCTATTCGGGGATTGATTCCGCTCTTCGGGATGTGCTTATTTTCCCTGAACGGGAAATGCGGTAACCAGTCCTACCAAGGACGTGCTCTGGCCAGCTGAGCTAGCGGGGCTGATCGTTATGGAATGTTGGAGGTGTAAAATTCTTTAAAGGGACCGGTGGGGTGTTCAGGCTTTGCCGAGCGCCTGGATGTCCTCCCGTGTTTCTTCGTCGAGGTCTTCCAGACGTTCTTTCTCTGTTTCTGGACCGTTTTCTGTTTTTTCCTCTCCTCCGAGGATCTTTTCAACGTCCTCCAGTGTCTTCTCCCCGCCTTTCCTGATGCTACCGTCTCCGTACTCGTTGAGGACTCCGAGTGACGCCCCTGTGATGTTCGCGGTCATGTCGAGGTAGTCGAAGTAAGCGTCAGTCATCTCCTTTCCGGTCCCGAGGACCGCGACGGTCATCAGCGCGAGCCCGGCTTTCTGCTGCATCGAGGGCTCTGAAAGCTTCAGTCCGGCCTGGTAGATCTGGTCGGACATCGGAAGGTCGCTTTCCTCCATCTCCTTCATATATTCGGGGAAGGTGTCCGCGCTCTTCATGACTGCCCGGGAGCCGAAGTAGCTGAACCCGAGGTGGGAGAGCTTGTCCAGACCGTAGTCGGTCATCGATTCCCAGACCGAGGGCGGGTCCTCGAGGACGTAGTCTGTTGCCCTGTTGAAGGCTTCCGGTCCCCCGGCGGAGAGGAACCCTATATACATGTCACCGTCTTCCTCTGGACCCCAGTCGTCCCTGATGCTTGAGTAGATTCCTCGGCTCACGGACCTGTTTAACGCTCAAGCTTCATAATTCCCGGTTATATGGCCACGAGCGCGACCCCGGCTATCAGTACGGCGGAGCCGAGGAGTTTCCGGGCTATCCCTTCCTCCCGGAAGAATACGTATCCTCCCAGTTCGGAGACCAGTATCTGGACCTGTATCACGGGTATGACTTTCGAGGCCGGGGCCCGGGAGAAGGCGTAGAATATCAGGTAGGATGCCAGTACAGCGGAGGCTCCGGTGAACAGGTAGGCTCTACGGTCCGCGTTGAGAGCTTCCTTCAGCTTTCCGAGTTCGTGGTCCCTCAAGGTGAAGCCGTATCCCGCGAAGCCTGCGGTGACGAAGACATAGATGAAATATGTGTACAGCTCCGGCGGGATTTGCTGGGTGGCGAACCGGTCCGCGACGGATGCGATCGAGAATATTACTGCGGAGAGGACCCCGGATTTCGGCGCCCAGCTGTCCCTGAAGTTCCTGAAGGGTGCGAGGAAGTCTCCTTTCTCCGCGAGCACCACGTAGCTCCCGGCAGTGACCAGAAATATGCCTATCCCGGTGTAGATATCGAGAGGTTCGCCCAGGACCATGAATCCGAGGACCGCGGTGAATATAGGTGTAAGCCTTGTCAGAGGTATAACAGTGGAGAGTTCTCCCTTCTTGACGGATGAATTGTAGGTTATGAATCCTCCGATGTTTGCGAGCCCTGAGACAAGGAGCGCGGCGATAGCACTGGCTCCGGGGTCCAGACTGTACCTTGAGAGGAAGTAGATGAAGACCGGTGTGTAGACAACGGTCGCTATCCCGCTGTAGAGCAGCGAATACGTCAGGGAGGAGGTCTCCTCCATCAGTTTCTTGGCGAGAACGCTCAGGACCGCCCATATAACTGCGGCTCCTGCCGCGGCTAGCAACCAGCTCATCGATTATATGCCGGTGTTAACCTTCCGTGACCGGCCTTACGTTCTTCTTCCTGAGGTGGCTGTAACCGCATTTCCTGCAGCTCTCCTCCTCGGGGTTGTCCGTCCGGTTCTTCGCGTTGCATCTCCTGCAGACGTAGACATCGTCGAAAAGCCGCTTCTCTGCTACATCGAACCTGTCTGCCATCAGTCTTACACCTACGAATTAACCCGTCGCTTAGCTTTAAATAGTATGGACTGCTCTACCCCCTTATGGACATTTTTCAGGCCCTCGTGCTTGGGTTGTTGCAGGGTGTCTTTGAATGGTTGCCGGTGAGCAGTGAGGCTGTCAACACACTTGTGATGACCCAGTTCTACGGTTCAGGGGCTCTCGACGCAGTGAACACCTCCATATGGCTTCACCTCGGGACCATGCTTGCCTCCGTGGTGTACTTCAGGTCCGAGTTCGCGGAGATGGTTGGATACGCACCGGAATACCTTGAAAGGGCCGCGGACGGTGATCTGTTCGGGGAGCCGAGCCAGAGCTTCATCTCTTTCATCGCGCTGGCGACCGCACTGACCGCAGGTGTCGGCGGAGTACTGTACCTCGGCGGTATCGAAAAGGTCGCGGCCTATCCGCGCGTATTCACGGCTCTCACCGGTGTAGCGCTTCTGTTGACCGGGGTTCTCAGGTACTACGATACAGCCGCAGAGAGGTACATGGAGGACGTCGATACAGGTGACTCGGTGCTGGTCGGGATGCTCCAGGCGCTTTCCGTCGTTCCCGGCGTATCCAGGTCCGGCTCCACGGTCTTCGGGCTCTTCCTGCGCGACTACGATGCCGAGGACGCCTTCAGGATCTCCTTCATGCTAAGCGTTCCCGCGGTCCTCGCCGCCAACATAGGTCTCGGCCTTCTCGGCGGAGTCCAGGTCACAGGTCCGCTGCTGTTCTCCACCCTTGTCGCCTTCGCCGCGGGTTACGCCTCGATAGACGTGGTGCTGAGGGTCGCGGACCGCGCAGAGGTCTCCTACATATGCTTCGCCCTCGCCGCTCTCGCGTTCCTAGCCGCCCTGCTGTAAGTTGATGACGCCGGGGAAGAATTCTGAACTGTCTCAGTCCTCCCAGAGGTCCTTGAGGTCTTCTAATTCCTCGTACTCATCTATTTCTTCCATTTTTCTTCCCACTTCTTCTCCGAGTTTCTCAAGTTCTTCTCCCGATCTCTCTGCGGCCTCTCTCCACATCTGGTTCACAGGGTCTTCCCGTATCTTCTTTTCTCTTATCTTCCTGAAGGTCTCGATCAGTTTCTCCATCTCTTCTTTATCCCTTCCTTCCACCTTGTAATCTGTCTCGGGTACCCTGGCCCTGACCTCGACCCTGAGCCTGTCGAATTCGACCGTGAAGGAGGAGAAAAACAGGTCTATCTTTTTGTCCATCTCCTTCAGCATGTCCGAGAACTCTGAGGCGTCAACTGTGCCCTCGAAGTTGCACTGTAGGAGGTCTCCCTCGTACTCCAGACCATATCTCTCTACCATCTTCTCCACGCCTTCACGTCCCTCTTTAGAGGTATGTCTGACCGAGGAAGGGTGCTCTTTATGTTCGTGTATCTTGAAATCTACAGTTTCCTCGCCCTTCTCCGCTCTCATGTCGGCGTAGGCCGCGATGGCCTTTTTCACCCAGTATATGGCCGGCATA
>JBDGSJ010000009.1:0-4425 GCA_042217585.1 Candidatus Nanohaloarchaea archaeon | reverse complement strand
CTGTATCCTTCTCAGACCTGAGCTTTCACCGGGGTCGCCGGAGAAGCCTTCGCTCAGGTCCAGTTCTTCTGTTATCTTCTTCATCCTCCGGGCCATCTTTTCGTGGAGGTCTGTTTGATCTTCCTCCCCGGTTTCGGTCCTGTACCTCATCTCTATCTTGCCGCGCTGGACCTCTCCCCTGGCGGGCATCAGGAATCCTCTGGGACCTCTCCTCGGCGGTCTCCTCGCCGCTTCTTTTTCGCTGGCCTGGAACTCGATCTCTCCGTCCCTGATGGTGGCGTCGAAACGGACCCCGGCCAGTTTTCCGTTCCTGCGTATCTCCTCCCTGTCGTAGTCGGCTCCCATATCTTCCAGTTCTTCCTCCACCTCGGATGATATGTCTCTGAGGCTTGATTCGATCCGGTCCCATGTCATCTCCTCCCGGATCTTCCTCTTCTTCAGTCCCAGCAGGTAGCTCTCTTCTCTATCGTTTACAAGGTCCTTCACGTGGTCGCTGTACTCCGACATGGTTTTTTAGGCGGACCTAAAACTTTTATCCGGTGGCAAGGCAGAACTCAGTCCAGGTAGTAGTCGTCCTTCAGCGCCTCTCCTATCTCGAGTGAGGTGCCGGAGACAGCGCTCTCCAGTGAGGATGGATGCCTGTGGAGCTTTCTCTTCTCCAGCCGGGATTCTCCCGGAACCTCCTTCAGGGCCTCCTCGACCCGCGAGTGGAGTTCCTTGTACTCGGCCGAGTCCGAGCCGATATGGACCGCTGCCTTCACAGAGGCTCTCTCCACGAAATCGGACGGGTCCGGCAGGTGGACCCCCTGCTTCACCTTCCGGCCCTTCCCGGGTTTTCCGTCGGGGACCGGTTCACAGGTCCCGCCGGCCCAGAGTTCAGGGTCCTCCGATTTCAGGAAGAAGCCTGAAAGGTATCCGTCCTCAGTCTCCTCTCTTTCCTCGTACTCTATGTCTCCCAGGGCCTGCCTCAGTTTCTCTCTTATACCCCTCAGCTCGGAGTCTATCTCCTCCCACTCCATCGTCTCCGGTCCCTCGCTCCTCACGAGCCCGAAAAGCCTGCTCCTGGTCTCCCGGTTCACGAGTTCAAGTTCGAGGGGTCTGTATTCCTCTCCCATGTATTCCGTTGGTTCTCCAGATTTTTATCTCCGGCTTTCTCCCACCGCCGTTCCACGACCATTTTTAAGTTCTCCCCGGTAATGGATGGACAAGGAGATCACCAATGAAAGGTGGCTATGTTCACTCCGGATACGGATTCTGAAACTTCTAAAACCAGCTACAGCTCTGATTCTTCCTCGCCGAAGGGTGGACGCGTTCACCTTCACGGGCCAGGTGGACTCGAAGGGACGCGTGACAGTACCAGCGGAGATACGTGACCGCCTCGGGATCGAGCGGGGCGACGAGGTCCGGCTTGAGCTCTCCGGTACAACGGTCCTGAGAAGGGAGGTGGACCGCCGTGAGGCCGTCGAGATCGTTGATTCTCTCGACGCGGAGGAGTTCACGTACTCGCGGGGCGTCCTCGAGGTGGTCCTGAATGAGTGATGGACCGGCGCTTCACCTCGACTACTACTCCGAGGTCCGTTCGTCAAACAGGGGTGGAGATGTTCACCTCTGCCGGGAGGATAGGTGTTCCGCGGAAGGGACGGAACGCCGGGGTCGCGCTGAGAGAGGAGCTCCCTGAGGGCTATGACGCGGACTACATCCTGGACCTGCTGAACGGCCGGGGAAAGAAGGCGGCGAAGACCGGCGAGGGAATCGATGAGGTGCGTGACGAGGTCCGGAACTACGACTTCATCGAGATGGAGGACACCGGCAGACCATACGAGAGACCGGTCTTCACGTCCCTCCGGACCGGGGACACGGTGATAGAAGCCCGGGACCCGGACCGGAGCTACGACAGGTTCTACAGCGGACTGGATGAGATAGTCGAGGAGAACTATGCCCCGGAGCAGGTGGACGGGGACCTCGAGGCTCTTGCGGAGGAAGCCACTGACGCCGATATCCAGGAAGTTTACGGCGATGAGGTGAAGTGGGGTGCGTTGGCGCCCGACCTCGATGCCGAGTACGGGGAGGTCCTGGTCCCGGAACAGTTCTCATCCCTCGGCGAGGGACTGGCGCAGGAGTACTGGGAGGACCCGGATATAGGTTACTTCCCCTCCGACGCATCCGAGGAGGAGTACCTCGCTGAGAACGACACCGCAGGAGTATACATGTTTGTCTCCGGCGGGACCGCGGAGGACGCAGGTCTGGAGTACGAGCAGATAGACGGCGCGGTCAGCAGGCTCGGACGGTTCGAGGAGGTGGAAGCGTGAGGACCGTGATAGACACCGACCCCGGAGTTGACGACGCGCTCGCGCTGCTCTCGCTGCCTGACCGGATCGAACTTGAGTGCCTCGTGGCCTCACCCGGCAACGTCGAGACGAGCTCCTCCGTCCGGAACACCGCCTTCCTCAGGGACCGCGCATTTCCCGGGGTCCCGGTCCTCAGGGGAGCTGATTCCCCGCTGGAAAGGGAACTCCGGACATCGGAGTCCCACGGCGAGACAGGTCTCGGGGAACTCGAGCCGGGAGAGAGGACCGCGGACGGCGACGCTGTCGGGAGGCTCCTCTCCATGGAGAAGGACGACGTTTCGCTCGTGGTCCTCGGACCTCCTACGACGGTCGCGGAGGCGCTGGAGGATGATCCTCGACTCCTCGAAAAGTTCAGGTCGGTCACGTTGATGGGTGGCGCCTGCCGGCAGGAGGGCAACGTCACGGAGACCGCAGAGTTCAACTTCTGGTGCGACCCGGAGGCCGCGGACCGCGTTCTCAGGGCACCGGGAGAGAAAAGGCTGGTCCCGCTGGACGTCTGCCGTGAGGTGAGGATCGATCCAGGGGTCATCAGGTCCACGGATTTCCTCGAAAAGCTCACAGGACCTTACTCGCGGTACTACCGGAGGGAGGAGGGAAGAGGCCCGGTGATGTACGACCCCGTGGCGGTCCTTCTCGCCTCTGACCCATCGCTCGGCTCCACGGAGAAGAGTGGTCTGAAGGCCCGCAGAGAGGGAGAACGAGGAGAGCTGGTCCAGGATCCGGGGCGTCCGGAGACAGAGGTCTTCACCGGTATCGACGAGGGAGAAGCAGGGGAAAAGTTCAAAACAGGTTTAAAGTCCGGACCGGAAACCGGGTATGTGAGGTGCACAAAATGACGGATATTCAGAGCCTGAAAGGCTTCTACGACAGGTACCCGGAGGACTTCGCCGGCTTCCGGGAGCTCATCGACACGGTGGAGGAAACAGCGAGAGAGTTCGGCTTCAGGGAGATAGACACGCCCAGCGTGGAGAGGGCGGACCTTTACAGGGTAAAGTCCGGCGAGGAGCTGATGGAGCAGATGTACAGCTTCGAGGACAGGGGCGGGAGAGAGGTCTCGCTGATCCCGGAGCAGACCCCGACAAGGGCCAGACTGGTCCAGGCAAGGAAGGACCTCAAGACTCCGATAAAATGGTTCGACACGTCTAAGCGGTGGAGGTACGAGGACGTCCAGCGCGGAAGGGACAGGGAGTTTTTCCAGACCGATTTCGACGTCTTCGGCATCGAGTCCGTGGAGGCTGACGCCGAGGTGATCGCCTGCGCCGCCACCATCTACCAGAAACTCGAGCTGGAGGACCGGGTCAGGTTCCTGGTGAACGACAGGAGGCTCCTAGAATCCATCCTTGAGGCCAACGGCATAGAGAACACGAGAGAGGTCATGGAGGTCGTCGATGACAAGGAGAAGATGGAGACGGAGGAGTTCCTTGAAGAGCTCCAGGAGACCGGTATCGACAGGGAACAGGCCGAGGAGGTCGACTCCATCACCTCGATCTCCGGACCTATTTCGGAGACGGTGGATGAGCTCCGTGAGAAGGCGCCCGAGGACGCCTCGGACCCGGTCGACCGGATGGAGTCCCTGGCTGAGGCCCTTGAATCCTACGGCGTCGCGGACATGGCGAGGCTGGACCTCTCCATCGTCCGGGGACTTGCTTACTACACAGGACTCGTCTTCGAGGCGTTCGATTCAGAGGGAGAACTGAGGGCGCTCTTCGGCGGCGGCCGGTACGACGACCTGGTCGGGATGTTCGGCGATCAGGAGGTACCTGCTGTCGGGTTCGCGTTCGGCTACTCCACCACGATCGAACTCCTGAAGAAGGAGGACCGGTGGCCTCTCAGGGAGATCGAGACTGACGTCTACGTTCTATCGGCCTCCGAATCGGTGAGAGACGTGGCCCTCGACTACGCCCGGAGGCTGAGGTCGGAAGGCCTATCTGTGGAGACCGATCTGTCGGGAAGAGGGTTCGGAAGCCAGCTGTCTTACGCGGACTCCATCAACGCGAAGAGGGTCCTCATAGTCGGGGAGCAGGACCTCGAGAACGACGAGGTCACCATGAAGCACATGGAGTCCGGCGAGGAAGAG
>JBDGSJ010000008.1:0-47232 GCA_042217585.1 Candidatus Nanohaloarchaea archaeon | reverse complement strand
TCAGAACAGCCCTTTCTCGTCCGGCGACTCCAGCCCGTCGTCGGTTATCTGGAACCTCGTGGTGCGGTCCTCCGGCATCGACCGGTGCTTCTCCACCCTCAGCTTCCTGACGTTGCTGTCGTCCTCTGAAAGTTCGAGGAGGCATTTGGACCAGTACCTCGGCACGTCCCTTCCCACGAGCTCGGTGCCCTCCTCGTCGAAGCTGGTGTAGACCTGGTTGGTGATCATCACCGGGATGTCATGGGTCCGTGCGAGGCGGGATAGCTCGGAGAGCTGTTCGGAGAGCTGCTGGTTGATCTCTGACACGTTGTCTCCGTTCACCTTCAGCCGGTAGAGCGAGACCATCGAGTCGACCACTATCATCTTCACGTCCTGCTCCTGGACCACATCTGAAAGCTCCTCTATCGCCTCCTGCTGCTGTTCGAAATCCACCGGGTCCCGGACCAGCAGGTTGTCCAGCGCCTCCTCATCCGCGAGCTGCATGAACCTCTCTGGCGAGAAACCTCCCTCTGTATCTATGAAGGCGACTTTTTCCCCCTGCGATGTCATCCTCGCGGCAAGCTGGATGCAGAAATTGGTCTTGCCGGACCCCGAACCGCCGAAAACGTTGGTGATTATACCTTTCTCTATACCTCCCTTCAGGAGGGAGTCTATCGATTCGCAGCCCGTGGCGATCCTCTCGACTTCCACAGCCCTAAACCCGTTTCGAAACCTTTTATCCATCCACCCTCCCCGGCAGAATTTTTTACGGACGTGTATAAAAATCCATATAAACCTTCCGAACCAACTGGTAACTATGTCCCGGAAATGCTCGCTGCTGACATACAACACGAAAAGGGAGAACTTCGAGTCGGTTTACGAGAGGAACAAGTTCTACCGCGGGCTTTTCGGATACACACAGACCGTGAAGAGGAACGGCAAGGTCTACGAGTACGACAAGGAGGGGATCCTCGACGAGGTCCCGAACGTCCGGATCGACGACTCCGTGTTCATCATACCGCAGGAGCAGATAGGACCGGTGAAGGAATACCTGATGGACTGGACCGGGAAGGTCTCTCACCACGTGTTCACGGTTATAGTGGAGGAGAAGGAGATACTCGAGGAGATAAGGACGGAAAATGACGATACTAAAGGTGAACTCGAATGACTGACGAAAACAAAGAGGTCAAACTGAAGGTCGGCGAAGTCCCGCCCAACGCCCAGCAGGACGTCGGGCAGGGGATAGTCCGGATAGACAGCAAAATCATGGAAGAGATAAACGTCCGCGAGGGCGACGCGGTCAAGATACAGGGAGACCGCGACACGGCAGGTATAGTCGCCAGGAGCTACCCCGCGGACAAGGGACTCGGTATAGCCCGGATGGATGGCTACATGAGGAAGAACGCCGGGACCTCGCTGGGGGAGACCGTGAAGGTCCAGAAGGCGGAGATGAAAGAAGCCGAAAAAGTGGTGCTTGCGCCCGCGGAAGAGGGCGTGATGCTGCAGGTCAGCAACCCCAACATCTTCAAGCGAGGGCTCGGCGGAAGGGTCGTCACAGAGGGCGACATAGTGGTCCCCGGAAGGGGAGACGGACCTCAGTCGCTTTTCGATGACATGTTCGACATGGGAGGAGACCAGTTCAGGTTCTCCTTCGGCGAAACAAAATTGACTGTCGTCAGCACCGATCCTGGCGGAGTCGTCAAGATAACGGAGAAGACGGAGATCGAGATGAAACAGCAGGCAGTAGAACCGGAGCAGTCGCAGGTAAAGGTACCAGAGGTAACATACGAGGACATCGGAGGACTGGATGAGGAAGTCCAGAAGGTCCGGGAGATGATAGAGCTACCGCTGAAGCACCCGGAGGTCTTCCAGCAGCTCGGGATAAACGCTCCTTCCGGCGTGCTCCTCCACGGACCTCCAGGGACGGGAAAGACACTGCTCGCGAAGGCCGTCGCGAACGAGGCCGACGCCACGTTCCTCTCCATCGACGGACCAGAGATAATGAGCAAGTACTACGGCGAATCAGAGAAACAGCTCCGTGAAAAGTTCGAGGAAGCCTCTGAGGACTCCCCGGCGATAATATTCATCGACGAGATAGACGCTATAGCTCCGAAGCGTGGCGAGACCGGAGGCGAAGTAGAGAGAAGGGTCGTCGCGACCCTGCTGAGCGAGATGGACGGACTCGAGGAACGTGAGAACGTCATAGTCATCGCCGCGACCAACCGGATCGACGGCATCGACCCCGCGCTGAGAAGAGGTGGACGGTTCGACCGTGAGATAGAAGTCGGCGTCCCGAACCGCAGCGGCAGGAAGGAGATCCTCCAGATACACACACGGAACATGCCGCTGGAGGACGACGTGGACCTCGACGAGATCGCTGACAAGACCCACGGCTACGTCGGTGCGGACCTGGAGGCGCTCGCGAAGGAGGCGGCGATGTCCACTCTGCGGGAGATACTCCCGGAGATAGACATGGACGAGGAGATACCCTCCGAGGTCCTGGAGAGACTGGTCGTGGACCGCGACGCGATGATAGACGGGATGCGGTCCGTCGAGCCGTCGCAGATGAGAGAGGTCATGGTCGAGGTCCCGAAGGTCTCATGGGACGACGTCGGCGGTCTCGAGGAGACCAAGGAACGCCTGAGGGAAATGGCGGAATGGCCCCAGGAATACCCCGAGAGGTTCGAGAAGATGGGTATCGATGTCCCGACCGGGATACTGCTGTACGGGATGCCGGGGACCGGGAAGACTCTGCTCGCGAAGGCCGTCGCGAACGAGGCCAACGCCAACTTCATATCCATAAAGGGTCCCGAGGTCTTCTCCAAGTACGTCGGTGAATCCGAGGAAGCGGTCCGCGAAGTGTTCAAGAAGGCGCGACAGGTCGCACCCTGCATACTGTTCATCGACGAGATCGACTCGATAGCCCCGCAGAGAGGTTCAAGGATGGACTCGGGAGCAGGAGACAGGGTCGTCAACCAGCTCCTCACAGAGCTGGACGGCATAGAGTCGCTTGAGGGCGTCACGGTGATCGCCGCGACGAACAGGCCGGATATAATCGACCCCGCGGTCACCAGGCCGGGAAGGATAGACAGGTCGATGGAGATACCCGTACCGGACCTTGAAGCCCGGAAGAGGATCTTCGACATCCACACGCGCGACATGCCGCTGGCCGACGACGTGGACCTTGAAAGCCTGGCGGAGAGGTCCGAGGGCTACGTGGGGAGCGACATCGAGTCCATAGCCCGTGAGGCAGGACTCCACGCCCTCAGAGAGAACGACGAGTCCGAGGAGGTCCGGATGGATGACTTCGAGGAAGCGATGAAGGAAGTGAAGCCCACCGCCAACGAGGAGAACAGGGAGCGGTACGAGCGGATGATGGAGAAGATGAAGGACCTCGAGAACGAGGACGGCGGCGGAACACCGGATTACTACGCCTGATCCGGGTTTCCCGCCAGTAACCCTTCTCCTTATTAACAGCTCTGGAGAATTCAAGAACATGTCCGAGGAAAAAGACGAGTTCAAGTGCCAGATATGCGGGGAGACATACGACTCGAAGAGAGGTCTCCACGTCCACCAGTCCCGGTCCCACAGGAAGAACGATGAGGAAAGCGAAGATGATGAAGGCTCCGGGGAGAGAGGGGTGTTCCTCGATATCAGACAGGTGGCAGCGGCTTCCGCCCTGACAGGTCTGATCCTCGGTGCCCTGCTGACATCCCTGGCATACAGCTCGGGGATGCTCGGTCCATCGATTGCAGCGGCGAACAGCACGGGACCGCAGAAATCCATCGCGAAGCAGATAGGCATAGAGGACGAACCCGCGCTGGGTCCTGACGACGCACCCGTGAAGATAATCGAGATAAGCGACTACGGATGCCCGTACTGTGCGGAGTGGTACGGTGTAAACGCGATACCACGCCAGGGATACACGGTGGACCGCGACGACTCCTTCCAGAAGATAAAGAGGAACTACATCGATCCGGGAAAGGTCCAGTTCATCTACAAGGACTATCCCGCCCACCCGAACTCGCCGCTGGCACACCAGGCCGCCAACTGCGCAAGGAAGCAGAAGGAAAGCTACTACTGGGACTTCAACTCCCAGCTATACAAACGACGTGACAGCTGGATGCAGAGCGGTCAGAACCAGCCTTACAGCACCTTCAGGAGCATAGCGAACGACGTGGGAGCCAACAGCACCGCCCTGGTGCAGTGCGTGAAGACCACAGATTTCACGGAGCTCAGAAACGATTACCAGAGCATAGAAAATGCCCTCCCGAAGGCGGGAACACCGACCTTCCTTATAGGAAACGAGGAGACCGGATACACGAAGATATCAGGGGCACAGCCGTACAGCCGGATCAAAAGCGTGATAGAGTCCAAGCTATCGGAGTCATGAACCTCAGGCTGACCAAACGAGCAGGGAAGGTCAGAAGGGCGGCCCGCGCGTCGGTAAGCTCCCCGATGAGGCTTCTTTCCACCGCTTTTCTCTCGGCGCTGGTTTTCGCCGTGGCCGTGTTCTCCACCAATCCTGGGTACTCTATCGACCTGCTGACGGCAGGGACGGAGTTCTGGGCGCTGGCTTTCAGGACCCGCCTCTCCAGCCTTATATGGAACTCGGGGATGCTGGGACTCGGACTCACCTCACTGTACTCTCTGGGTGCAGGAGCGGCTCTGACCAACCTGGGCGTACAGCTGAGGTCCACGGGAAGCGGGCTGAAGAATCTTGCCAGCGTCTTACCCGGAGTCACCGCGTCAGGATGTGCGAGCTGTGGAGCAGGCCTTCTTGCGTTCATGGGTCTCGGAGGGGTTTTCAGCAACCTTCCTCTCGACGGCAACCTGGTCCGCGCCGGCGGCGTCATGCTTATAGCGTTCGCGATGAGCATGAGCGGAGACCCCGAGGTCTGCGAGGTCTAGCGCCTCGTCGTGATTATCTTCTCGCCTTCATCGGTCAGGACTACGGTGTGCTCCGCCTGCGCCACCACGCCGTCCTCGACCTCCTTCAGGACCGGGTATGAGTGAACTATCCCTGAGTCCACGAGCTTCTTCATCGCCATCTTCTGCCGGCCGCCGAACCCGTCGATCCACCTGGTCGTGAAGGGCAGTCCGTTGAAGTCCTTCACCTGTCCGAGAAGCTTTCTCTGGTGCCTGCCCCTAACGCCGCGGTCCTCCTCCAGCTTGTAGATGTTCCCTTTCTTTCCCTCCTTGACCTTTCCCGCGCCGTCCGTGATGAAGGGCTCGATGGCGAAGGCGTCCCCCTTCTCGATGACGTGGCCCGAGGCGGTGGAGACGTTCGGTATGGAAACGCCCGCGTGCTGGGTGTACTTCCCGAGGTAGTGGCCGGTGAGGTTCTGGACCACGTTGTACTCATCCGGGACCTGGCCCTCAACGTAGGAGCCGAACTCGGACAGCTTCACGCCGGGCTCGATGAACTCCAGCGCCTTCTCCAGGACCTCCTCGACCGCCTCGACCATCTCCGACCTGTTACCCGATGGGTTCACGGTCAGAGCGGTGTCAGCTATGAAACCGTCCGAGTGCGCACCTATGTCTATCTTCAGGACGTCCTCTGGCCCGAGTTCGCGGTCCTCGGAGTTCCCCGGCGTGTAATGCGCCGCCTCCTCGTCTATGGAGAGGTTGACCGGGAAGGCAGGCTCCAGTCCCTTCTCCCTTATCTCTTCCTCTATCCTGTCCGCTATGACCTTGAGGTTGGTGCCGGGTTCAGCGACCTCTCGCGCCACCTCTCTGGCGTCCTGGACCGCTTCACCGGCTTCCACGTATTTCTTCCTCGTGTCTTCGTCCATGACTGGTAATTCACCTCGAACTTTATTTCACTGTCCTTCCGCCGCTCCGGATTCCCTCGCCGCCTCCCTGACGCGGTCCGCTATCTCCATCGCGAGCTCGCGGTCCACGGTCTCCGGGACTATGCTGTCCCTTTCAGGCTCGATGAAATCCGATATAGCCTCGGAGGCAGCGATCTTCATCTCCTCGTTTATCTCCCGGGCCCGGGCGTCCAGGGCACCCCTGAAAACTCCCGGGAACGCCAGCGAGTTGTTCACCTGGTTGTCGAAGTCGGACCTACCGGTCGCGGTTATCGCGGCTCCTGCCTCCCTCGCCTCCCGTGGAAGTATCTCCGGCTCAGGGTTGGCCAGGGCGAAGACCACCGCATCGTCTTCCATGGACCGTACCATCTCCCCCGAGACTATCCCTCCCGTGGAGAGACCTATCAGGACGTCCGCACCCTCCATGGCTTCCTCGAGACCTCCTGAAACTTCTGAAGCCGCTGTCTCGCGGGCTATCTCCCTCTTGTAATCTTCCTCACGGTCCTCATCCAGTATACCGGAGGAGTCCAGCGGCAGTATCTTTTCGGCGCCGGCTGAACCGAGGAACTTCGTGACGGCGTAGCCCGCGGCTCCCATCCCGAGGACCACTATCCTGGAGTCCTCGAGGTCTTTATCGACGAGCTCCAGCGCGTTCCTCAGGGCCGCGAGTACAACTATCGCGGTCCCGTGCTGGTCGTCGTGGAAAACGGGTATGTCCAGCTTCTGCTTCAGTTCCTGTTCGACGCGGAAGCATCTCGGCGCCCTGATGTCCTCGAGGTTGACGGCGCCGAACCCGGGAGCCATCCTCTCGACGGTCTCGACTATCCCCTCTTCGTCGGAGTCGAGGACCAGCGGGAAGCCGTCCACGTCACCGAACTTCTTCATCAGGTTCGCCTTTCCCTCCATGACCGGCATCGAGGCTTCAGGACCTATGTCTCCCAGTCCGAGGACCGCCGAACCGTCGGAGACGACCGCCACCAGGTTCCCCTTCGAGGTGTAGTCGTAAACCTTTTCCCGGTCCGAGTCGATCTCCCGGCACGGCTCCGCGACGCCCGGCGTGTAGACGTAGTCCAGGTCCTCCCTCGACTCCAGTTCCATCGAGGGCTCCACAGTTATCTTTCCCGGGTTTTCAGAATGAGTCTCCAGAGCTTTCTCCCTGTCTACCATACCGGCGGTTCCGTGCCAACTACTTAATCAGTTTCGGCCAGCTCTACCTCGATGTCGGCGACGTAGGCATCGTCCTGCTTCAGGATGAGAGGGTTGATATCCATCGAGGTTATCTCGCCGTGGTCCAGTCCTACCTGACCAAGCCTCACGATGGCATCCTTCAGGGCGTCGAGTGCGTATTCCTCTCCCCTGACCCCCTCGAACAGTTCATGGGATCGGAGCTCGCGTGTCATCCGGTCCGCCTCCTCCTCGGTTATGGGTGCGATCCCGAAGGAGACGTCGTGAAGAGCCTCTATGTATATCCCGCCGAGGCCGACCATGACCATCGGGCCGAACTGCGGATCCTTCTGTAGACCGAGAGCGACCTCCAGGCCGTCCATCTCCTCCTGGACCTGTACGCCCTCTATCTCCGCGTCCGGCCTCTCCACGCTGGCGTTCTCCATTATCTCCCTGTAGGCCTCTTCTACCTCTTCACGCTCTTCAAGACCGGTCCTGATCCCTCCCATGTCGGTCTTGTGACCTATATCCTCGGACTCGACCTTCATCACCACCGGATAACCGACGCTGGCTGCGGATTCAGTCGCCTCCACAGGGCTTCCGGCGATCTCTGTGAGCGGGACCGAGAAGCCGTACGCCTTCAGGAGCTCCTCGCCGTCCCTGTAACCCGAGTAGTCCTCGAGCGCATCTCTCGCCCTTTCCTCGTCCCTTTCGACCTCTCTCTCGGTCTCGGACCTTTCGAGGAAATCCCTGTAGTCAGCCATCGCCCGGAACGCCTTGATGGCGTCGACAGGATCCTGGAAATCCGGGACGTCGCCCTCCTCAAGTATCTCGGCGCCGGGCTGGACGTCCTCCTCTCCCATGAAGCAGGCGAAGACCGGCTTCTCCGATCCCTTCTGCGCCTTCACGATGGTGCTGGCGGTCTTCTCTATCTCCGTGTTCGCCTGCGGGGTCAGGAGCACCAGCACCGAGTCCACGCCGGGGTCCTCCAGCACGGCGTCCAGCGCCCCCCTGTACCTCTCGTGTCCCGCATCCCCGATCACGTCCAGAGGGTTGTGGACCGTGCCCTCATCCGGGAGGACCTGTTCAAGCCTTTCACCTGTATCCTCGGAGAATTCGGCGAGTTCAAGTCCCCGCTGTGATACCTCGTCAGCGGTCACGACGCCGGGTCCTCCGGCGTTGGTTATGACCGCGATGGAGTCGCCTTCAGGGACCGGCTGGTAGGAGAACGCCCGGCCGAAGTCGAGGAGCTCGCGGTTCGACTCCGCCTCTATTATACCTGATTTCCTGAACGCGGCCTGGTAGGCTTGGTAACTGCCGGCGATGCTCCCTGTGTGGGATGACGCCGCCTCTCCTCCCTTCTCGGTCCTGCCGGACTTGATCATCACTATCGGCTTCTCCTCTGAGGTCTTCCTCGCCTCCTCCATGAACTCCCTTCCGTCCTGTATACCTTCGGTGTAGGCGAGGACCGCGTCGGAGGGGTCTTCCCTCCAGTGCCTCAGGAAGTCCACCTCGTTCAGCATCGCCTTGTTCCCGAGCGATACGAAGTGCCTGAAGCCGATGTGCTCGACCTTCGAGTAATCCAGTATCGCGGTGCAGAACGCCCCGGACTGGGACATGAAGCTCATGTCGCCTGACTCCGGCATCTTCGAGGCGAACGAGGCGTTCATCGAGTTCTCCGTGTTTATCAGCCCGAGGACGTTCGGACCAAGCATCTCGATGCCGTGCTCCTCCGCTATATCCCTTATCTCGTCCTCGAGCTCCTGGTTACCGGTCTCGGAGAAGCCCGCGGATATCACCGCCGCGGCCCCGACACCTTTCTCCCCGCAGTCCTCCAGCACGTCAGGGACTATCGAGGCGGGGACCACGACCACCGCGAGGTCCGCGTCCTGCGGGACCTCGTCCCGGCACTCGTATCCGTGTATCTCTTCCGCGTTTGGGTTCACCGGGACCACCTCGCCCTCGAACTCGTGCATCAGGTTGTCGAAGACCTCGTGGCCGGTCTTACCCTCCTCTCTGGAGGCTCCTACGACCGCGACTTTCTCCGGGAGAAACAGGTCCTTCATGTGTAAGAGTTCTCCTCTTCCACCTTATATCTTTCCGGCGCCGGACCGGAGCCATTTTTTATATACGAGAGTGAGCCTTTTTCAATTATAATGGTCCGAAAAGAAGTGTACTCCGGCTCCGTCCAGAAAATCGAGGTAATGGGGACTGACGATGAGGACGACTTCCCCTGGATCGAGGAGGACGAGTACCGGGAACTGTACAAACAGATGATGCTGGCCAGGAAATTCGACGAAAAAGCTTTCTCCCTCCAGCGAAGGGGAGAGATATCGACCTACGCCCCCCACAAGGGCCAGGAGGCCGCCCAGATCGGCGCGGTCTTCGCGATGGACGACGAGGACTGGATGGTCCCGTCGTTCAGGGAGACCGCCGCCTACATCGCCCGCGGCGCCCCTCTCGACGAGATATTCATGAGGTGGATGGGGGACGCCCGGGGACAGGCCGGACTCGAGAACGACCTTCCCGTCGCGATACCTGTCGGGACCCAGAACCTGCACAACACCGGCCTGGGGATGGCGATGGAGAAGAAAGGCCATGAGAAGGCGGTCCTCGGGTTCACCGGCGATGGATCCACCTCTGAGGGAGACTTCCACGAGGCCCTCAACTTCGCCGGGGTGAACGACGCCCACTCGGTATTCCTGATACAGAACAACCAGTACGCGATCTCGATGCCCGTCGAGAGACAGACGAAGTCGGAGACGCTGGCGCAGAAAGCCCTCGCGTACGGGATCGAGGGTATACAGGTCGACGGAAACGACATACTCGCAGTCATCAAGGCGGTCCAGGAAGCTCTCGAAAAGGCGCGCAACGGCGAGCCAGTCCTCATCGAGACGGTGACGTACCGGCTGGAGGATCACACCACCTCCGACGACTCCACCCGCTACAGGGACGAGGAGGAGGTCGAGGAATGGAAGGAGAAGGACCCGCTGAGACGTTTCAGGGAGTTCCTGAAGGAGCACGACCTCTGGACCGATGAACTGGAGCAGTTCGAGGAGGAGGCCGAGCAGAGGATACAGGAGGCCTCCGAGGAAGCGATGGAATCCGAGGACCCCGGAATCGACGACCTGTTCGACTACGTCTACAAAGACATGCCGGAGGACCTTAAAAAGAACAAGGAAGAGCTCAAGGAGGCCCTGAGGTGATAACGATGGAGATGAACATAGTAGAGGCGGTCAACGAAGCGCTGACGGACGAGATGGAAGAAAACGAGGACGTCGTGGTGTACGGTGAGGACGTCGGAGAGGACGGCGGTGTCTTCCGCGCCACCGAGGGACTTACCGAGGAGTTCGGCCGGGACCGCTGTTTCTCCAGCCCGCTCGCCGAGTCAGGGATCGTCGGGACCGGTATCGGAATGTCGATGTACGGTATGAGACCGGTCGTCGAGATCCAGTTCTCGGGTTTCTCGTTCCTCGCGTTCCACCAGATCAAGGAGCACGCCGCACGGATGCGGATGAGGTCCCGCGGCGGGTTCGAGGTCCCGCTGACGATCAGGGCGCCGTACGGCGGCGGCATAAGCGCGCTGGAGCACCACTGCGAATCCCCCGAGGCGTTCTTCTCCCACATGAAGGGCCTGAGAGTGGTGATACCCAGCACCCCGCAGGACACCTACTCCCTGCTGAGGAAATCCATACAGCTCGACGACCCGGTGATGTTCCTCGAACCTAAGAAGACCTACAGGGCTTTCAAGGAAGAGGTCGACAAGGACGCGGAGGTCGAACTCGAGAGCTCCGCGGTCCGGAGAGAGGGAGAGGACGTCACCCTGATCTCCTGGGGCGCGATGATGCCGCTGGCCGAGGAGGCCGCGGACGAGGTCGACGCAGACGTCGAGATAATCGACCTGAGAACCATCTACCCGACGGACTTCGACACAGTCATAGACTCGGTCAGGAAGACCGGCAGGGCGATGGTCCTTCACGAGGCCCACAAGACCGGGGGTTTCGGCGCGGAGATCACCTCCCGGATCAACGAGGAGGCGCTGCTGAAGCTGGAGGCGCCCGTCGAGCGCGTCACCGCACCGGACGTCCCCTACCCGATCTACAGGCTGGAGGACCTCTACATGCCGAACAAAAAACGTGCGGTCAAAGGACTTGAAAACGTGCTGGAGTTCTGAGGCAGGACGATGGGAATCATAGAGTTCGAGTTTCCGGACACCGGTGAAGGAGTCACCGAGGGAACCTTCCTCGAATGGAAGATCAAAGAGGGCGACGAGGTCGAGGAGGACCAGGTCCTTGCAGAGGCCGAGACCGACAAGGCTGTGGTCGAGGTCCCATCTCCCTCCGACGGAACGGTAAAGGAACTGCTCGTCGAACCCGGCGACACGGTCGAGGTCGGCGACGTCATACTCCGGATGGAGACAGCGGAAGAAGACGAAGAACCCGGGGAGACCACGGAGAAAGAGGAAACCGGTGAAGCGGAGCAGGAGACCGGCACCACGGATGAAAGAGAAGTATCCACGAGCTCCGCGGACGTACTCGCCCTGCCGAAGGTCCGCCACCTGGCGGCCGAGAAAGGCGTCGACCTGGAATCCCTCGAGATCGAGGGAAGGATAACCGAGGAAGACGTACTCAGGGCCGCGGAAGATGTAGAGGAACAGGCAGAAGAGGAAGAGACAGAGACCCGGGAGAGAGAAGATAAAGAAGAAAAAGGAACCGGAGAGGATGTCCAGGCCGCGGAGGACGTCGAGGCGACGCCCGCGGTCCGGAAGTTCGCCCGCCAGAGAGGCGTGGACCTCACAGAGGTCGACGGCTCAGGTCCGCACGGAAGGATAACCCGCAACGACGTGGTCCGGGCCGCAGAGTCCGGCGAGACCGAAGCAGAGGAAGAGGAGCAGGAAGAGGAGAGGGAAAAGAGCTCCACCGAACCCGAGAAAGAGGAGGAAGAGACCCGGGAGACAGAGGTACGGGAACCTGCCGGGGAGAAACCTGTGGAGAGGGTCGAGATGTCGGGCCTCAGGAGGTCCGTGGCCGAGAAGATGGAGGAATCCCGTTTCAACGCCCCTCACGTCACACACATGGACAGGGCCGACGTGACCGAGCTGAAGGAGATGAGAGAGCGCGAGAAGGAGAAGTTCGACACCCACCTCACCTACCTGCCGTTCGTCATGAAGGCGGCCTACGAGGCACTGAAGGAGTACCCGGACCTGAACGCCGAGCTTGACGAGGAGAACGACGAGATAATCCAGAAGAAGTACTACGACTTCAACATAGCGGTCGACACGGACCGTGGACTTCTCGTCCCGGTCATCGAGAACGTCGGCGAGGACAGCATCATCGAGCTCGCGGAGGATATAGAGGAGAAAGTCGACAGGGCAAGGAAGGGCGAGCTGAGCCGGGAGGAGATGCAGGGCGGAACCTTCTCGATCACCAACATCGGCGTGATAGGCGGAGAGGAGTTCACGCCGATAATCAACCCGCCGCAGACCGCCATCCTCGGCATAGGGGAGATAAAGGAGACCGCGGAGGTTGTGGACGGCGAAGTGGTCCCGAGGACCACGGTGAAGCTTTCTCTGAGCTATGACCACAGGGTTGTCGACGGGGCTACCGCCGCCCGGTTCATGAACGAGGTCATCGAAAACCTTGAGGACCCGGAAAAGATGCTTTTCGAGCTTTGATACCATGGTAGTCGGAGATATAGCGACGGGCACCGAGGTCCTGGTCATCGGCGCAGGACCCGGAGGCTACGCGGCTGCGATAAGAGCCGCGCAGAAGGGAAAGGACGTGGTCCTGGTCGACAAGGAGAAGGTCGGCGGGGTCTGCCTGAACCACGGATGCATACCGGCGAAGGCGCTGATCCACGCCGCCAAGTACCAGGCGGACCTGGACCACTGGGACGAGATAGGGATACACACCGGAGAACTGGAGATAGAGTTCGACAGCATACAGGACTGGAAGGACGGAGTCATCCAGCGGCTCGACTCCGGCGTCGAGAGGATACTGGAGAGCGTCGGGGTCGAGTTCAGGGAGGGAGAGGCCTTCTTCATCGACTCCAACACGGTCCGCATCGAGGAGGAGCACAACGCCGAGAAGGTCGAGTTTGAGGAGGCGATAATAGCAACGGGGACCGTCCCTGTCGAGATACCGGGCCTGGAGTTCGAGAAGGACCGCGTGATATCCTCACGTGAACTCCTCCAGATCGATGAGGTGCCGGACGAGCTCGTGGTGATAGGCGGCGGTTACATCGGGATGGAGGCCGTCACGAAGTTCTGCAAGTTCGGCTCCACGGTAAAGGTGCTGGAGGCACAGGACCGGATACTTCCGATGTTCGACCGGGAGGTCGTGAACTCGATACAGGAGACCAGCGAGAACTACCGGGACGAGATATACACGTCGGCGATGGCGCAGGGCGTCCGTTACGAGGACGATAAAGTGATCGTCGAGGCGGAACAGGACGGTGAGGATCTCGAGGTCCAGGGCGACTACGTGCTTGTCGCCGCGGGCAGGACCCCGGAGCCCCACATCGATGCGCTGGAGCTGGAGAACACGGACGTCGAACTCGACGAGGACGGTTTCATACAGACGGACAGCCAGATGAGAACGACCGACGACAGCATCTACGCGATAGGCGATGTCGCCGGAGGACCCCTGCTGGCTCACAAAGCGTACAGGGAGGCGAAGGTCGCCGCGGAGGTCGTCGCGGGAGAGCCGGCGGCGTTCGACAACCAGTACATCCCGAAGGTGATGTACACCGAGCCCGAGGTCGCCACCGTCGGGATGAACGAGGACGAGGCAAGAGAGGAGCACGACGAGGTCCTTGTCGGCAGGTTCCCGATGTCGGCGTCCGGCAGAGCGCTCACGACCAACAAGGAGGACGGATACGTCAAGGTAGTCGCCTCGGGAGACGGCAAACTGCTGGGATCGACGATACTCGGTCCGAGAGCGTCGGACATGATAGCGGAGGCCACCCTCGCACTGGAGATGCAGGCGTATCTCGACGACGTCGCGAACACCATCCACGCCCACCCGACCTTCCCGGAGGCGTTCGCCGAGGCGTGCGAGGACGCCCAAGATGAATCGGTCCACAAGCTCTGAGGCCGGGAACCGAACAAAGTTGTTTAAGTCGGGAGGAGAAAACCGTTTTCATGGCCTGGCACAGCGAGGAAGAGGAGGAAGTTTTCTCCGAGCTGGATACAGGAAATGAAGGCCTGAGTTCGGAAGAAGCTGAAAGACGTCTGGAGGAGGATGGAAGGAACGAGATCAGAAGCGGGGAAGAAGTCTCGCCGGTGAAGATATTCATCTCACAGTTCCAGGACTTCCTGATATACCTTCTGATGGTCGCCGCAGGTTTCTCATTCATCATCGGAGAAACTGTCGACGCCGCCCTGATCTTTCTGATACTGATCGCCAACGGAGTATTCGGCTTCGTCCAGGACTACCGCGCGGAGAAATCCATCGAGGCGCTGAAGGATCTTTCCACCCCTGACGCGACGGTGATGCGTGACGGGGAGAAGAAGATCGTGGACTCCAGGGACGTGGTCCCCGGCGACATACTTTTCATCGAACAGGGCAGCGCGATACCCGCAGACGCACGGGTGCTCGAATCCCAGAGCCTGAACACTGACGAATCCGCCCTCACAGGGGAGAGCACCAACGTCTCGAAGGAGCCGGGCGTACTGGAGGAGGACGCCTCGCTGGCGGAACGAACGAACATGGTTTTCAAGAACACCACCGCGGTCAAGGGCCGCGGCAAGGCGGTCGTCGTCGAGACCGGGATGGAAACCGAGGTCGGCGACATCGCCGAGCAGATAGAGGAGGCTGACGACAAGAAGACTCCTTTCCAGGAGGAGGTTGACGAGCTGGGAAGGAAGATAGGATACGGGGTGATCGGCGTGATAGCGGTTGTGGCCGCCACACAGTTCATGCTCGCGCAGCCGCACCCATTTGCCATAACAGAGTACTCGCTCTCCGCCGCGGACCCGGTAACGATTATACTGACCGCGATAACTCTGGCGGTCGCTGCCGTACCTGAAGGACTTCCCGCGGTCGTGACCCTCACCCTGTCGCTGGGGTCCAAGAAACTGCTGGAGAAGAACGCGCTGGTCCGCCGGCTGCCGGTCGTCGAATCGCTCGGCTCCATCGACGTCATCGTGACGGACAAGACCGGAACCCTCACGGAGGGAGTGATGACCGTGAGAAAACTCTACTTCGGGGGCGAGGACTTCGGCGTTACAGGGACCGGTACAAGCACCGATGGAGGTTTCGAGAGGCACGGGCACGAGACTGACCCGGAGCACCTGAGACCGGTCCTCGAATGCGGAACCATATGCAACAACGCAGAGAAGGCTCCGGAGGACGAAGATAAGGAGTACTTCGGCGACCCGACCGAGGTCGCGCTGAAGGTCTCGGCGGAGAAAGCCGGGATAAGACCCGGGAAGGAGAGGCTGAGAGAGGTGCCGTTCTCCTCGGACAGGAAGAGGATGACGGTCGTGACCGGGGACAGGACCGGCTACATGAAGGGCGCACCCGAGGTCGTGCTGGAGAGATGCGACCGCTACCTTGAAGACGGAGAGGAGAAGGAGCTCGACGACGAGACCAGGAAAGAGATACTTAAGAAGAACGAGGAGTTCGCCGAGGACGCACTGAGGGTCCTCGCCTTCGCCCGTAAGACAGATGCGGACCCTGAAGCGGATGCTGACCAGCTGGAGTCGGGTATGGTGTTCCTCGGTCTCCAGGGGATGATAGATCCCGCGAGGGAGGAGGTCGAGGGAGCGGTCCAGGACTGCCGTGACGCAGGCATAAAGGTGATAATGGCGACCGGCGACAACGTGGAGACCGCGAAGGCGATAGGTAGCGAGATAGGTTTCAGCCCGGAGGGAGCCATGACAGGGAACGAGGTGGAAGACCTCACCGAGGATGAACTGAGGGAGAAGGTCAGGGAAGTGGAGGTCTTCGCCCGGGTCTCGCCGGAACACAAGGTAAGGATACTGAAGGCCCTACAGTCCAACGGACACAACGTCGCGATGACGGGGGACGGGGTGAACGACGCTCCGGCCCTGAAGAACTCGGATGTCGGTATAGCGATGGGGGAGAGGGGGACCGACGTTGCCCAGCAGAGCAGCGACATGATACTCCAGGACGACAACTTCGTCACGATAAGGGATGCTGTGGCTGAAGGCAGAGGTATATTCGACAACATCAGGAAGTTCGTGAACTACCTGCTGTCCGCGAACGCGGGCGAGGTCCTGGTCGTCTTCCTGGGGGTGATGATCGGCGCCTACCTCAATGCGTTCAGCGGCCACTCAGAGGCGATAATACTGACCCCGATGATGCTCCTCTGGATGAACCTCGTGACTGACGGGCTTCCCGCGCTCGCGCTGGGTTCAGATCCCAAGAGCGAGGGGATAATGGACCGGGAGCCGAGAGGCAACGATGAACCGGTGATCAACAGGCGGATGATGGCCTCGATACTGGGTATAGGGCTGCTGATGGCGGTTGTCAGCCTCCCTCTGTTCTTCAAATTCCTCAGCAGGGGGCTTGTGCTGGCGCAGACGGTCCTCTTCACTTTCATGGTGATGATA
Organism: Candidatus Nanohaloarchaea archaeon; assembly: GCA_042217585.1. Lineage (GTDB taxonomy): Archaea > Nanohalarchaeota > Nanosalinia > Nanosalinales > Nanosalinaceae > JBDGSJ01. Next base: position 30,699 of record JBDGSJ010000008.1, on the reverse strand, counting down.
GAGATGGTCCGAATCCAGATAATCAGGTCAAGGTACAACCAGAGTATACTGTCCAACAAGTGGCTGCTGGGTGCGCTGGGTTCATCGATAGTGCTCCAGCTCCTGGTCCTCTACACGCCGCTCAACCAGAAGCAGCTGTTCAACACTGCCGCACTGGGAGCGGGACCCTGGATGTACATAGGGGCAGGGGTCGTGGCTTTCATCGCGCTCGGAGCGGCCACCCTGGCCGTCTTCGACAGGATATTCGATGAAATAGAGGGAGCGGAGAGATAGTAAGAATTTAAAACGACCATCTACAATTGGAAGATATGTCACTTCTGGGAAGTTCGGGAGAGGAATGCTATGTCTGCGGAAAGGACATCGATTCCGATGACTGCGTAGAGTTCGACGGCCACAAGTTCTGCTGCAAGGAATGCAAGGAGCAGTACGAGGATGAGGAAAAACCGGATGACAAGGAAGAAATCTGCGAATTCTGCTGAAGGATGAACGTACCTAAACGGATAGTATACGGAGTGGTGATAGCGGCCCTGGCCACGGCAGGAGCCGTAGAATTCCTCCCGAAATTCAGGTTCGTACCGTATGTTCTACCTCTCATGGGTATCGGGTTCGTCTCCAGTCTGATCCTGGCGGCGCTCTCGTTCAGGAAAGAGGACGACATGACTCTACACGACAAGAAGATGCTGATGAACGGTTTCATCATCGTGGTCCTCGTCCCCAGCCTCTACACCGCTGGAGCGTTCGTCCACCAGAGCCGGACCTCCTGGAGCGGGGGCGAAGTCCACTACCACGCGGACTTCGAGGTCCTTGTCCAGAGAGGAGGAGAACTACAGAGGATCGAACTCGTGGACCCATCAAACTTCTGTGAGGGCGATTACCTGTGTGCGGTTAACGACAGGACAGGAGTGAAGGCGTACCACGAGCATAACGATAACAGGATACATCTCGAGGGAGTTTTCGACAAGAGGGCGCACGCGACACTCCAGGCGTTCTTCGAGACCTTCAACGGCAATCTCACGAACAGTAAACTTGTGATGCCGACGAATACGGGGACGCTGAAGGTGACGGAGAACAGCAGTATGGAGCTGAAGGTCCTCGTGCAGAGAGGTGTCGGCGGATCAAGGTCATGGTGCGCCGTGGGCAACGAGGTCTCTCGCGAGAACACCTGCAGGACCCGGTCCCGGAACCTGGGTCCGGACGACATGATAGCGGATTCGCCCGCAGACTACGTGATATCGGCATACAAGAGAGGGGCTACCCTGGACGATATATTCATAGTCTACGACTCGAAATCAACGAAAGAGGCCTTACAGGACCTCCGTGAGGACGACAAGTACAGAGGTTTCGGCCTGAAGAAGAGCGGTGAGGGATACTGAATGGTAACAGCTGAACTACCGACACTGGCAGCGGTCCTCATCACGGCCGCGGTCGACTCCATCAATCCCTGTGCTATAGGGGTGATACTCCTGCTGGTGGCCACGCTGGTGAAGCAGGACCGCCGCAGGGATATACTGAAGGTCGGTCTGATATACATATTCTTCGTCTTCACGACGTATTTCGTGGCCGGACTCGGGATAATCCACTTCCTCGTGGGTCTGCCCGTCCAGATAGCCAACTATGTGACCATAACGGTGGCTCTGATAGTTATATTCGGCGGCCTGCTGGAGATCAAGGACTTCTACTGGTACGGCAAGGGCCAGTCACTGATGATACCGGAGCAGTACGCGGAGAAGATCTCCGAGAAGATGGAAGACATAACGACACCGGCTGCCATAGTCCTGGGGATCTTCGTGGCCGCCGTGGAGCTCCCATGTACCGGGGGACCTTACCTCGCGATACTTACCGTGCTCGCCCAGCAGGGAGTCGACCTCACCGCCTACGCGCTGATGGCTCTGTACAATCTCATCTTCGTGATGCCTCTGGTGGTGATCGTGGTCCTCTCGTACCTGGGAAGTTACAAGGTCAAGGACATGAAGAAGTGGAAACACATGAACAAGGACCGGATGAGGATGGCCGCGGGGCTGCTCATGGTTTCGCTGGGCTGGATACTCCTCATCCTCGCGACGGGCATCGTCAGGTTCGGGTGATAAAATGATCAAGGTGTTAAAAGACGACGGCAGGAAGGAGCAACTTGATGAGGGAAAGCTCTGGGATTCGCTTTACTGGCCAGCGAGAGAAGCAGAGTACGCAGAGGAGGAAGCAGTGGAACTCGCCGACCAGGCCAAGGCGAAAATCATGTCCTGGATAGGAGATCATGAGGATAACGTGGTAACCACCGAGGAACTGAGGGACCGCGCCTTTGGAATCCTCGAGGAGATCGATGAGGACGTGGCTTTCCTGTACGAGAAGCATCTTGACATAAACTAACGTCCTCTGAAGACCTCAGTCGTGCCTGAGGACCGAAGATACTTTTCAGACGCTTCACCAAGTCAGAGGTTCTCTTCATCATCCCTCTTCTTCACTGTTCTCTTCCTCCATCTCCTCGCGGGACCTCCACAGGTCGTATATCAGGAGGGCTCCTGCCGAGAAAACGAATCCCAGGAGACCGAGTATTATCGCTGGCTGGACCGGGCTCTGCGAGGGATAGTTGTACTCATCCTTGGCGTCGGTGATTCCGGGTATATTGGCTATCTTGCCGTCTCCGCCACCTACCTTGAGCTGGGCCTTCATCCCTTTCTGCATGTGCTGGGGGACTCCGCAGTGGACCAGCAGTGTCTCGCTGTTAGATGGAAGGATGAAGGTCCCTGTCACGTTCCCCGGTCCGTCGCTGACTTCTATGGTGAACATGCCCATCCTGTAGGTGCTGGTGGGTAGGCCGTGGACCATCCACTGGTGCCTGATCTCATCGTGGTTGACGAATGTGACGGTGAGCTTCGTACATTGTTCATAGCTGAAACTGCGTTCACTGTAGGTGAACATCTTTCCCGTGAAGTTATCCGCGTACTCTTTTCCGGCGTGAACGGTTATGTTCTTCCATCCGCTTATCGAATCGCATCCGGGAGGAAGGCGGTCGGTGTTCTGACCCATCACCATCCCGTCCTCCGTTATCTTCATCGCCGCCGATGCGTTTCCGATCATTCCCAGCGCCAGCAGTATTACAGCCATCTTCTTCACAGTACCAGCCTCCATGTCAGTCCCAGACCCGCCAGCACCCCGAGGAAGGACGAGATTATCATCGGCCACACCGGGGCGGGCCTGAGCTTTATCTCCCCGAAGAACACCGATTTCTCGTATCCCTTCCAGACCGGGACCTTCCGGTTATAGTACTCTTCGGTGAAGTACTTTTCCCATGAGACCCCGTGGGTCTCCGGGAAACCGTTCTTCTTAAGGTATTTCTCGTAAACTATGAGCGATATATCGCCGCCGGGCGCGATACCGTTAGTGGTGACGGCCTCCTCCTTGTGGTCGTGCACGAACCATACGCCCGGACCGTATGAGTTGAGGCCGTCCTCCGTGGTATTTATCACAAGGTCCAGTCTCTGTGCCGCGCTTATACTGAAAACGTCTCTCTGAATCCTCTTTCCTTCTGGAGCCTTCACGCCGTCGTAATGGGTAATCGTCGGCTTGTGGCCGTGAGTATGTACAGATATACTCTCGCTGCCAGCGTTAAGTATCCGGAGCTTGACCCTCTGGTTCTTCTCCACCACGATGTTCGACTCCCTTATCGTGTAGGGGAAGGACTTGCCGTTCAGGAGGAAGTAGTCGGGCTCTCTCTCCGTTACATCGTACCTCCGGTTCATGGTCTTGGAGATGACCCGGGGATCGTTCGAGATATTGACTATGTTGTGCAGCTGGATATCCACTCCCTGGTACAGGTAATCGTACGAGCTGGCGTATCTTCCCTCTACAGCTTCGGAAGGATGCCTCACCTTGCCGTTCCCGACGTTGAAGGTCTGGACCGTGTTATTATCCCTTTCCTTCGTGATTATGAACATTCCCTGGAGACCCATCAGGACATGGATATTCGGCTGGACATGGCAGTGATAGAACATCGTCCCGGCCTGTGAAGGGCTGAACCTGTAGGTCTTCGCCTCGCCCGGTGAAACCGGTTCTCCGCTTGTCTGCGGGACGCCGTCCATACCTGTCCCGTTCCTCATGTAGGGATGGTCCACCCCGTGGAAATGTATGGTGTGCGGCATGTAATGCGTGTTCTCCAGAGTCACGCGGACCCTGTCACCTTTCTCCACCCTGATAGCCGGGGACGGGGCCCTGATAACATCGGAGGCGGCCGCTCCCTCAGTCGCCATCCCCCTGGTTTTCGGTGCGAAGACCCACATCGGAGGTGTTACTCCCGGCGCGATCTCCTGGGATGCCGAGAGACCGGAGGACCCTGACCAGCCGTTTATCTCCGCAACCTCCAGTGTCATGTTTATCACGTCCGGATCTCCGTCACCGTCGAGGTCCCTGCCCTTCCGGACCGCGTCTCTGCTCAGCCCTGTCTTCCTGAGCGCGCTCATCGGGACGTTGTTGGTGCCTTTGACCACCGCGGCAACGAGTCGGGGCTGGTCCGGACTGCACCTGAGAGATTCCTGTATTAGGACACCGTAAACGCTCTGCTGTTTCCGCCATGAGGGCTTGTCGGTCTGGCAGAACTCCTCCGGCTCCGGTAGAGTAGTATTGAGCGATGGTGGAGCTGGCTGGTACGCAGGCGGAGGACCGCCACCCTGTGAAGTCGCGTGTCCCGCCGCGGATGTCACCATGAGCAGGGCCAGAGCTGTAAGCAAGATCAGGCTGTTTCCCGAACCTTTCATACAGGTGTAGTAGAACCTTCCAATAAGTTAAACCCTATGGAACGTGAGACGAACCTACTGACTCCACATCTCCGTGAAGTTCCCAGACATCTCCTTTACCATGTTTGTGGTGTACTTCCTGAAAGCGGTGTGCACCCTTCCTGAGGTGGAGAATATCTTTGTTCTCCCCCTTGATTCCTCTTCGACCAGGTTGTCATCGGCCAGGATCTTGAGGTGGTGGGACACCGTGGACCTCGAGGAATCCATCCTCTCGGCTATGTCACCGAAAGCCACCTCTTCCCCGTTCTCGACCATCCACAGTATCTTTCCCCTCCTCTCGTGGTTCATCGCGGCAAGGGCGCTGTAGTACCTTTCCGGGACCGACGCAGGGTAGACACGTCTGTAACTCCTTATCTTGGTGTCCTTGATGTTGCTGTCATTTCTGAGGTGGTGCTCCAGTGTCGAGACTGAACACCCTACCTCCCTCTTAAGTCCCCGGAAATGTATCCCGGGGCTATCTTCCACGGCTTTTTCTATCCTCGTTTTCATCTCACGGTCCCCCTGAAGAACACTAGGAGTATCAGCAGATTTAAAACATGTGTGAACCAGGTGACAACGCTCGACTGGATGACCGCGACGTTCGCCAGTATCATCGTCTCCTTGAAGGAGAATATACCGAAAGCCAACATCACGTAGAAGAACCTGGGGTTCGAGGACTCCCTGTAGGACCTGTAAGATACCAGGAGCAGCAGAGCGGAGAGAAGCACTGTGGCCGCGTGCATCCCCGCATCTATCGGACCCTGATGGAACATACCTGAAGTTTCTGACCTCGCTGTTTTCTATCTAAGGGTGTATCACAACCTTATAAAAACTGGAAGCAGAATCCCATTACATATGACCGAATGTGAGTTCTGCGGAGAGGAGTTCGATTCCAAGGAAGAGATGCACATCCACTGGGGAGAGGAGCACGAGGACGAACTCAACTCCCACAAGGAGGAGAAAGTGAAGAAGGCAGAGCGCAAGAAGGAGGAAGCGCTTCAGGCCAAGAGAGAATGGAGGAAGAAGATAGCCTTCCGCGGGCTCGCAGGGATGGCGGCCGTGGTCTTCGTAGGTTTTCTCGTATTCCAGTGGTTCACTTCGGGAGGCGGAACTCAGAAGGCGCCTTTCAACCTGGACCAGCAACCGATGATGGGAGATCCCAACGCCTCCGTGACCGTGGTGGAGTTCGGAGACTACAGGTGCCCTTACTGCAAGGACTTCGCGATGAACGTTTTCCCGAAGCTGAAGAAACAGTACATTGAGACCGGCAAGGTAAAGTTCTACTTCATAAACTACCCGTTCCTTGACAAGAGCTTCCCGGGCAGGAGCTCCCAAAGAGCCGCTAGAGCGGCTGAATGCGTCTACAAGGAAGACAGGGACAGCTTCTGGGATTACCACCACGCGATATACAGGAACCAGGGAAGTGAGAAAAACGACTGGGCGACCACGGACTTCCTCGCGAGACTCGCTGAGGAACACACAAACATGACAGGAGAAGAACTGAGGCAGTGCTTGAACAGCGGGGAGACCGCCGACGAGGTCAGCAGCGACGAGAGGATAGCTAACGGAAACAACGTTGACTCCACCCCTACCATATTCGTGAACGGCGAGCAGCTCAGATCCTACCAGTGGGCGGTTCTCAAGTCCAAGATAGAGGCAGAGCTCGTAGGATGAACCTTGAAGAAGTGAGGAAGCAGTACAGGGATAGAGAAGACGAGATACAGGATCGGCTGGAAGATTTCAGAGAACTGAGGGATGCCGGAGACCAGCGTCTTTTCAGGGAACTCGCCTTCGTGATAATGTCCTCTCGGTCAGAGGCTGAGAACGCGTGGGACGCGGCAGTAAGGATGGACAGGTCCGGCCATCTGTTCAAAAGCGGGAGAGAGGAGATCGAGAGGGTGCTTGCGGAGCACGAAATCCAGTACGAGAGGGAGAAGGCGGGCTACATAGTGGAGAACAGGGAGAAACTTTCCCAGCCCACGCTTGAGGACCCTTCAGGCGACCTGAAACTGAAGGACCGGGTGAACCCCGACCGCCTTGACTCCAGCAGGGACTGGTTCCAGGAGAACGTGAAGGGGATCGGGATGAAGGGAGCCTCACATTTTCTGAGGAACATCGGTTACGGGGACCGTTTCGCGATAGTCTCGGGTTATATAGCCAAGAAACTCTACGAACTCGATATGAAGGACTCCCCTGAACCCCCTGCGGACCGTGGCGAGTACATGGAGTGCGAGGAGTCAGTGAGAAGAGTGGCTGAGAAAACAGGTATCGATTTGAAGGCTCTCGACCTCGTTCTCTGGTCCATGGAGACAGGAGAGGTATTCAGGTAGCTACCCGAACCTTCCCAGACCGCTCTGCCTTCCCTTCCCCTTCAGCTGGCCCTCGGTGTAACCGAAAACCTTCAGCACCCTGAGGGCGACAGGTATCACCTGGTTCTCGATGTAGTAGGAGGCGTCGTAGTCCTCCGCGTACTTCGTGAGCTCGGCCCGGGACGATATGCTTCCCGGTCCCTTCGTGATCACGTAGTCGATGGTGGTCTCCGGCGGTATATCGTCTCCCCGCTCGATCGCCTTTTTCGCCGCCTCGACGTGCGGGGCCGTGGAGTCGTACTCCTCCGGCTCCTTCGTCAGCGTGGTATATATCCTGAGGTCCTCGACAGGTATCTCCCCCTGCTTGAGGTCCCCGATGGTCTCCTTCACTATCTCGGCCGCCTCCTCAATCTCGTTCCTCAGGACCTTCTCCAGCACCTTTTTCTGGGTCTTCTTGGCTATCGGGCTCCAGTCCCTCCGGACCTGCTCGAAGCCCGTTATCTTCAGGTCTCCGTCCTCGTCCAGCAGGGCGTACTTCTTCTTCGCGCCCTCCCCGGAGTCCGTCGAGGTGAAGAAGCCGCGAACGAAGTAACCCTCGAACTCCAGTTCCATGAACTCCGGTAGCTCCGAGTTCACGTCCTCAAGGAACTCATCCATCCGCTCCCGGATGTCCTCGCCCTTCAGGAAGACGGAGTCGGTGTCGCCGTAGGCCACCTCGAAGCCCTTTTCCTCCGCCATCTCGATAGTGTCCTCGATGTACTCTCTTCCGAGGTACGTGGTCGCCTCAGCGCATTCACGGGAGTACCATCGCGCGCCGTCGTAGCCCAGGTAGCCGTAAAACGAGTTTGCAAGGTATTTCTCGGCTGACTGCCGGCTGTAGATACTGACGTATTCGCTGGACCCTTCCTCGTACTCCCTCATCTCCTTCTTCAGCCTGTAACGGTCCTCGACAAGCCTCTCCACAAGCTCCGGGAAGAATCCCTGTTCGTCCTGGCAGAAGTCGTAGTCGAACTCCTCGAGCTGGAACCGGTCATCGCAGTCATCCATGTTCAGCGTGTCCGGAGATATGTTGTGCGCCACCATCACTGTCGGGTAAAGGGACCGGAAGTCGAACAGAGCGATGTCCTCGTGAAGCCCTGCCTCCGGCGTGTACACGAACCCTCCCTCGTAGGCACCCTGGTTCCTTCTTCTCCGGCGGTCCTGCTGGGTCGGCCTGTTCGGCGCCAGCATGTTTTTCTCGTATGCCTCCTTCAGCAGGAAGTTCTCGGTAAGCTGGCCGTAGGTCAGCCGGCAGGCGTCGAAAGGTATGAGGCCGGTGAGCCGGGAAAGCTCGAGGATCTGGGGGACCAGCTCCTCTGCAAGCCGGTACGCGAGCTTGGCGTCCTTGAGGGCGTAGTCCGCGAACTCCTCGAGACCTTCCTTCTCTCTCCAGGCCTCCTTCATGTCCTCCCAGCTCATCTCGTCCTTGTTCTCGCCCAGCAGCTCCTCCGCGACCGAGTCCAGGTCCAGGGTCTCCGACTCCAGGGTCTGGGAAAGTATGTGGGTGACGAACGGGTAGAGGTCCAGATGCATCCTCCCCTTCAGCCGGGCGGATGAGAACCTTCCCCGGCGCTTGAACTTCATCCTCTCGCCGTTCCTGCCCAGCGTCAGCTCCATGCCGTGGTGCTGGAACCTCTCCCTCAGCTTCCTGAAGTCGAACTCGTCAGTGTTGTACCCGGTCAGTATGTCCACGTCCCTATCCCTTACTATCTCCCGGAACCTCTCCAGGAGTTCCTTCTCGTCCTGGACCTCCTCGACGTAATCCCTGTCTATCTCCTCGGTAGTCAGCAGTTTCTCGAAGCCCTCCCCGTAGAAAGAGGCCATGATTATCTCGTCCTGGTAAACCTCGAGGTCGAACGCCACCTCACGGTAATCCGGGTCCTCTTCCTCCACCCCGGTCTCGATCTCCTCGACGCGGACCGCCCTCTCGAACTCATCTTCCTCGAACTCCTCGCCCCGGATCTCTATCCAGCTTACCGGGACGACACCCTCGTCTATGAGGAAACGCTTGTAGAAAGGTATCGAGTACTCCCTGCAGTGGTCGGTCTCCTCCAGGTGGTAGACCGCTTCCTTCAGCTTGGGGACCTCTGGAGGGACCTCTGCGAATATCTTCAGGATCTCCACCTCGTCGTTGCCGTCGAGACGCGTGACCTCCTCGACGCCATCGACGGAGACATCTTCTTCGTCCTGCTCAAAGGTCTCACACTCGACCGCCTTCCTCAGCTCCTCCAGCTCCCCCGACGGGACCGCGTAGAAATAGGGCCGGAACCATTCGACCTCCCCGAGGAAGTCCTTTCCTTCGCCGTCCCTGCCGAACAGCCTGACTACCGGATCTCCATCCCGGACCACGTAGTCCACGTCAAGGACCTGGATTTTCTTCTTCATGTCCCAGGTTTCGGACTGGAGAATTAAGTAGCCAGTGATATTAATCAGAGGAGACAATCTCTGCCCGTGCGATACACAGCTCTGGTGATGGTCCTGGTCCTTGCGGCACCTGTAACGGGATCAGAAGGCCTTTGATGCGTGAAAACGGCGGAGAACGTCCAGGAACTGTGCCGGGGCGGCGAGATCGACACCGTACAGGTCCTCGCCAGGAACGATACCCTGCTGATACCTGAGAGCTGGAACAGATCGGTGAAGGAAAAGTTCTACATGCTGGAAACAGCGAACCTTACCCTGATCGACGAGACCGAGGTGACGGAGAACATGAGCAGGATCCAGAGACATGAATGGATAATAGCCTCGAACTGGTTCTCACGCCAGGACGAACTGGACGGTATCGAGGAACCCGAGGTTGGGGGGACATCGGTCATCCACGGGAAGGCTCTCCACGACCGCTACCTTGGGGAAGGCTACCGGACGGCGGGAGGCGTCTACGATGCCGGATGCGTCCTCCAGAACGGGAAACCGGTGATGAAGATGAGCTGTGAAGACCTGGAGAGCTACACGATCATCTCCTTCAGTCCCGACAGCAGTGAAGGGGAAAGGAACGGGATGAAGGATGCGCTCTTTTACTCGTTGCTGGCAGTCCTGGCCCTGCTGGTACTGGCTGGTGCCGCGGCCATTCTCTACGAGGTCAGGGCCCGGGACGAATGACATTTTTCAAACAGCCTCCCGCTTGATGAATACATGAGGACAGTTCTAGTGACCGACATACACGGACACACCGAAGAACTCGAGAAAATCCTGGAAAAAGAGGAATACGACGCGGTCCTGTGCGCGGGCGACATCAGTGATGCGAGGGAGTACGAGGACTACGGTGAGAAACTTGAGGAGGTGCTGGACACCTTCGACAGGAAGGGAAAACTGGTCAAGGCCGTCCCGGGTAACATGGACCCCGAAGAGGAGTGCGTGGAGGAGCTGATCCAGAGGAGGCTCAACATCCACAAGAAGATCGCATCCTTCGAGAGCTTCGATGTGGTAGGTTACGGCGGGGGAAAGACCCCGTTCGGCACCCCGTTCGAGCCGGAAGGCTCCGAAATAGAGGAGGCCTTGACCACGCTCTACGGCAGGATGAAGTCCGGGACGAAGGTGGCGGTGGTCCACCAGCCGCCCTCCGATACCTCTCTGGACCTGGTCGACGGGGACCACGTCGGGAGCCCGGATGTCCGGGAACTGGTGGAGGAGAAGGATTTCGACCTGTTCGTGACCGGCCACATCCATGAATCCTTCGGAACTGACAGGCTCTCTGGGACGCTGATGGTGAACCCCGGACCCGTGATGGAGGGGAGATACGCAGTGGCCGAGATCGGCGAAGAGCCGGAAGTGGAACTGAAACAAATCTGATTAACCGAATGGGTTAACAGGCCCGGACCAATCAGCTATTGGACAACACTGAAAGCTCCGACCCGGGAAGAAGGTTCCACCCACCCCTGAATCATTGAGAAATCCAGTCCTGGTCCGTCTTTCAGTCAGGGGAGTTTTCAACGGGCCGTCAGAGACCTTTGGAGCCGGGAAAAAAGCAAACGTTTTTATAAAAGGTATTTCAATTACCCCTTAGACGACAACCAGTCTCTCCAAACGGAGGTGAAACACACGATGGCAGAACTACCACTTGCACCGGTCAAGAGAATCATCAAACAGTCAGGTGCTTCACGCGTATCCGAAGACGCAGTAGAAGAGCTCAGGGATGAGCTGGAGGACTACGCAGAGGAAAGAGCGCGAGAAGCCAAGAAGTACGCGGAGCACGCTGGCAGAAAGACCGTTCAGGCAGACGACGTGAAGACTTCCCAGTAAGCGGGGAGTCCACTTTTAATTTCTCACTTCTTATTCTTTTCCAGAGCAGGGATGAGACTGGAGAACAGCTTCATACAGGTACCCCGCGTGGGCGAAAAGACGGAGAAGAAGCTATGGGAGAACGGTATAACCCACTGGGACCACGTCGAGGACTCCTCGAACATATCGGACGGGAAGAAGGACCGGATAACCGGCTTTCTCGGGAAGGCCAGGAAGAACCTCGAGGTCGGCAACAGCGTATTCTTCGGCGACAAACTTCCGTCTGACAGCTACTGGAGGATGTACCGGAACTTCCGTGAGGACGCCTGCTTCTTCGACATCGAGACCACAGGACTCGACTTCGACAGGAACCGGGTCACGACCGTCAGCTTCTACCGCAACGGCGAATCCCGGACGCTGGTCCGCGGGGAGGACCTTACGGCCGAGAACCTGAGACAGGAGTTCTTCGAGTCAAGCATCGTGGTCACCTTCAACGGGAAACGTTTCGACGTCCCTTTCCTCGAGAAGAACTTCGACCTGGACATCGAGAACCCCCACATAGACCTGATGTACCCCTGCAAGAGGATGGGCCTCACCGGCGGCCTGAAGCCCATCGAGAAGGAGCTCGGGATCCAGAGAGAGCTCGAGGACATCGACGGACGCGAGGCGGTCCGGCTGTGGAAGCAGTACGAGAAGAACGGCGACCGGGAGGCGCTCCGGAAGCTCATCAGGTACAACCAGTACGACGCCGAGAACCTCCAGGACCTGCTTGAAGAAGTCCATCAGCGCCTGAGAGGCGAGGTCTTCGAACCTCACGTCCCGTGACCGGGCGAACGTTTATAAAGGTCGGCGGACAAGATTAGGTTAGATAAAATGGCCTTGGTCCAACAGACCTCCTGGCTCACCGGGACCCTGATGATGCCGGTGAGATGTAACTATAACCACGCCAAGGCCAAGGCCGACTTCTCCATTATCAACTTCCTGGCTGAGTAAAGCGGGATGACGCCTTGGCTCCGGAAAGGAGTCAACGGTTGACCGCGAAAACTCAAACACAACACGGAAGTTCCATTCCTCCTGTCTCTGTGGAACTACAGGCGTGAGCCTGTAAGGGGATGGAACTCAGGATGGGTCCTGCTTGCAAGGTGGGACCCATCTCCGGAACATTTCAGGCCTTCCAGATCGCGACCACAACACACGTACACCACCAAACAAAACACGAGGTGCAAACGAATGAACGCGAACGTCCGGGACTTCGAAGCTGAGCTCTCAGCTCAGGTCGAGGAAGTCGCGAAGACTCAGCCAGAAGTCTCGCCCAAGGCAAACGTAGTTCCAGCAACTACTCTATAGCATGACGAAGAGGCCGGCCTCTGAGACCGCCTTCCGGATGCGCTGAAACTCCGGAGAAGATCGGAAGGCATTCAATCTTGGAAGGCCGCTGACTCGAAAGCAGCCCAGCCGTTCGCCATAGAGTCCAGTATCGATGTGAAGGACCTGGCAGGTTTGACGACCTTGTGGCGGCCCTGAGACCCTTCGCTGCGGTCTCGATACTCCAGATACTCGTACTTGATCACGCCAAGTCTTCTCAGTTTCGGCAGTATATTGTTCTTCAGGTTCGACTTTCCCTTCTCGTGACCCCATTCATCGAACGCGTTCAGTTTTTCAGAGTCGATTTCGCCCTCCTTCTTCAGCTCCTGCAGGAATATCTTCGCGTACTTGTTCCGCTTCGGGGACTGCTCGTGCGGAAAGAAAAGGTCCACTATCTTCTCCCAGTTCCAGGCCCTGTCGCCCTTCCTGTACTTCTGCTCGTCCTCCGGTATCGCGATGGAGTGCTTAGTCACCAGGGTTTTCGACTTCCTCGCGTCCTCGTCCACGAAGGGATGGTCATCCTCGGACATGAACATCTCTTAACAAAGGAGGTATATCAAGGTTCAGGTTTATGTTGCTCCGGACCTAAACCCCTGACATGAGGTTCTTCATAACGGGCGGAGGACACGGGATCGGACGGAACGCGGCTGAGGAACTGCTGGACCGCGGCCACGAGGTAGTCGTCTTCGACATAGAGGAGGAGTACCTCGACGAACTTCCTGAGGAGGTGGAGACCCACGAGGGAGACGTCTACGACAGGGAGAGGGTGGCGGAGGTCCTCGACACGGAGGAGTTCGACGTGCTGGTGAACTGCGCAGGCTACCAGAGGCAGGGACCTGTCGAGGAGATGGATATGGACAAGGTGGAGCGCCACTTCGAGACCAACCTGTTCGGGATGGTGAACATGATACAGGAGTCACTTCCGATGCTCAGGGAGAGGTCCGGGAAGATCGTGAACGTCTCGTCGGTCGCGGGAAAGGAATCGGGGCCTTTCTGGGGCCTTTACTCCGCGAGCAAGCACGGAGTCGAGGCTATGAGCGACGCACTCCGGATGGAGGTGGAACGGTTCGACGTCGATGTCGTCGTCGTGGAGCCGGGCGGTGTCCGGACCGGTTTCAACGAGAGAGGACGCGAGAACCTGGAGAACTACCTGGAGACTGTCTACGGCGACTGGTGCAGGGAGAGACTGGACCAGCCTCTCGGCGGGATGAGCCCTGATAAGGCCGGGGAGAAACTTGCGGATATCGCCGAGAAGAGGTCTGGCCAGAGGTACTCCATCGGATGGGACGGTTTCTTCATCACCCGGCTGGCGAAGTTCGTACCGGGCAGGATAAAGGACTTCATCGCGAAACGGTTCTGAGCTACCTGTTAAAAGATTTGACGACGTTTAGGTCACTGATGAGTTACGAGGACCTCTCCCGCGAACAGCTTGTCGAGGCACTTGAAGAGATTGAGGAAAAGGTCAGCCGACTTGAGCAGGAAAAGGAAGACGCCGAGGAAAAGGCGAAAAAGGTCAAGGCGGACTTCGACAACTACAGGAAACGTGAAGAGGACCGGAAGGAGCGCTGGCAGGAGGACGCCAGGAAGCAGCTGGCGGAAGAGCTGATAGAGGTGATGGACAACCTGGAAAGAGCCATCGCTTCCGCCGACGAGGAGACCGGAGTCGTGAAGGGTGTCAAGATGGTGGCGGACCAGCTCTACGAGACGCTCCAGGACAGAGGACTGGAGAGGATACACGCGGAAGGCGAGGAGTTCAACCCCAGCCTCCACAGGGCGGTCGACACCGAGACCCACGAGGAGCACAACAGGGTGGTCCGGGAGAAGCGCAAGGGCTACATGTACAACGACGAGGTCCTGAGGGAATCCGAGGTCGTCGTCGGGAAGAACGATGAAGAAAACTGATTAAACCGGCTCCACGGAAAACAAGATATGGAAAAGCTCCTCTTGCTTCCCCTGGCGGTCCTGATGCTGGCGGGAGCCGCATCATCGACCAGCGTAGCCATCAGCGAGATAACCTACGTGATGCACTGCGGGGAAGGGCTTTGCGGCGGAGAACTGCCGGAGGAGTTCAGGCTGGGAAGGACCAACTTCTCGTCGGAGGACCCGGAGCTGAGGCCCCTGAACTCCACGGATCTGGACGAGCTGGAGGAACTCCGGGGAGAGGGATGGAACGTGACCTCGAGGACAGGGATAGGTTACAGGGCCCCGGTGAGGATAGAGAGGGGAGACGGCGGCCTCCCGCCGAGACGGAGCTACATCTTCGACACCAGGCACGACTTCTACCCCATGGACGAGTTCAGCAGGGACGGACTGTCGAGAAAGCAGGGATGCTGGAAGACCTCTGTTTCGGAGGGAGGAGATTTCTACCTTGTCGACTGGAGGAAGAACTTTGCCCCTCTACACTGTGTCGCGGCGCCGGGACCGCGGATCGCAGGGGTCTCGCCACGGGTCGTGAACCTGCTGGACCCTATGCAGGCGCTCGGGTACATCGGCTCGATTCTCCTCGGCGCGTTCTACGCCATCTGAGGGGACTATTTAAAAATTTTTAATCACCTCAACAAAAACAGGTGTCTTCAACATGGGAAGAATAATCGGGATCGACCTCGGAACGACGAGAAGCGCAATCGCAGCAGTAGAGGACGGAGAACCAAAAATCCTGGAGAACAGGGAGGGAGACCGCGTGACGCCGTCGATAGTCGCGTTCGACGACGGTGAGCGGCTCGTCGGGAAGCCGGCGAAGAACCAGATGATAACGAACGAGGAGAACACCGTCAAATCGATAAAGAGACACATGGGTGAGGACTACGAGGTAGAGCTCGAGGGCGAAGACTACACGCCGCAGGAGATCTCCTCGATGATCCTCCAGAAGCTGAAGACCGACGCCGAGGAGAAGCTGGGCGACGAGGTCGAGAAAGCGGTCATCACGGTCCCCGCGCACTTCGACGACACGCAGAGACAGGCCACCAAGGACGCGGGCGAGATCGCCGGGCTCGAGGTGGAAAGGATACTGAACGAGCCGACCGCCGCGGCCCTTGCCTACGGGCTCGACGACGAGTCCGAGAAGACCGTGCTGGTCTACGACTTCGGAGGAGGGACCTTCGACGTCACCGTCCTCGAGATGGGTGACGGCGTCTACGAGGTCCAGTCCACAGAGGGAGACAATGAACTCGGAGGAGACGACCTCGACCAGCGGATCGTCGACTGGGTGCTCGAGAAGTTCGAGGACGAGAACGGGATCGACCTCTCCGAGCACGACGAATCCCTCCAGAGGATAAGGGAGAAGGCCGAGGAGGCCAAGAAGGAGCTCTCCTCCCGGGAGAACACGAATATCAACATACCTTTCATCTACCAGGACGACGAAGACACGTACAACATCGACTACGAGCTGACCCGGTCGAAGTTCGAGGACCTCGTCGAGGACCTGATCCAGAGGACCACCGAGCCGACCGAGAAGGCGATCGATGACGCAGGTATCGACAAGTCGGAGATAGACGACGTGATACTGGTCGGGGGAACGACCAGGGTTCCGGCGGTCCGCGAGCACGTACAGGCGATAACCGGCATGAAGCCGGACCAGAGCGTCAGCCCCGACGAGGCGGTAGCCATGGGTGCCTCGATCCAGGCCGGCAGCATCTCCGGGGACATGGACGACCTACTGCTCCTTGACGTCGCACCGCTCAGCCTCGGAGTAGAGGTCAAGGGCGGGCTCACCGAGACCCTGATAGAAGAGAACACCACGATACCCGCGGAAGAGTCCAAGACCTTCACGACCGCACAGGACAACCAGACCGCGGTCACGGTACACGTCGTGCAGGGAGAAAGGGAGATGGCGAAGGACAACAAGTCCCTCGGACAGTTCAACCTCCAGGGCATCCCGCCGGCGCCCGCCGGACAGCCGCAGATCGAGGTCACTTTCGAGATCGACGCCGACGGCATACTCAACGTCTCCGCGAAGGAGCAGCAGAGCGGGGAAGAAGCCTCCATCACGATCGACGAGGCCTCAAGGCTTGACGAGGAAGAGATAGAGGAGATGAAGGAAGAAGCCGAGAAGCACGCCGAGGAAGACCAGAAACGCCGCGAGTTCGTAGAGACAAAGAACCGTGCCGACCATCTGGTTTCCCAGGCAGAGGACCAGATAGAGGAACACGGAGACAAGGTCGACGACGAAGTGATTGAATCCATAGAGGACGCGATCGACGAGGTCCGCGAGGTCCGTGAGGACGCAGAGCTTGAAGACAAAGAAGAGCTCGAGGACGCCGTTGAGAAGCTGGAGGAAGAGATCCAGGAGATAGGAAAGGAGATCTACGGCGGCGAGGGCGGACCACAGGGATTCGACCCCTCCAATATGGACCCCGAGGACATCCAGCAGGCAGCCCAGAACATGAACATGGGCGGCGGAAACCCCGGGTCCGGAGAGGACGTCGTCGACGCGGACTACGAGGAGGTAGACGACGAAGAGGAGGAGTAATCCCTCCCCCGGTTTTTCCCGGACTTCACCGTTATAATGGCACTAAGCATCGAGAAGCTCAGGGACGTCGGGACCAGACGAAGACTCTGACAGTTTCCCTGAATGTAGCGGCAGTCTTGGATGACGACAGCGCGGATTCACCGGCCGACACCACGGTCGACGTTGACGCGCCCGGCGACGACGCAGTGGAGGACAAGGACTTTCACTCTTAAAACATTTCC
This sequence comes from Candidatus Nanohaloarchaea archaeon, assembly GCA_042217585.1. Lineage (GTDB taxonomy): Archaea > Nanohalarchaeota > Nanosalinia > Nanosalinales > Nanosalinaceae > JBDGSJ01. The sequence continues at coordinate 13,316 of JBDGSJ010000008.1, read as the reverse complement.
AGACACCGGTTTTGATGCGATGGCCAAGGAGTACTACGAACTGCTCGGTGTATCCGAGGACGCCAGCCAGGAGGAGATAAAGAAGGCGTACAGGGAGAAGGCGAAGAGATACCACCCCGACTCCAACTCTGAAGAGTCAGACGAGGAGAAGTTCAAGAAGATAAACAAGGCCTACGACGTCCTCTCGGACGAGGAGAAAAGGAAGAAGTACGACCAGTTCGGCAAGCAGGGCGTAGAAGGTCACGCTGAGAGAGGCCAGAGAAGAGCCGCATCCAACTTCAAGGACATCTTCGAGCAGATATTCGGCGGGGGCGGACGAAGAAGAGAAAGAGGAGGCGAAAACCTCAGGATAAAGGTCGATATATCCCTTGAGGAAGCCTATAACGGAGTCGAGAAAACCTACGACGTCAGCAGAAAGAAGAGATGCCCGGACTGCGGCGGAAGCGGTGCAGAAGACGGACAGACGACAACATGCACCGAATGCGGCGGAGAGGGACGCGTGAGGCAGGTCCAGAGGACCCCGCTCGGTCGCGCACAGAAAGTCACGGAATGCCCTGAATGCGGAGGAACCGGACAGATACCGGAGGTAAAATGCTCACGGTGCAGCGGAGAAGGCGTGATCGAGAAGGAAGAAACTATCAGCTTCGAGGTCCCGAAGGGCGTCCGGGACGGCCAGAAGATGAGGCTGAGAGGCAAGGGACACGAGGACAGGAACGGGAACGCCGGAGACCTGTATGCCGTCGTGATGATACAGGACCACGACTCGCTTGAGAGACGGGAAAACGACCTATACACGACAGTCACCGTCGGAATCGGCGACGCGGTCCTCGGCGCCGAGGCAGAGATACCTCATCCAGACGGCGAGATAAAGGTGGACATACCGGAGGGAAGCCAGCCCGGCCAGGTCCTCAGGCTCCGCGGGAAGGGGATGCCAGGCAGAAGAGGCTACGGAGATCTTTACGTGAAGATCGACGTCGACATACCCGAAGAAACCGATGAGGAGGACCGCGAGTTCTTCGAGAAGTACCGAGAGAAAAAGAAGCAGGACAAATCGTTCTTCGAGACCGTGAAGGACTTTATCTAGACAACCCTCTCCGAAAGTTACCTGGCAAATTCCTGATTCACAGAGGGATGAAACCCTTCAGGAGGACCACGCCGTACATCATCGCTATACCTGTCAGGAACAGAGCGGTGTGGAGGACCTTCCCCCTCACCTCCTTGTGCTTTATCTCGGGGAGAAGGTCCGAACCCGCCACGTAGACGAAGTTACCGACCGCGAGCGGTATCAGGACTGCGTTCACTCCCCGGACCGAGGACATCAAGACAACGAGGAAAGCCCCGAGGAGCGCAAAGAAGTTCACCGCGAGGTTGAACTCCAGCGCCCTGAGCCGTGAGAAACCTCCGTTTACAAGGACCCCGAAGTCGCCGAGCTCCTTCGGGAGCTTGTGGATCATCACCGCCAAGGTCACAGCCAGCCCCGCGGGGACCGATACGTAGTAGCTGGAGGCTATCAGGACCCCATCTATCACGTTGTGTATGCTGTCACCTACCACCACCATGTAGCTGTAGGGTTTCACGTCATGGTCCGTGTGATGGCAGTGCCAGTGGAGGACCTCTTCAAGGAGGTACGAGAAAGCTATCGAAAGCGCTATCAGGAGGCCCGCCAGGTGATCCATACCGAACACCGATGCGTAACGAGGCAGGACGTGTATGAACGCTCCCCCGAACATCGCGCCCGCGGAAAGAGCCACGAGGAAGTGGACAAGGCGGTCCATCGAATCCTCCCCCAGTACCAGAAAGAACGCTCCCACACCGGACACGAGACCGGAGACCAGCACGCTCGCCATTATGTAGAGATCGACTGACACGACCCAGTATGGATATCCCACAGTTATGAAGGTCCGGAAAAGACGACAACTTTAAAAAAGTTGTTATCTTACAGTGACATATGGAAAACAAGAACATCGTACGGAACGGAGACTCCGGGTCCGGCCGGGAAACCATGAACGTGAAACTGGACCAGGGACCCGAGGCAGGTACAAGACAGGACCTGGAGGAGGACGAAACCTCACGCGAGGACCCCACCTATCACGACGAGAAGTACGGCAAAGCCAACCAGGACGACAGCTTCGACTACGACTTCGAGGGAGAGGCCCGCAAGCAGAGGATCCTCAACGGTCCGAAGGCCGACGCCGAGTACGACAGGAAGACGGGAGAGGCAAAGAGAGTAGAGGAGCCCTCGGACAGGGAGAAGCTCATGGACCAGGTCAGGGCCAACTACAGCAACGGCACAGGAGGAGAGGAAGAGCCCTCTCCACGGGAAGCGATGGACCGGTTCCTGGACCGGATCGGAAGCTGAAAGCCGCTCGCTCTCAGGGAAACTCACGCGACCCCTGAGACTGTTGAGACAGAGCGAACACAGATATGTTCGTTCCGGACGAACACACTACTCTCTTTAATTCCTTATGTTTTCATTCTACGGTAAATAAGAGTCTGACGAGTGTTTGGCGGATGTGAACACCCATCGACCCCTGGGCGGGAGGTCGAGCAGCTTTCGACCAGAGAAGGACCTCGTGAGTGTTGACTCTGAGAGAACATCCCTGCCATCCAGGGAGCCTTTGAGCGAAAACTCGAGAAACCTCTCTTAACAAAGGACCTTTATCCGAGAATGCGGGAAACGTGGTTCTTGCAACATCCTTGGTGCTTCAACAAGGGTAATCGAGAAAGATACACCATATAATAAAGGAGGTATATCTTCGCGACCTCCTGAGGAATTCACCGATTCACTCGTTCCTGTTATACCTTCTTTGTTACGAGAGTTCTGGTGTTCCTCACCTGACTTCCCTCTCCATATCCCGGATCTGTTTCTCTCTTTTCCTGAGCTCCTGGAGGTTTTCCTCGAGGTGGTTCTCTATCTTCTCCAGTTTCTTCTCTATCTCCTGTTCCTCCTCAAGACCACGGCGCGTGTCGCGGAGCTCCTGGAGTATCTGCTGCATCTGTTTCTTGAACTTCTTGACGTCCTTCTTCAGGCTCTTGAGGTCCTTCTCTATCCCTTTCGTGGCTCCGGGCTGCCCCCTGCGGACCTTCTCTGCGGTCTTCTCGAGGTGCTCGCCTATCTTCTCCATGTCCCTCACGACGTCAAGGATTCACGGAGCTGCTGGAGGATCTGCTCGTTCTCCTTCATCAGCCTCTCGTGCTTGTCTTTCTCCTTCTCCAGGCCCTCTATCATCTTCTTCAGGCTTTTCTCCGAGTCCGTGGCCCTCTGTTCGATCCTCCTTATAGCGCTCTCCTCATCCTTTCTGTCTGCCATCGTACTTCTGTAACCAAATTTCTTCTCGATCCCTAATTATGTTGGCCGTGGAAGCCGGAGAACCGCGAAAAACCGGTGGAGAGAAAGATTGTTCGACCAGACTCAACACTCATCAGGCTGGATTCACCGACTGACCACAACAAAAGGTTCTTAAGTAATTGGTTTGTTCGATATTCTCGAACACATTACTGTTCAGGAGATGCGAACACTCTCGGGTCCTGTGTGAGTCTCAGAGGTACGGTATCGAGAATTTTCTGTCATTCCCTGGAGAGGTCGCCGAGGTGGCGGTACGAGTCCAGGTGTTCGGCGGCCTCCTTCAGCTTCTCCACCAGTTCCGAGTCCTGGAGTTCATGTGAGTTGTCCGCGGTGGCTGGAGGGCTGAAGAGATCGCTGAGGTCCACGGGTTCGGGCATCTGGTTCCCGTCCCCCTGCGCTGTCACGTCCACACCTTTCTCCGGCTCTTCCCCCATCCCTGTCGAGGGTGAGAGGTCCGTTTCCACGGACCCCCCTCTCAGTATCCTCTGCCTGAAGTGTTTCATGGAGTCCCTGAGTGCCTTCCTCTGGTAGTCGTCCTGTATCCTCTCCTCCATCCGGTCCAGATGTGAGAGTTTATCCAGTGCCTCCTCCTGGTCTCCCTCGCTGATGGCGCGGTCCAGTTCGAGTATCTCGGTGAAGTCGTTCTCCTCCGCGAACTCCCTGACCCTGTCCCGGTCGGGGATCTTCATCTTCTTTCCCTCCCTGACCCGGTTGAGCATCGCGCTGGCTATCGCGGGTCCGTCGCCGTTCTGGAGGCCTGTCCTCAGGAGTCCGTGGTGCCGGGTCATGTACTCCCGGTACATCTCCTCCTTTGAGCCGTACCTTTCGCGGGCGAGGTCCCTGACCTCGTCCTTCTGGCCGTTGAGGTGCATACCCATTATCCTGTTCTGTTCGAGGGCGAGGTACCATTCCCTGGACCCCTCCTCTATCTCCCCGAAGTTCTCGAGGGTTTTCCTGGCTTTCTCTCTCCACGCCGGTCTCAGGAACTCGGAGTCCCTTATCCACTCCTCCTGTCTCACCATCTTTTCGTGGAAATCCTCAAGGTCTTCCTCGGTGAAGTATATCGGGAGTTCATCGGGGAGTTCCTCCAGGTTGCCTGACTGGTGTCTCTGGACCAGTTCCGCGGTCGGCGAGAGCGCGAGGTACTCGAGGTTCTTGTCGAGGAGGTCCCTGTCGGTGTGGGGTTCCGGGGCGACGAGGTTCTTCCTGTCCAGCACCTCTTCCATGTTCTCCATCGCCATGTCCTGGAACATCTCGAGATCGATACCCTGGAAGTCCTCGACCTCGGTTTCGAGGAAGGTGTACTTCTCGTCCACTCCCTCCATCGTGTCGAAGGCCTCCATCCTTCTTCCCTCGAGCCGTCCCAGCTCATCGAGCTCGAAGGCGGCCACCACGTGGCTGTCGTGGGGTGAAAGCATGTTGTCCGTGTTCTTCATCTCGAACCTGAGTTCGTCTTCCTCCTCGCTGAACTCCCACTCGTAGATGAAGGCCTGGGCTTTCTGGGACCGGACCTCCCTCATGGTCTGACGGGTCGCCTCCCTGTAGTCGCCTATGAACTCTGCTATCTCCCCGTCCCTCTCTGACTGGAGGTCGCAGAGGAGTGCGTCGAACCGGTCCATCATCCCGTCCTCGACCAGCAGGAGTGCGCCGTACCGGTCCAGCTCCCTGACGTCCTCTCTTTCCAGTTCATCCGCTTCGTAGAGCTCCCTGAAGCAGTCCGCCATCTCGTCGTAGGTCTCTGAGAGGCCTGCCTCCTCTATCTCGCCGAGGACCTCCTCCACCTCGTACTCTTTGCGTGCCTCGAGACCTCCCTCGAGGTCCTCCTCCATCTTCTCCAGCTCTTCCCCGGAGCCGGAGGCCTCTTCCAGCATCTCCTCGTGTATCTGTATGTACTCGGGCACTTTCTCGGCGGCCTCCTCCTGGTCCGGGACCTCGACCTCGTGCTCTTCCAGGAATTTCAGCCAGTCGAGCCTCCTCTGTCTTTCTCTCTCGACGTCCTCCTCCCGGGCCTCGCTCAAAACGCTCCCGTAGAACAGTCTCTCGATGACGTAGTCGTGGAGCGCGGGCGGACCTTCCTTCAGGTCCCTGGTCTCTTCTCTTTTCCGCTGTATGAACTCCTCTCTTTCCTCCCTGTCGTACAGGAATTTCGAGCCGTCCCGGAGTTCCCTGTACTTCATCCTCTTCGCCATGTTCTCCCTGGCGGGGGATCCGAGGGAGTCGTTAACCTCGAGCTCTCCGTCCTTTCTCTTCGCGAGGACCGCCTCGCCGTAGGTGTGGGCCCAGTCGCTCCCCGTGACATCGAGGAAGACCTCGGTCCTCCCCTCCAGTCCTCCTTCCTCGTCGAAGGGTCTCAGGACCTTGGCGTTGGGGTCCCGGTAACCTGCGAGTATGTCGGCCTTGACGGTCCTCTCCAGCGCCCTCTCCTCGTCGTTTATCTTCACCATGTCCGAGGTCCTTAGAACGTCTTCTGAGATGTCGAGGTCGGCGTTGATCCTCTGCCCGTCCTCTATCATGGATACGAGGTCCTGCCTCAGGACCTCGGCCTCCTCCATGAACTCCTCCTCTGACAGCTGTTTGACCTTGCGGAACGATCTCTCCGTCCTGGCGGTGAGGTCGTTGTCCTCGACCTCTATCCTCTGGTCCTCGTACTTTACGGGTCCGAAGGTATCGGCGTAGGGGTCGATGAGGACTCTTCCGTCCCCTGATTCGACGTCAACTGCGGCGTGCCAGGTGCCTGACTGCTGGAGCCTGAGGAACCTCGGGTCCTTCCCCGCGGCTTTGGCGAGGGAGTAGATGAAGAGACCCTGCTCGTGGCAGTTGGACTGGTCATCTATCTCGTGCGGCAGTCTGAGGGTGCGGTCGCTCTCGAGTGCGCCGCCGTACCCGTACTCTATCTGCTTGCCGCGTGCGTATATCTTCTCCTCTATCTCTTCCTCCCAGTCCGCGGTCTCCTCCCGGGCTCTCTCAAGGCTCTCTTCCGGCAGCATATTCAGAACTCGGGGTCAGGCTCCAGGGACTCCTCTGAGAGTCCTGCCGGCTCGTAGGCGCCGCCACCGGATACACCGCTGTTGGGGTCCTCGTATCCGAGTGCGACTATCTTTTCGTCACCGCTCCTTGCCTTTGCCTGGTCGGCGTCCTTGGTCCCCACGCCTTCGGGGAGCTTCCTCTCGGCCTCCTCAAGGGCGTCGTTGAAGCTGGCGCCTGTTCCGTACCTGATTTCGTCTCCTTCGACCTCTTCAGAAAGCCTGTCCCTCAGATCATCTCCGATTCCCATGGACAACACCTGGAAACCCACCGTCACGCAAATCTTTTAACACCTCGTGGTTATAACAGACCTATGATGGATAGGGAGGTCGTTGACACACCGGGCGAGAACGAACAGCTCTCGCTGGAGAACTACGCCGCAAACGTGGAAGCAGAAAGAGCCATAGAGCTTTTAACCGGCACGATGCCGGTCACGGGGCTGGGAGAGCGGAACTCGTTCCGGCGCAGGACCTCCTACGTGAAGGACGGCGAACGTGAGCAGGTCAGCGAGTCCGACGAGATAGTCCTGGACCGGGAGCTGTTCCTCGGCTCCGGACCGCTGGAGGGTAAGGACTGGAGAGAGCTCGACGACACGGAGAGAGCGATGGCGGGGAACCTTTACTCCGAGACCATGAGATGGATGCAGGCCCGCGAACTCCGTGAATCCGACCGGTACTTCAACCAGGACGAGAAGAAGGCTCTGAAGGCGGTCCACGACGCGCAGATCGATTTCAACCTCGGCGAGAACCCCGTGATGGATGAGCTCTACAGGTCCGCGCTGGACGGAGAGCTCGAGGAGTACGGCGAGGACCACGGGGTCGCCGTGATGGACGTGGACGGGTCACGTGAGACCGTGGTCTACGAGGATTCAGGGGACGAGATTAGGCTTTTCTCCGACTCCGTCTTCCACGCGCTGGACGGGGACGAGGACGAGATGAAGGTGGAGAAGCCCGGAGAACTTGAATCGCTGGAGGAAGAGGGGATCGAACCGGTCTACGATGTGGATTTCTCCGACATCAGGACGGATAGGGTAGAAGAGCACGCCCGGAAGATGCAGAGAAGGATGGACCGCGCGTTCGGCCGGATCGGATGGGCTGACATGCCGGTCCCGGAGGCATGGGACCGCAAGAGAGACCGGGGTGTCGGACGCCTGAGGAAGTACGACCAGGACAGGATGACTCATTCGATGTTCGGCGGTTCGGCGGTGGGGCTTGCGCTCGGGCTCGGGGTCTCTCCCGCCGTGGGCGTGGTATACGGTGTCGCCGGTGCTGTACTCGGTGCGGACCTGTCCGCCATCAGGCAGAAGAAAGAAGCGATGGGATGAGGAACCGGTCACTCGAGGAAGACCGGCTCGCCCTCATCAAGGACTTTCTCGTCGTCGAACCAGACCGTCGGGTTCTCGGAGACGAAGTCCCAGTGGACCTCCGACTCGCTGTGGTACTCGTGTCCCTCAGGGATGAAGAACGTGTTGTCGCCGAAGGCGAAGTGGACCGTCCCCAGGGATTTCTCGTCCTGCAGGACGTTGCCGATCAGGTGCGCCTCAGGGTTGGTCCCGAAGCCGAACTCCGCCAGCTTCCTTGCGTTCTCGACCTCCTCGAACGTCCTCTGTAGCTCCGTCTCCGGTCCCCGGACCGCCACAACCTCGCTGTCCTCTATCTCTATCTCGATGCCCTCCGCGCCGTCGACGATCGGGGTGTGGTCTATCACCAGAGTCCCGTTGACCGCTATCGCCGGTCCGAAGGTCTCTCCCGCGGGCAGATTCCCGAAGTCGCCGGGTTCATGGATCAGGCCGGTGTCCAGCTCGAGGTGCTCTGGTTCAATCCTCAGAGTGAGATCGGTCCCGGAAGGCGTCTTCACCCGGACCTCGTCCGTCTCCGCCAGTTTCCCGTGGGCCTTCTCAGTGATCTCCTCTATCCTGTGGTAGTCCGCCTGGAGGGAGCTCCCCCATATCTCACGCGTTATGGTCGGCATCGACGCGACACGGGTCCCTGCCTCGTTCGCATCTCCGCGGGCGTGGGTATGGGACAGCGACTTGTTCGTCGGCGCTATCACGACATCCGCTTCCTTCATCCTCTCCGCAACGTGTTCCGGAGGCTCCTCGCCGTGGTTTTCCACCTCCTCGTACTCCAGGAGCTCGTTCTCGAGGTCCTTCCGGTCCAGGACCGACCGGAGGGCTTCAGTGATCCCTCTATCGACCCCATCGGTCACTATCACCACGTCCTCGTCTTCCTGGATTTTCAGGCACTGGTCCACGATGGTATCCGCTCCCTCTTCGAGTTCTGTCATGTATACAGTAAGGCACTGGAACGTTAAAAGATGCCGCTCAAACTCTCCATTTAAATGTATTCGACCCAATATTGTAAGTGGTGATCAGAATGGATGAATTCTCCATCTCCAAAATGAAGAGCATGATAAAACAGGAAGGAGAAAAAAGAGTATCAGAGGACAGCGCCGAGTCTCTGGGCAACATACTGGAGATATTCGCCGGCGATGTAGCCGAAGAGGCGGTTGCCGTGGCGGAAGAGGCCGGCAGAAAGACAGTGAGAGCAGAGGATATAGAAGAAGCCCTGAAATAGCTCTTCAATTTTTTTGCAGCCGCCAGGGACCTCGCCGAAATGCGGTAAAGACCCAAATGAAAGAGGATTTAAGTCTTCCAGCCAGTTCTTTCTTATGGACGCCGACGACATAATCGAGAAGATCGTCGAGGAATCCGAACTCGAGGAAGAAGACGTTAGGGACAAGGTAGAGGAAAAGATGGACGAGTTCGAGGGACTGGTCTCCGAGGAGGGAGCGGTCCACCTCGTCGCGAAGGAGCACGGCGTCCAGATCTCGGAATCAGAGGCCGAGGACCTGCAGATAGAGAACATAGTTCCCGATATGCGGAAGGTCCACCTGAAGGCCCGCGTAGTCAACATAATGGACGCGAACACCTTCGAGAGGGACGATGAAGACGAGGAGGGAAAGGTCCAGAACATCGTCCTTGGGGACGAATCAGGGACGATAAGAGTCACCCTCTGGGACGAACAGACCGAGATCGCGGAGAAGATCGATGAGGGAGACGCTATAGAGATCGCTGGCGCGTACTCCATAGAGGACAACCAGGGCAACGCGGAGCTCAGGCTCGGCGACGAGGCGCAGGTCAAGATGGCCGACGAGGACGACGTCGCCAGCGTGGAGAGCTTCGAGCCCGACGAGGTCGACATAAGAGAGGTCGTCAGCGAGAACACTACCTACAGAGTCCAGGGAATGCTGATGGCGGTGTACACCAACAACCCGTTCTACAAGGTCGACCCGGAGACCGGTGCGACCGTCAGGAAATCCGAGGAAGGAGACTACCTCACCGACGAGGGCAAGGAGGTCGAGGACCCTGAGAACAGGCTCGCGATATCAGGAGTGCTGGACGACGGGACCGGCAACATAAGGATAGTTTTCTTCGGACCGCAGGCACGCGACATACTCGATATAGACGAGGAGGTCGTCGAGGAGGGCGACCAGGACGGTATAGAGAAGGCCGCGGAGGAAGCGCTGGGACAGGAACTGGAGATAGAGGGAAGGACCCGGTACAACGACTACTTCGGAAGGATAGAGATGATATGCAACGAACTCGAGAGGGTCGAGGTCGAGGACCAGATCGAGGACCTGCTCGAGATAATGGAGGTATGATAAAATGTCTGAGAAAGAACTCGAGGACATCAAGGGCGTGGGAGGAAAAACAGCCGAAAAGCTGAGGGACGCAGGATACGACGAACTGATGTCCATAGCGACGATGAGCGCCGGAGAGCTCGCGGAAGTGGCGGACCTCGGCGAGAAGAAGGCGCAGGGGATAATAACATCGGCGAGACAGCAGCTGGACCTTGGATTCGAGAGCGCCAAGGACAAGTACGAGACAAGAGAGAACATGGGCCGGATAACCACCGGCTGCGAAGACTTCGACGAAATAATCGGAGGAGGAATCGAGACTCAGGCCATAACAGAGGTCTACGGAGAGTACGGATCGGCTAAGACACAGATAGCACACCAGCTTGCCGTGAACGTCCAGCTACCGGAGGGAGAAGGAGGTCTGGACAAGGGAGCGGTCTACATCGACACCGAGGACACCTTCATACCCGACAGGATAGAGCAGATGGCCGAAGCCCGGGGGATGGACGTTGATGAGGCGCTGGAGAACATCCACGTCGCACGGGCGTTCAACTCGGACCACCAGATGCTTCTCGCGGAGGAGGCGCAGAGCATCTGCCAGGAAAACGACATAGGTCTGATCGTGGTCGACTCCCTGACCTCACAGTTCAGGTCCGACTACGTCGGCCGTGGAGAACTCGCAAAGAGACAGCAGAAGCTCAACAAGCACATGAACAAGCTGCTGAGGCTGGCGAACTCCCACAACGCCGCGGTCCTGGTCACGAACCAGGTCATGTCCAACCCGGACCAGATGTTCGGGGACCCCACGAAGGCGATCGGAGGCCACATCGTGGCCCACAACTCCGCCATCAGGATCTACCTGAGGAAGTCCAAGAAGGACAAGAGGATCGCAAGACTCGTCGACTCCCCCTACATGCCCGAGGGCGAGGCGGTCTTCAAGGTCAAGGACGAGGGAATAGTGGGGGAGTGATCAGAGAACCCGGTCTATCTTTTCCACTGCGCCCTCCATCTCTACCTTCACGAGACCCATGTTAACGTCTTCCTTGGCGAGGACGCTCAGGATCGCCTGTTCCCCAGCTCCCGTCGAGACCAGTTTACCTTCTTCACTCTCGACCGTCACCTGCTCGACATCTCCCATGTTGAGGGCTCCGGAAGCGGTCTCACCTGAGCCGACAGTGGAGGCGGTCATCGCTCCGACCTGATCATCGTCTATCTCCTGCTTCAAGTTGGAAGCGATCAGTAAACCGTCCCTCCGGACCACGGCAGCACCCTTGACACCCTGAACATCATCCAGTTCGTCCAGCGATTCTTCAAGTTTCTCCTCTTTACTCGTCATCTTTCTTCACCACGAAGCTTGTCAAAGTATACGTTTTGAAGTTGCAGTTGTACTTGTCCTTCCCTCCAAGCTCTCCATAAGTGTAAAAGCCGATGAAAGGCCCTCCGATAGCTTTGTTTAGGTTTTCGACCTCTTTACCTGACTGGTCCGACTGTTCGAAACCTATATCTCCTTTTTCAAGCAGAAAGTTCCTGAGGGCGCAGTCCGAAACGAAACCAAAGACGGTTTCGCCGGTGCTTTCATCGAACAGGCTTTTAGCACATTCCATACAGGAGGCAGTCGAACTCACGCCGACTCCGATCTCCATGTTCTCGTATATCGGAGGTCTGTAGAAGATTATCGAATTTCCCCTAATATCGAGAGGTATCCTCACCCTGTTTTCAGCGGGTGTGAGGCCGTCCACGAACGGGTAGTTCATGGCGTAGTTCACTCCTCGCCTTGCCATCCTCGGCATCTCCCTCTCCCTCAGAATATAGCGGATTATCTTGGGGGTAAGTTTCAGCAGGGTTCTCAAATCCCGGAACCAGTCACCGTAGGAAAACGGTAGTTTCAGCTTCCACTTTGGGACCTCTATCTTCTCCGCATACCATTCTAGCGCCGGCACTCCGTCGATCTCGTTTAACCGAGCGTCCCCAGGGCCGCAGTCCGTAACCATGCCGGTAGCTATCTGGCTGGTCACGCCGTTTCTCTGGTCCATCTCTATACTGTAGTCAGTCTCAAGAGTGGCGGCGGCGACTCCCGAGGACGTCACTTTCTCGCCGTTGAAGACCTTGGAACCCTTGAAGCTAAAGTCATCCCCCGCCGCGCCGCCGACTATCGGCGCCTCAGAACCTATGACTTCTCTGACACCCTCCAGTATCTCTGTCTCGGCTCCCGGGTAGAAAGAATCGTAACTGTTGACCATCAAAAACAACTTGTCCCTGTCCGAATCGATGAACTCGTCGTCGACCAGTTCATCCGCGAGCCGTTTCCCCGCTCCCTCAGCATCGTCGAATATACCTTCCTCTATACCAGAATCGAAATCCATCTTTTCAGAGCTTATCACCATCATAACCGCTGTCTTCCTACCCGGTCCTTCGTTCAAGATCTCTCCATTAGTGGTCGCTCCTATCCAAGGAGCGTCACCGAGTTCTTCGGAGAGAGCCTTCCTCATCTTCTCGATGTCGAAACTGAAGGAGCAGAAAACCATCGCGAAGTCAGGATCTTCGACATCGGCGTCCTTTTTCGCTCGGTGAACAAGTTCTTTTCCTGCATCTTCCCCGTCGAAATCACTTTTTTTCACTCTGCCCGTACCCACCGAAGTCATATATCAAATAGATATCTCGTCGCCTTTGAAAGTTTTGATGGGAAAACCAAACGGTTTTAACCCGCGAGCGACAATGTTTACGTGATGGCTCAGGGGGTCGAAAGAAAAGATTTCTCAGCCGTCCCCCACTTCGCCGTCGGCGATTTCGAGGACGAGGACCTTTTCTTCTTCGAGGACGACGCGCCCGGCAGGAAGGTCGTATTCCGTGGAAGGGACCGTTTCCTGAACCAGATGAACGATCCGGGACGTGTGAAGGGTATAGACCTTCCCATCGACCGGGAGGGACTGGAACTGCTGAGCTCGGAGAGCCCCTACGGAGAATGCCAGGAAATCGGTCACAAGGCAGTTCTCACGGAGAAATCACTGGAGCCCGAGGAGGACCCGAAGGATATGAGGAAGTGGAGGATGTACCTGAACGACGAGAAGACCGGTAGAGGGCTTGACTACCACCCGGAAGGCGAGCTTTACGACCTGACCTTCCAGGAAGAGCTCTACCACCCGTCCGAGGGCCGGATCACCGGCAACAACACGGAAAAGCTGGATGAGGACGTCGAGGTCCTCTACGTCCACACCTCTGTCTACGTGGACGAGTCCGGGGGTATCTACATGACGCACTCGGACCCCCAGCTCCGCGGCAACGACGGGAAGGGAAAGACCAAGAAGAA
>JBDGSJ010000007.1:0-30475 GCA_042217585.1 Candidatus Nanohaloarchaea archaeon | reverse complement strand
GGGGCTCTATTCTACGTTTTCAGAGTCTCTAAGTTTTTCAGTACGCTTCGTGTTCTTCGAGTAGGCCCTTCACTTTGTCCTTGTAGTAGTCGACGCGGGCGCCGATGACCCCGCTTTCGGCGGACCCTGAACCGGTCTGGATCTTTTCCTTGGCGATCTTGTGGTCCGTGAGTTTGGCCCTGATCTTGTTGGAGGTCATGGCGGTTTCCTTCTTGACGATGATCTCTTCGCCGGTGTCCTGGTCCACGTAGTAGTTTGAATACTCGGAGAGGATGCTCGCCGCTTTCTCCTTCGGTATGGAGACATACATCGTCTTGACCATTTTCAGACCCCAGGTTAAGACTTGGTGTAGCTCACGTAAATGGTTTTGCCGCATTCCTGGCACGCCGCCTTCGTGTTCCACCCGGCGTGACTACCGGTGACCTTTGTGACCTGGTGTTTGGAGCTGGGAACCGTGGCAAGTGTCTGCTCTCCACAGTGAGGACAGGCTATGTTGGCTACAGCCATAAATCCTTTTCCGCGTTCAAGATTTTAAACTGTTTCACGGTTTTCCCTCTGCTTCGAGGACCTCCTCCATTTTTTCCAGCGATTCCACCGCTTTCTCCGGTCCGTCAGCTTCGAGGATCTTCAGGACCGCTTCATGGCTCTGTATATCGTGGCCGCCCCGGACTTTGACGTTGAGGGCGTCCTCCAGTGCAGGGCTTTCCGGGTCGAGGTAGGAGCCGTCGTGGGTCCCGCGGACCGTGTATATCTCGGTATCGAGGTCTTTATCGTTGAGTTCGCTGAGGACTCCTTCCCGGGCGGACCTGCGGCTTATCTGATTCTGGTCGGTTCCTGCGGCGGTCCAGATGTCGCTCCAGATCGAGCCGTGGTTGGGCGATGAGACCGCCACAAGTTTTTCCACGTCTTCATCACCGTACCGGTCCATCATGTAACGGGGGATCAGTCCTCCGTTGCTGTGGCCGACCACCGCAGGTTCCTCCCCTGTATGGTCCCTGACACTGCGGATGAAGCTGTGGAGCTGTTCCGCGCCGTCTTCCAGCGAGGGCATCGGGTCTCCGTACTCGATGGCGTAGACCTCGGAGCCGGTGTATCCGTTTTCCAGGAGGTGGTGTGCGAGGCCGTCCATGTCGTCGGCTCCACGGGCCAGTCCGTGTGAAAGTATCACGGGGTCCTCCGGCTCTCCCTCCGTGTCGAAGTAATCATCGCCGCCGAATCCTCCGTATCCCTCTGTCCGGAACGGCAGGTCCTCGTCGGAGGTCCGGTCCCTGTAAGGCTCTTTTGCGGCGCTGGCGCCCGTTTTCAGGGCCTGTACCTGGAGGTCCAGCAGCTTCGAGAACGGGTTGGTGGACATGTATCTCTTTTTTCTCCGGGACGGTTAAACGGCAGTGTCCTGGAGCTCCTTGTGAAACCAGTCGAAGAATCCGTCGAGTTCAGTGTATATCTCCTTCATCAGCTCCCGGAGATTTATTTTCTCGCCGTAGGGTTCGAGTATCTTCTCGGATTCGCTCCTCCATTCGCGGTCCTCGGTCCGCGAGATCAGTTTGTCGAGTTTCTCCCTGTGGATGAAGTACTGGGTGTGGCTGTCCCCGTCGGTCTCCTCGAGGTCCTCGCCGTGGCCCACCGGGGGCTCGTATATGTGCTGCACTATCTTCCTGATGTCTCTCATCAGCCCGACGTACCTGAGGACGTCGTTCTCCTTCAGCCAGGTGTAGGCGTCGATGCCGGTCCTGTCCGCGACGTTCTCCTCGTGTTCTGTAAGGGTGTAGGCGCTTGCGAGGAAGTTGTGGACCACGCGGCGCTCCTCTCTGAGGTCTTCCGAACCGGATTCGAAGAAGTCCTCCATCTCCGTGTGGTTCCTGTCGAATATGTATCTCATGGACCGGAATTTCTCCAGGTCATTTTCTTTCCCGGGCATGGTGAACTGTGGGAAACGGTCCTTTTTGGATATACCGGGTTTCAGGTCCCTAAGGCGTTCTCGAGGCCGTCTTCATCCGATCCCTCTCTTACCCTGTCTATCTCCCACGAGGCCAGGTTGGCTCCGATGAATGCCAGGACGACCAGTGAGGCTATCAACAGGTAGTTGTCCTTTATCCATCCGAACGAGGAGATCAGTCGGTCAGGTACGCTGCATTCTTCTGGCAGGCCTGTCGCTCCTGCGGCTTCTGCCGGGTCCTGGGCAACACCGTGCAGACGGTTGAGGGTCGCGGAGATGCACGGTTCCACCGCGACCACTCCCCCGAGCACCAGCAGCACCATTAACGTTCCTCTCCAGTACTTTATCATAGGGTCTGCCTCGTTTGCGGTAAGTTTCCGGTCCGGAGATAATTAAACTGTCGGACCGTTCGGAGGTCTTACTGCTTCCTCACAGCGATTCTGGAAGGTCAAGGTCGTCCAGGCCCTTTTCCTCGAGTTCCCTGTTTATCAGGGTGGCGGTGAGGTTTCCGCCTATTTCCTGGAACTGGGCCACAAGCTCTCCAAGGGTCTCTTTCCCGTCCCTGTCCAGTTCAGTGATATTTCCCTTGTCGTCCGCGGACACTCCGTCGATGCTTTCGACTATCTCAAGGGTCTTAGAGGATCCCAGGACGTTCATCTCCTTCTTGACCGCGGCCTCTATGGCTTTCTCGTAGGAACTCATCTACACCACCTTATCGGAAGGTTTCCGCAAGTTTTCTGAACGCCTCTCCGAGCATCAGCACCATCAGGACGAACAGTGTCATGTGGACCGCCTGATCCATCGAGTAGCTGAGCCATGAGTGCGTTGCGCTGACCCCCAAACCGTGCTCGAGCTCCATGTTCAGGAACGCCAGTAGGAAGGCCAGTGAGCCCGCAAGAGTGTATTTTCCGGATTCCGCGATTACCCCCTCTCCGTTCAGCTCCCTTATCACGCCGTGTGCGTAGTAGATCACGAGGAGGCTCACGAAGATCCCCCAGAAGTGGGAAACGGAGGTCAGGAGTTCGAGCAGTGCGGGACCTGCTCCACCTGTTCCTGTGGATGTAGCCCCGCTTGAGGCTCCGTTCGCTGTGAGGGCCAGAACAGCAGTCGTGACCGCGGTGGACTTGTTCAAGGTTTTCACTCCTGATCACCTCTGAGATCTGTTGTCAGTTTACGGTAGGCGACGGCGTAGAGCGTGATGGTCACATCCAGGAGCATCATGTCCCAGAGCTCCCTCACCTTCGCGGTCCTGGCGAAGTACCACAGGTTCAGGCCGAACGCGTGACGTGCCTCCATACCTACCATTGCCGCGATGAAGACAGCGGTCCCTGCAGCCACGTACCTCCCTGTTTCACCTATCGCAGAACCGGTTCCTGCCCCCTTCCACATGTCCCAGGAGTAGTTCAGGAGCAGAAGGCCGATCAGTATGCCGACAAGGTGGACCGCTGTCCATGCAGTGTCGCCCACGGTCCACGCCCTGGAGGGGCTGTGCCCGTCATGCATGCCGTCCTCGTGCGGTTCCTGATGATCGGTACCGTTCCGGTGGACCGTCTGGTTGTGATGCATGGTCTCGTCGTGATGGACCGTCTCGTTCCCGTGGACGGTCTTGTTATCCTGGAGAGCGTCGCTGTGGGATGTATCGTTATGATGCTGTGCCGCACCTACGGCCGAAGTCATCACCACCAGAGTTAGAAGGAACACGGTCCGGAGAGCAGGTCCTTCCCTCGGGAGAGACATATTATTTCATGTCTGTCGGGGCGGTTTAAACTTTGTCGAAGTTCTCGGTGCGTCAGAAGTAGGGGTTCTCGACGCCGATGCCTGCGAGGTACAGGTGGGCGGCGATCTGGTGGGAGCATGTGTCGCCGGTGAACGGGCAGGGACAGAAGGTTTCGCCGGTGTCTATGTCGACGCCTACCTCGTAGGTGTCCGAGTCTCCCTCTATACGGAACTGGTACCGGTCCCCGGATTCGAGCGTGGCCTCTATCCGTTTCTCGTCTATTATCTTCCGGGCCTTCCCCCATTTGTGGAGGGTCTCGCGCTCCTCCCGGGACATCTCCTGGTCCATAACTGGTTTTGGATGTGTGAACCTTTAAATTCCGGAGTTCTCAGTAGTTTTCCCTGACGTGGCGCAGGACCTGGAGGACCTCGTCATGGCATTTCTCCGTGCTGTCCTCCGCCTTCCAGCTGTAGGTGATCTCTCCCCCGGAGTCCACCACGAACACGGACCTCTTCGCCACCCCGTGGAGACCTATGTCCTCCAGGTCGGTCTCTATACCGTATGCCCGGACTGATTCCGCGGATGTATCGCTTACGAGCGGGAAGTCGAAGCCCTCTGATTCTCTGAACTTCTGGAGGACGAAGGGCGAGTCGACGCTGATTCCCAGGATCCTTGCCCCCGCATCCCTGAACTCCTCGAGCTGGTCCTGGAAAAATATCATCTCGTTGGTGCATGGAGGTGAGAAAGCTGCGGGGAAGAAAGCCAGCACCAGCGGTCCGAAGCTCGACCTCCTAACTCAGCTGGAACTCTTCCAGGTCATCGGCGTAGCAACCTGTGAAATCCGGTGCCTTCTCGTCCTCGTGGACAATGAAACATTTTTCGACATTCCTGAATTTAAATCCCTCTCAGGATTCACCTTTCCTCCAGATAGCCCTTTATCCACTTCCTGGCTTCCTCGAGTTCGCCGGTCCGTTCCGCGACTATACCCCGGTTCGCGGCTCCCTCTATAGTCGACAGCACCACCTGTGACTCCTCCTCCGGGTCCTCGATCCCCATCTCCTCCAGTATCTGCCGGAGGAACCCCGAGAGTTCGTCATCTATCTCACGGAACTTCTCCCTGAACTCGGCGCTGTAGGGCGCCCTGGCCTTCATCTCAAGAAGGGCGATCCTGAACTCTCTCATCTCCTCGTCAAGTCCGAGACCCGTCCTCAGGAAGCACTCAAGTTTCTCCTCAGGCTCCGACGATTCGCTCTCCAGCCCGGACCTTATCTGGTCCTGTATGTGGTCCAGGAAGTTCAGCATCAGGTCCTCCTTGTCATCGAAGTGGTAGTATATCAGGGATTTGCCTTTCTCGAACTCATCGGCTATCTTCTTTATCGAGAGGTCCGCGTAGCCGTGCTTCTTCAGCGCCTCGAAGGTCGCGTCCATTATTTTCCTTCTGGTTTCGTCGTTGCCCATACTTCAGGATTTTAGCTGTCAATCATTTAACTGTTAACCGCGGAACTGAACGAGCATTCAGTGATTTAAAGCTGGGGATTGAGTATCCTACCAGTGAACCCACTTGAGGCACTGGCGGAGTTCCAGCTAGGTAACACGCGCACGGTGCTTCTGGCATCCCTGGTCCTGACCGTCGTCCTGGGTTCCGGTATACCTGATATACAGCTCCAGACGGATTTCCAGGCCAGCCTCCCGGACGACCTACCCCCTATAATGACGAAAGAGAGGGTCGAGGCGAAGTTCGGGAACACGAACTCGATAATAGTGCTGGTCCAGACGACTGAGGACCGCAGGGAGGAGAGCTATGTAACGGATATGAGGGACCCTCGTGTGGTGGAGATGCTGAACTCACTGGAGAGGGAGCTGGACCGTGAACCGATGGTGTCCTCGGTGAACTCCATGGGCTCGCTTTTCAGGGAGAATCCGGATTCGAAGAGAGAGGTCAAGAAAGTACTCAGAAGTTCAAGAGGTTCTTTCCTGAACCGGGACTACACCGCGACGACCGTTTTCGTCCGCCTGAAGGGAGAGATGACAGAGGAGAACATCGCCCAGGCCACAACGATGATAGAGGAGAACATCGAGCAGGTGCCGAAGCCTCCCGGCGTGAAGCTGACCCTTACAGGGTTGCCGGTGGTCCGTAACACGATCTCCAGCGTTCTTGTCAGCGACTCTTACACGACAATAGCTGCGGCCTCGGCGCTCATACTGATCCTGCTGATATTTTCCCGCGGAGCAGTTTACGGACCGATAACCTTTGTCCCGCTCTTCATGGGATTGATATGGACTCTCGGCTTCATGGGACACTTCGGCATACCGCTGTCGTTCGCGACGATATCACTCGGTTCGATGATACTGGGACTGGGAGTCGAGTACGGGTCCTTCATAACCGAGAGGATAATAGAGGAGATGGAGGAGAAGAGTCCGGAGGCGGCACTCAGGACCGCGGTCCCGAACACCGGAAAGGCTATCGTGGGGTCCGCGATGACAGATGGCGTCGGTTTCCTCGCGTTACTGCTGGCATCCTTCACTTTCATCCGGGACCTGGGAGTGACCCTGGCTCTGGGAGAGTTCCTGACGGTCAGCTCCGCTCTTGTGGTCACTCCTTCACTTATCATCGAGTACAGGAGGTGGAAAGATGATAGATAGGTTCGTGGAGAAGTACTCGGAGGTAGTGGTGGAGAGACCCCTGCTGGTCTTCGGGGTCGCGCTTCTCCTGACTCTGGTCCTGGCATCAGGAGCGACAAAGGTCCAGACCGTGGAGCAGAGCACCTCCGACTTCCTGCCAGAAACGTTTGAATCGATACAGGCTTTCGACGTGCTGGAGAAGGAGTTCAGTTCCACAGGAGGGACGACATACACCATACTGCTTGTGACGGACCCGGACTATCCCGACAGCACGGAGATAAGGGATATGAGGTCTCCGCGAGCCCTCCGGTACATGAGGACGATCGATGCGGACCTCTCAGGCCTGAGAGGAGTGGATTCGGTGGACTCCCCCGCGGACCTGTTCAGGGAGATACCGCCCGCAAAGAAGGGAGTGAAGAGGGCCATGGACCGCCTGGGAGAGAGCAGGTGGAGCAGGTATATATCCAGGGATTACTCTGCGGCGAGGATAGAGGTACAGGCGGGGGGACTGAGCGCCCGGGAAGAGAACAGGCTTGCGGACCGGATAAGATATGTGATAGAGTCTCAGGCTTCTCCGGCAGGTATAGAGTACTCCCTGACAGGTCAGCCTTTCATCGACCAGGCGTTCCAGGAGCAGGCCCAGCAGACCAGCAGGGTGACCAGCATCGTCGCCTTCAGCCTGGTCCTCGTGATAGTCATAGGGCTTTTCAGGTCCTTCTTCTTCGGTTTTGCGTCGCTCCAGACACTCGTCTTCGGCATCGCGGCAGGTTTCGGGACATTCGGACTGCTCGGCTTCAACCTGAGCCCCGCGACATCGGGCGCCATATCTATCGGAGTGGGGATAGCTATAGACTTCGGGATACAGCCGGTGTCCCGTTACCGTGAGGAGCGCCGGGACCTCGGCATGGAGGAGGCGCTCTCGACCACGATAAAGGGGGTGGCGCGGCCGATGACGCTGGGAGTTATCGCAGCAGTCATGGGCTTCTCGACGCTGAGCCTGGGAAGGATAACTTTCCTCTCATCGCTCGGCATCATGCTTTCCCTGACGACCTCCCTCGCATACGTCGCCGCTTTCACCGTTATACCCTCGACCCTGATAATCCACGACAGGTACGTAACTCCGGCCGTGAAAAAGATACTAGAGGTGAAAACAGTATGAAACACAAACTCACAGCATTTTTGACCGCATTTATCGCACTTACAGCATTCGCTACGGCCGCACACCCGGCCAACGAGTTCAAGGTATTCTCACAGACCGACCCCTTTCCGGTACAGGCGGGTGAGGAAGCAGAGATATTCATCGAGCTGAAGCACATGGGAGACCAGGAGTTTGAAAACGTGACCGTGGAGCTGGTCGGAAGCTACCCGTTCCAGATAAAGCCGGACCAGAAGACGAGGTTCGAACTAGGGACGATCCACCCGGCGGACCGGTTCCAGCTCTCACCTGAGGTCCTCGTGGCGGAGAACGCGCCTGAGGGGGAGGCGAAGTTCCTCTACCGGATCGGCAAGGGCGACGACTTCCGGCAAGAGCACCTCACCATCGATATCGCGAACCAGAAAGTGGACCTCAGTGTCGCCAACCTGAGGACCAGCCCATCCTCCCTGATGCCGGGCTCGGAAGAGAACCGGCTGACGGTAGAGATAGTGAACAACGGCGATGAAACAGCCGAGAACGTCATCGTCAGGATGGAGCCCCCGGAAGGCTTCACCAGTCAGAGCTCCTTTGCGACACGCCAGTCCCTCGGGAACCTGGCTCCGGGCCAGGTAAAGCCGGTTTCGTTCAGCTTTGACATAAGTGAGAACGTTTCGGCAGGTATGAAAACGTTCAGAGTAACCGCCAACCACTCAGACACGGAGGGAGAGATCAGCGAGGATTTCCAGCTAAAGGTCGACGGGAAACCTCAGTTCAGCGTGGTGAACGTGACAGCAGACCTTCAGACCGGGTCCGAGGGAGTGATAAGGATGAAGATAAGGAACACGGGTTCGGAGAGGTCTGAATCGACCAGGGTGAGGGTCCTGGAGAACTCGGACCTTCCCTTCAGCTTTTCATCCGCCGCCAGGTTCATAGGCACCCTGAAACCGGGAGCGACGGGCACCGTGGTCTTCAATCCCTCTGTCGAGCCCGGTGCTTCAGTGAAGGAGTACCTGATGGACTTCGAGATAACCGGAAACAGGGATGGAGAAGTATTCGTGGAGCAGAAAGTCGTGGACCTGAGGGTGCGGCAGGGAGGTAACGCCGGAGGACCTCCCCTTATCCCCGCGGCAGGGGTTCTCGTAGGCCTCGTCGCCCTCCTGTACATCTTCCGGGGCAGGATCCCTCTCTGAGAGAGGGGTCCTGTTCATCCCTCTTCAACAGGACCTGTTAAAGCTCTTGGGTCCTCCTCCTGAACCAGATGGATTCGGAGAACCCGGAATATCTCCCGGATTACGGGATGGAGCCAGAGGGATACCAAGGACTGGACCGGTTCCGCCGCTGGGTGAAGGACAGTTACACCGGATCCGGAATGGGAGAAGGATGTGGCTCGTGGGAGAGCTGCAGGGAGTCGCTGGAGAGGGAGGAAGCCGAGGTCCTCCTCGACCACGAATCAGGGACTGCACGTGTGATGACAGGCGCTGATCCGGATGACCTGGAGGAGGAATACGGGGCTCCGAGGTACCAGGTCATGGGGAGAAGGCTCCAGGAGACAGACGTTGAAGAGGACGGTTGGGAGCCGGTCAGAGATCTCTCAGGCCCTTCTGAGGGGGAGAAGGCGGTGGCAAACATCGTCGCCGGGGCAGGCGTGGCAGGTTTCGGCCTTGCGAGAGCCGGGGGAAAGATAGTATTCGAAAGTCTCTCGGCGCTGGCGAAGGCACTGGATTAGACCTTTCTACTAGAAGAGATAAGAGAAAAGGGCCTCTTACGGGAACGTATGGCAGGCGTATTCACGGTCGGGTTCGCCGTTTCGCTGGCCTGTGTCTCCGGGGTCCTCCTTGCCTACCTCAGAGACAGGAGGTTCAGCCCGGTTTCGCTGGTCCTGCTGGCGACCGGACTCATGCTGCCACATCTCCCGGATCTCTCCCGGGCCATGGGCGGTCCGACCGGTCTCATGGTACGGAACCTGTCCATGGCTACAGCGGCCGTGGCGGTGGGCACAGGTTCACTGCTCCTCTGGCTTGAACTGACCGGCGACAGAACCAGTTCCGAAGACACTTAACAATCTCCGGTCCACGTGGACCATATGAACAGAGAGGACTACAGGAAGGTCGCGGCCATCGGGCTGGCCGTGGCAGGAATAGGATTGACAGCAGTGGTACTCGGGGGCGGAAACGGGGATAGGACCACGCCTGCGAACTCCTCACTGGGCCATCATGTCGAGGTTATGGGGCGGACCCACATCTCCGTGGGCGAAAAACATGACTCCTACAACTCGAACCCTCCCACGTCAGGACCCCACTACATGAGACCTGCGACGAGAGGTTTCTACAGCAGAGAGATACCGGAGGAGAGACTGGTCCACAACCTTGAGCACGGACAGGTATGGATAAGTTACCGCAACATCTCGTCGGAGACCCGGGCAGAACTTAAGGACCTGGCGCAGAAATACTCCGGCGCCCTGATAGTCACGAAGAGGCCGGAGAACGACGCCAGGATAGCCGTGGCTTCGTGGGGGAGGCTGATGAAGTTGGAAAAGTACAACGAGACCAGGATAGAGAACTATATCAGGAGCTTCGTCAACAACTCGCCTGAACCCTTCGCCACACTTCCGAGCTAGGAAGCAATCTCCGACTCCTCAAGAGCCCTGATGAATGAGAACTGCGCCAGGACTATCCCGAGGACAAAAAGAGCCGCCACGATCACTGGCGAGCCGCCGGAGACCGTTCCGACTTCAGGATTGGCCGACATGTAACCTCGCCAGTACGAGGCGCTGGCAGCCCATCCCGAGATAAGCAGTCCAAGACCGGTCCCAGAACCATACTTCAGCTGCTCTCCAGGTATCTCCATGGATCAATCTTCTGGTCCTCCGGATTTAAAGTGACTGGGAAAAGGTAATAATCTTCCGTAGATTAAACCGGGATGTATGGACAGGTACGAGTACGCATCGGCCGGCATCTTCAGTGTTATGACGCTGGCCACTGTTTACGGCCTGACGAAAATCACGGGCAGGGTGGCGGTCCACTTCACCAGCGGGTCGCCGGACTCATACATGGGAGTGGTCCCGGGCCTGACGCTGATACCGGGACTGGCGGTCCTGATCTACTTGCTTTTCAGGTACCTGCCGGAGATAGATCCCCTGGGAGATAACTACGAGGATTTCAGGGAGGTTTACGAACTGTTGAAGGTCCTCATACTCTCGGTGCTGGCGTACGCACAGGTGATGATCGTCCTCTGGAACATCGGATTCAGGTATGGAATATCCTATATGCTGGTGCCGATAATCTTCTCGACGTATTACGTAACGGGAGAACTGATACAGAGATCGGAGAGGAACTGGTTCATAGGAATAAGGAACCCTTGGACACTCAGTAGCGACGAGGTATGGGACAGGGTCCACGGAAAGTTCGGTCCTGTACTGAAGGCCGCCGGACTGCTATCCCTACTGGGTTTCCTGTTCCCGGAGAAGGGGGCGCTGATCTACGGAGGTCCGGCCGTACTGGTAGCCGTCGGCTCAACCATATACTCCTACCTGCTCTACAGGGAGGAGAGCCAGGATGGCTGAGGGAGGACCGGAGGACCCGGAAATCATGAAGATGGCCCTGAAGGACTACGCGGAGATAAGGGAAGGGCAAGACTGGATGGTCCGGAAGATCGATGAGGAAAAAGACGGTCCCGAAGTCCTGAGCCCACCGAAATTCCTTGATAGGATAGATGAAGCAGGCAGGGAGTTCATTGCCCGGTCAGAATCACTGGAGGTCGTCCTGAAAACAGGACCGGACGGCGTGAACTACCTCGTAAAGGGGGAGGACTCTGGGATACTCGACGACATAATCGAACTCTACTCCCGGATAGACTCCGGTTACGGGGAGGAGGTCATCTCCGAGTTCAGGGAACAGTCAGGTGAGAGGAGGGAGGCCGCCAGAGATCTGATAGAGGACCTGAACGAACTCCACAGCGATCTTGGGAGCTGATCACTCGGCGCGGACCAGTCTCCGGGCCCTGCTGACCAGCCTGTCGAAACCCATGTCGAACTCCCGGATTATCTCCCTGGACTTCTTGAGGGCCTTCGTCGTGTGCTGGAAGTCGGGAGGCCACCTGGCCACGGCCCTGAAACCCTCTTCTATCCTTCTCAGAGCCCGGGTCGACCTGGCGGCTCTGGCGACCTTGCTGGCCTTGACGCTCTTCACCGCCTTGGTCCCCTTGACTGACTTAGTCGGCTTGAACGGCTTGAGCATCTTCAAACCTCTCAGCGCCCTGGTGACCCCGCGGAACACCGTAAAGAACGGCAAAACCAGCATTATGTCCATCCGCCTGTGCCTCAGGAACTTCCTGTTGTTCCTGTAAACGCCCAGGTCCACGAGAAGCTCCAGCAGAAAGTATCCGAGTATCCCCCTCTCAATCATCAGGACCAGCTTGTGCTGGTGATGTGTGAGATGGACGAAGAACTCCAGGTACAGGACCCCCATCAGGACGATAATCACAAGAGGCAGTAACCTGTCCAGGAACTTCTTCAGGCTGTAGAACTTTTCTGACTCCGAAAGATAGTCATCCACCTCCTTCGCTTTGTCGTACAGTCCTATCTTGAATCCCTCGCGACTTTATTTTCGCCTGAATTTTACAGGTTTAACGTTTGAAAAGCCATTATTCGGTCCTCAACCGGTCTCTATGGTTTCCAGGATTTCAAGCGATGGACCTCTCGGCCTTCCAGCGTTTGAACCGGGAAAAGGCCTTCTTCCGGTCCGCCTGGACGGTCCTGAACGGTTCAGGACTTCTCTAAACCGGAAATCGGTCGTCTGAGTGGAGTTCTCTCTCGACCTCCTCGATGAAATCCACGGCTTCTCTGTAGACCTCTTCATCCGGGTCTATGAACTCCTTCACGTCCACGGAGTGCCTGTCAGTGTAGCGGTCCGCCGCCACGCCAGCGAGGACGTTCTCCCTCCTCTCCTGGTATGACTCTATCGCCCCGTAGAGCTTATCTCCTTCCTCTCCATCCATCGCTTCGATCTCCACGAGGTCGCCGTACAGACCTGTGAAATCTCCGAGACGATCCGCCTCCTCTCTCTTCTCGAAGTAATCTTCGCGGTCCTCACGGAGCCTTTCTATCTCCTCCTCGTAGACGTTATCGGTCCCGACGAGGTTTTCCGCTATCCGTGCGACAAACTCCTCGTAGACTGACTGCTCGTAGAGGTCATCACCCGGCAGGTCGACCTCTCCGTCGGGTTGCTTCATCTTACCGTGGACCCCCTCGTGCGCCATCGTCTCCCGGGTGATATCGTGTTCGTAGAGCAGCGTGACATCGCCGTCCCTCATCTGGACAGCGGCGGAGGTCCACGAGCCAGCTCCCCGTTCGAATTCAGTCCTTTCCACCCTGTCAAACGCCTCACCGAGGAACTCTCCTCTGCCGTATCCCAGTTCCCTCTCGATGGATTCTAGACCGCTCTCAGTGAAGTCGAGGGCTTCAGTTATATCTGTGAACGGTGAATCAAGAGTCTCAAACTCTCTTTCCCCGTCCTGACCCGGTTCATCGAATGGATCCACGAAAGACCACTGTCTATCAGACAGTGACTACATTTTTAAATGTATCAGTCTCCGGCAGGATAGAAGTTTATTAAATCTCCGCAACCCCGGTCCATTCATGGATTTCGAGGACCTTCCGCTGAGCAGGCGACAGGCAAAGGGACTTGTGACAGTCTTTCTCATGATCTCGCTGTTCTCAGGGGCTTCTCTCCTTAAGAACACACCAGACATGACCGCTTCGCCGGGGAAGGTCTTCGTTTACGAGACGACCGGGAGCAGCGAAGCGACCTACAGGGTCTACTTCCAGCAGAAGACGCCGAGATACTGGAAAGGTGTTATCGTCAGTCCCCGATCCTCGGACGGCGACTCCTTCAGGTTCAGGAAGTTCAGGATAAACAGAAGTTCCCTGGTCCTCGAGGCCTCATCCCCTATGACCGCCAGCGAATTCAGGAACGGAAAGTACAGCTACTCCCGGGGCCTGAGCGGACGGGACATAATGCCGCTCTACATACCGTTCCTACAGGCAGAGCTGGGAAATGTCCAGGAAGCCCTGAATGACGGAAGATCGGAGATCGGCGGAAACCTCTTCACACTGGACCTGAAGGCCAGGAAAACAGTGTTCAGGGACCGCAGAGCCTACAACGTCACTGTAGCCGGGTCCGCGAGATACGGTTCGCAGAGCATACTGGCGGCGAGAAAGAGACCGCACATGTTGCTCAGGATCAAGTGGGACGTCAGGGGGATGGAACTCAGGGAGGTACGCCACGAGAAGTTCCGGCTCTCCGACTTCAGTTAACCCGACAGAATTTTATCCGTGGGACCAGATAATCCTGACATGGGACTGAAGGAACGCATCCAGAACCTCTTCTCTAGCGGAGATTCAGGCGAAATCGAGTTCGAACCGGAGGAAGCCGTGGAGAGGTTCCGGGAGGAACGGGAGAAGGAACTCAGGCGTGCACGCCGGAGGGCAGAGGAACTCTCCGGGAAGACCGATGACCTGATGGACAGGCTGGAGGAGGACCTGGAGGAGGTCCGGGAGTACGAGGACGTGGACGACATAGACCTGGTAGAGGATGTCGCCAGGGACTTCTACAGGAAGAGGAAGAACATGCTGGAGAAGTTCGAACCGTCCGAGAAACTTGAGGACCAGAG
This sequence comes from Candidatus Nanohaloarchaea archaeon, assembly GCA_042217585.1. Taxonomy (GTDB): domain Archaea; phylum Nanohalarchaeota; class Nanosalinia; order Nanosalinales; family Nanosalinaceae; genus JBDGSJ01. The sequence continues at coordinate 16,396 of JBDGSJ010000007.1, read as the reverse complement.
GGAGGAACTCCGTGACTTCGTCGAGGACTTCAACGATGTGACCAGGAAGCAGGGCGCCGTGATGAAGAGGATACAGAAAAGTTCAGGGACTCTTTCGGGTACGATAGATGAGATCATGGAGCACGCAGACCGGCTCGATGACTTCATGGAATCGGAGTACTCCGCGATCCGTCAGAGGAAGGAGATAGAGAGGATACAGAAGACCATCACCGATATAGAGGATGAGATCGAGGACTTAAAACAGGATATAGAGGACGAAGACACGGAAAAACTTGAGGAAGAGCTCGAAAAGGTCAGAGAGAGTATAGAGGACCTGAAGGAGAGTGAAAAATGGGAGAGAAAGGAAGAGCTCGAGGAAGAGCTCGAATACCTTGAGGAGAAGAAGGAGGACCGCCTCCGGGATATATCTCTGGAGAAGTCGAAGATGGAGCGCGGTCTGAAGAAGATGCTCTACGAGATAGATGAAGGGGACGGCGAGTTCGACGGCGAGGTCCAGAAACTCCGCAGGATAAAGGATGAAAGGTTCGAGAGCATACAGGGAGACCTGGAATCTACGCTCGACAGCGCGGTGGACTTCCTGGAGGAGAAGGAACTGATAGACGATAGACAGCTCAAGAAGTTCCGTGAGGCCGCAGACTCCCTCTCAAACCTGGATTCAAGGACCGAGGAGATCCAGGAGTACCGGGACAGGATTGAGGAGGCCCGGGAGGTACTTGAGGAGCTTGAAGTCCAGGATGAGCTGGAGGAACTTGAGAAGGAAAAGGATAAGGTCCAGCAAGAGCTTGAGGACCGGAGGAGGAAGATCGAGGAGAAGAAGGAACAGCTTGAGGACCTCAGGGAGAAGAAAGAGAAAAGGATAGAGGAGCTGGAGGATAAACTTGATAGCTATATAGGCCCGGCGGTCAGCATAGAAGACTGAGCGTCATCGGTCGTCGCCGGAGCCCTGTATTTTTTCTCTTTCCTTTCTGTCCTTCAGTTTCTCGAGGTTCCTCTCGGCGATCCCATCCAGGCTCGCACCGAGTTCGTCGGCGAGCCGGGCGAGATACCACAGCACATCACCCAGCTCCTTCTCGAGCTCCTCAAGATCCCTGTCGTCCCTGATATGTTTCTTGATCTTCTCTGCCACCTCACCGGCCTCGCCCGTTACGCCGAGAGCCAAGTAGCTCAGTTTCCTGTCTTCTGGATATATAGCGGTTTCAGCGGTCCTCTCCTGGTATTCGTCGAACTCCATGTGTATTTAGAGGACCAGCATCTGTTTAAAACCTGCCAGTAAAAGGTGGACCGTGAGATAGATGGGTCAGGACACTCTGGAAGAGACGATCGAACAGCTGGAGGAAATCAAAGAAGATTACGATAGAAACATCCGTTCCGACCCGGAGATAGTCCCCGGAGATGAACTGCTCTACGAACTGGGCTCCGCGACCAGCCAGATACCAGGACCTGTGATAGAGGATGAGGACGACCTGTTCCCGGATATCCCCGGGTCCGGAGGTCGCTACGGCGAGGATATCTACAGATGCGCCAGACAGAAAGCACAGGAGACCGGCGATTTCCTGACGGAGAGCGACATGGTCGAGGTCCAGCTGGACATCTACAGGACTCTTTCGGAGGAAAAGGGAAAGGTCTCTGGGACTTTCGACGCTCTGAACGATTACTTCCGGCAGAAAGGAGCTCCCACCGGAGATTAAAGTATTTTATAGTAAGGTGATCAAACCGTAGTATGGCAGTTGTAACCCATCTATCATATGTTCATCACTTTGCCGAGGCAGTCTCGATAGCTACGCTTATGCTTTCGATCCTGCTGCTCAGGCATCTGTCCTCCGTGAGCTGGGAGATGCTCACCTCCCAGATGTTCGAGAGGAACCAGTCTGCCATCAGGTATTTCAGGTGGTTCGTCTACCTGCTTGTACTTTTTTCGGTGTTCTCGGCCTCAGAACACATCATCGGCCTTCTGAGGCTCCGGAGACTCCACTGGCTTTCTGACATGTTCCAGGCCCTCTCACTGCTCAGCGTCATGTCAGGTATGGCGTTGCTCCACAGGATGTTCCACCAGGTGGAGCGGTAGGAGCGGGATGAAAAAATATATCACGACCTCCTCGCGGAGGACCGGGACACCATTATAAAGATAAGGTAATACATCGTAATAAGATCGCTATGAGTTCGGAGGAGGAAGAGATTCGTGCGTCAGACTTCCTGTTCATGGACGTGGACGGCACCTGGATAGAGGAGGACACAGGACTGGAGACCTTCGTGAAGGCTGGCGAATGCGAGCCGGAAGAGTACGGAGATCTGATGTCCAGGACCCATGAACCCGGGAGAGGGGAACCCGAGGAGGGACGGGGAAATGAACTGCTTCTCAGCCTCTCTGATAGGGAGGACGTGGGAGACCTGAGGGAGGTCGCCCGTTCGCTCGAGGCAGAGCCGAGGGAGGGGCTGAACAGCCTGGTGAAGGACCTCCACGACGAGGACCTCCAGGTAGTCGCGCATTCCGCGGGATGGGAGCCGGCTATCGAGGCGGTCACGAACGGTTACTTCGATGGAAAGATATACGGCGTGCTGGATGAGGAACCGGAGTTCAACGGCAGGTACCAGAAGCCGGCGAGGATGCAGAACTATATCCTCCAGAACGGCTTTGAGGACCCGGTGGAGGAGGATGCGGCCCCGATCTTCATCGGCGACAGCAACACGGACGTCGAGGCGATAAGGTACGCAGCGGCGGCCGGCGGATACGGCGTCGCGATAGGGGAGAGCCTGGATGAGGCGATGGAGGTCGAGGAGGCCTCGCTTTACTCGGCAGATGAGGAGGACCACGGCTACACCGCCGCGGTGCTTTACAAACTTTCAAATCCCGACGCCGATGTAAGTAGTTTTGTGGAAGAGTACGGACTGGAACTGTCGGGAGGCCGGGCCGTGAGAGGTGAACTTGCGGAGGACGACGAGTACCTCCGACAGGCGATCGAGGAGGTGGAAAAGATAGCATGACAAGGATAGTCTGCGTGGGAGAACTGCTGGTGGACATGATCGGAAAAGAGTCTGGAGACCTGACCGAAACCCAGAGGTTCGTGAAGAGAGCCGGGGGAGCCCCTGCCAACGTCGCAGTCGCGGCATCAAGGCTTGGCGAGGATGTCGATATGGTGGCGACCGTTGGACCGGGGGAACTGGGCGATTTCCTGGTCGAGAAGATGGACCAGGAGAACGTCGCGATCGGTGACATCCGGAGAGCGGAGCAGAAAACCACCCTGGCCTTCGCCGCCCTTGACGAGGACGCGGAGCCGCATTTCTCGTTTTACCGGGGGGCGGACCGGCATATAACGGAGGAACAATTCGAGTTCAACCTCTGGGACGACGCCATCGTTCACCTTGGGTCGCTGCCGTGGACGAACCAGGAGTCAAGAGAGAACCTGATGGAGTTCCTGAGAGAGACGGAGGCGACGGTAAGCTTCGACCCGAACCTGAGGGAGGACCTGCTTGACGACGAGTACACGGATTTCCTCTCGGACCTTCTGAACCGGGTTGATATACTGCTGGCAGCAGAGCACGAGATAGAGTTCTTCGGCCCGGATCTGGTCGGCCAGGTGGATGAAGTGGTGATAAGCCGTGGTTCGGACGGCGCGAAGCTTATAGCCGATGAGACCTATGAGGTCCAGCCGCCGGAGGTCGACGTGAAGGATACTACAGGAGCGGGAGACGCGCTGGCCGGCGCCTACCTCGCCTACAGGAGCGACGGGAAGAAGGTGGCGCTCGACAAGGCGGTGAAGGCGGCCGCAGTTTCGACAGAGAAGAAAGGAGCCATGAAGTCCCTGCCCCAGGGGAGCGACCTCGCCTGATCACAGCCCGGTGTCAACATAGAACTCGGTGTAACTGAATCCCGGGTCGTCCTGTGATCCAGCCTCGAACCTTTTCACGGGACCCATCGGGGTCTCGCTTATCTCCTCGTCCTCAAGTTCCCTGTAGGTGAGGTCCTCACCTTCCAGTTCCCTGTCCGGGTACCGGACCTCCGCCCCTGAGAAGATATGTCCGTCTCTCGGGCTCTCATCCTCCTCTACAGGTGCGCGGGCCACCAGCGCGTTCAGTAGGGCTATCCTCCTCATGTTCTCTCCCCGGTTACCCTCTTCTCCGACTGTGCTGTACGAGACGGTGACCGGTTCATAACTCTCCTCTATCCACGGGTTCTCCGCGAGGACACTGGTACCGTGTTCCCTGTCCTCTATCATCGTCCTGTCGGCTGTCTCCCGGTCTATGCCGAGGTATACAGGCGAGTCGAACTCGAGCTCTATCGACTTGATCAATCCATCGAAGCCGAGTTCGGGGGAATATGCCAGGGCTGTAGGGGTCAGCGCACCCTGCTGGAGCGGCCTGAGTTCGCCACCGTATTCAGGATGGGTCTCGGGGATCTTCGAGGAGGTGCTCTCCGCGGACGCGTCCAGCATTTCTGTCAGCTCTCCCGTCCTCTGTGGCTCCCTCCCGTGGATATGGGCGAAGTTCGAGTCGCCTGAAACCTCCGTGAATCTCTCGCCCTCCTCCGCGGTCAGTTCCATCCGGATGCCTTCCCCGTCCTCAAGGGGTTCCACGGCTCCTTCCTTTCTGAGTTCCTCCCAGTAGTACTCCGTGTCTTCGACCATCCGGTCCAGGAACTCTTCATCCAGGTGGAACTCGTCTCCTCTGCTCTGATCAGCGCCCAGTTCCGATCACCTGGAAACACTTTGGTCCTCGCGGAATATATCTCACGGGGTCTGCTTCTTCTTCGCCTTGAAACCTACCATGTCCTCGTATCCGTCCGTCGACATCAGGACCGGGTAGAAAGCCTCTTCAGCGACTTTCTCGTCGTCTTCTCGCCGGGCAAAGACCTCGCCTTCCTGGACCTTTTCAAAGTTACTTGCGAGGAACTCGTAGCCGGACCCCTCCTCCTTCTCGTAGACCCGGAAGAACTCAGGGTCAGATCTCTGGAACTCACGGTCTATCAATCCCTCGGAGGCCAGGAAGTTCAGCAGCAGGTCGTACGCGTTCTCCAGGGGGTCGCCAGATTTGCGGGAGAGTTCGACCGTGACCGAGCATATCGATTCGTCCATGCCGCCCACATGGCTCATGTCCACCAGCTGTTCCACGCCCGTGGACCTTGCGAGATCGAACTTCTCCCCGGTCCCGCCGACGACTATCCCGAAGGGTGCCTCCTTCGAGGCGGTTGAGTGTATGTCCAGCACCTTCAGGTCCTCTATCTCGGATTCCAGCCGGTACGCCATCCTCTCCTCGTAGAGATCCGAGTCTGGGTCGCCGGGGAAGACGCGGTTCATGTCGACGTCGACGAACCGCTCTCCCCTTTCGTATGCCTTCTCGTTCGCCAGTATAAACTTGACCGGTGCCTCAAGTTCGTGCTCCGATTCCCTGAACTTCTCTATGGCCTCCCAGCCACAGCTTTCCTCGCCGTGTATGCAGGAGACGACCGCGTACTCGGGTTCTTCTCCTCCAAGGACCTCCACTTTCATTTTTCTCTCACCTGTAAACTGTGGCTTTCAAAGTTTTTTCAGTTTTCCGGCTCCGCAGGGTAAACTACGCGGAGCGGGGTTTCGGAGACGGTTATGTCGAGAGCGGATCCCCTGCTGAAGTCGAACCTCCTCTCCCTCCGGCTCCCGTCGAAGCTTACGACCCCGTTGGAGTCCATCTCGGATACCACCCTAAGATGTCCATCCGGTCCTACGACACCTCCGCCGGTCTCTCCCTCCATCATCTCGCGGACCGCGAAACGGATCTCTCTGGTGTCACGCGGGAAGCTGTCGGTCCCGGGTATGTTCGAGTACCATGCCGTTGAGCCGGTGCCTGTCGATGCGACCACTCCGCTGCTGACCTGCTCTTCGGTCCTACCGTCGACCTCCATCCTGTACTCGGCGACGCCGGGATTCTCGCCGGGTCCGACGAAGACCTCGTTCAGAGCCAGGATCTCTCTACCGTCGATCTCTCCCTTCAGACGGGTCCAGCTCTCGGTCCTGAACCTGGATTCCGCTGAGATGAATTCGATGAAACCTTCTGTATCGAAAACGCAGAGCTCCCCGGTGCTCCTTTCATCGGACCTGACCGTAGCCACCGGTGTATCGCGGACGTGCTGGGCAGTGTTCAGGACCGTTCCGTCGCCTCCCACGGTGACCACCAGCTCGCTGTCCACGGGGTCCCCGCGGCCCAGTTCAGAGAGCCTCTTCACCCGGCTTCCTTCGCCAGTCGCCTCCTTTATCTTTTCGACGGAGGACCTGTGGGACCTGTGGCCTCCTATCACTTTCTCCCTGTGCTCTGACGGCACCCTGTAACTTTCCCCGTCGTAGTGCCGCTCATATACTGTGTCCTTGACAACTATCAGGATTTCTTCCATCTCTCTTCCACTTCAGTTCAGGTCTCCGGAGCCGAACATCTCCTCCACCCCTTCATCTATCCCTCCGAAGTTGATGGAGTGCTCGGCGTAGAGTAGCGGCGCCTCATCGGCCTCCGGGCTTACGAGGGGATTGACACCGACGATTATACCGCTGTAGATCGAGCCGTCGCGGTCCTCGGTGGCTTCCATCTCCGCGGTCCCTCTTCCTCCGTAGCCGGAGTCGAACTGCGCGTACTTCACCGGGCTTCCATCCCCAAAGCTGACGACCGGGTCTCCCCCGACACGGGTCTCCGGAAACGCCCTCAGATCGTTTTCAGGGCCCAGGAAATCTTCCTCCAGTTCCATCGCTCCGTTCTCGACCTGTTCCCGGAGGTAGTACTCCGGGTCCGTGGAGTCATCCGTAAGCGATACGATAGGCTGACCCCTGAACTGCATGCCGTGGTAGATTACCGGCTCCCAGAACTCCTCCTCGACCTGGGACCTTGCGATGAAATCCGACAGTCCCGGCGCATCTGACTCATCCACGAAGACGTGGACCTCCCGGACTCCCTCCTCGTAGGTCTCGCCGACCACCTGCTCGGTCATCTGCCTTCTTCTCCCGTTCACCACGGTGTTGTAATCCCTCCACCGGGTCTCCAGGAACTCCTCCTCCAGGTGGACCGGGAGCCTCATCGCCCTCTTCAGGTTCCTGAGGTCCTCCAGGTCCTCCGGGTCGCGGTGCGCCTCGTTGGACGCCACCTCCTCAAGGACCTCCTCGAACTCTTCCCGGTTCTCCATGAAGGCCTTCTTCTCAGCGGTCGAGAAGAGGGAGCTCTCCTCCGGCCCCGTTTCAGGTTCATCGAGGACCCTGAAGTTTTCGTTACCGCGGTGGCGGGGCGAGAACTCGCCGGTAAGATCCTTCCCGACGTAGACCTGTCCCTCCTCAAGCATCCTGTCCGCCTCGGAGTGGAGGAACCCCCTGAAACGGTCGGACCTCTCTTCTCCTCGTGACGGGGTGGGGACCGGGTGCACGTGGTACTCGGTACCGTTTTTCTCAACAGTGTAGGACGGGTACTCGCCAGGGGTTTCCTCCCTGCTTTCCCTCTGGAGCTCCCACCATTCTTTCTTGGCCCTCTGGTGGATCCCCCGCAGAAGGGACCGCTTCAGGTCCGTCATCCGCTCCGGAAGAGCCTCTTCGGGCATCCGGGCTATCCCGCGGAGGTCGGCGGCCTCAAGTCCCATGTCCTCCAGCCCCTCTATCCCGGCGCCCTCCTCGATGAACCTGTCGAGAAGTTCCGGGTGAGTCGAGCTCCTGTAATCCTGGCTTTCCAGGACCGGACTGAAATCATCGTCCCGGTCCCTCACGTAGACGTGCTCCGCGAGTATGTTGTCCCGGAGGTCCTCTGAAGTTCCAGACATGCCGGAAAATTTATCATCGGAAGGTTATTAATTTTGGGAGGAGAACAGGCCACCATGGAGCTTTACGGCCGTGAACTGGACAGGGAACAGGTGAAGGGCCTTGTTGGGATCGGTATCGTGCTCGCGTTCGCGGTCCTCCTGCCTCCGTTCCTCCAGGTGAGGTATGGTTATCCCATCCAGCTGACCGCTGGAGCGGTGATAGTCGTGCTGTTCGTGGTCCAGCAGCTGATGAAGAGGGACCTCGTCTAGACCATCTTCTCCATCCTGTCGAGATGCCCCTTGTAAACATCCAGAGCCTTCTCCACGGGTTCCGGCGAGTTCATCTCTATCCCTGCATCCCTCAGGACCTCCAGGGGGTAATCGCTTGACCCCGCCTTCAGGAACTCCATGTAATCCCTCCTTCCCTCGCCCTCCAGTATCCTCCTGGCGAACGTCTCCGCGGCGCTCATTCCGGTCGCGTACTGGTAAACGTAGAAGTTGTAGTAGAAATGCGGTATCCTCATCCACTCCTTCGATATCATCCCGTCGAGGTCCGCGGGCTCGTAGAAATCTGACTTGAGCTCGCGGTAGTTCTCATCCAGCCGGTCCGGAGTCAGCGCCTCGCCCTCCCGGACCCTCCGGTGGACCTGCTGTTCGAACTCCGCGAACATCGTCTGCCTGTAGATAGTGTTCCTGAAGTTCTCGAGGTAGTGGCTCAGCACGTGCCGCCTGAACTCCTCGTCCTCGACGGTCTCGAGCAGATGCTGGGTGAGCAGGGCCTCGTTGGTGGTCGAGGCGATCTCGGCGAGGAATATCGGGTAGTCGCTGTAGAAGTAGTCCTGGTTTTTCTTGGTGTAGAGCGAATGCATCGAATGTCCAAGCTCGTGCGCCAGCGTGTACATCGAACTGACATCGTCCTGATAGTTCATCAGGATGAAGGGCTTCGTATCGTATGCACCGCCCGAGTACGCTCCGGACCGCTTTCCGCGGTTCTCGTAGACATCGACCCATCCCGAGTTAAGACCCTTCTTCATCTTGCTCTGGTACTCGTCGCCGAGCGGCGCCACCGCCTCCACAACGTGTTCCTTCGCCTTCTCGAACGGTATCTCGGGCCCCTCCGAGTCAGTCATCGGCATGTAGAAATCCCAGGGCTTGAGAGAATCCACTTCGAGGTTCCTCTTCTTGAGGTCCACGTGGCGGTGAAGCCGGTCCAGGTTCTCCCTGACGGTATCCACGAGACTGTCGTAAACCCCTACCGGTATCCTGTTCCGGTCCAGCGAGGCCTCCCTGGCCGAGCCGTAGTCCCTCGTCTCCGCCAGCCTGACGTTCTTCCTGATGTTGTCCTCAAAAGCCGCGCCTATCGTGTTCCTCAGGCCGTCTATCGTCGAGTAGTAAGCCTCGTGGACCTTCTCACGGAACTCCCGGTCCCTCTCCTTCAGGAGAGAGGTGAAGTTGGCATTGGTGATCTCGACGGATCTTTCAGGACCGTCCACCTCCGGGAAGTCGAGATCGGCGTTCGACAGCATCCTGAAGACCCTGGAAGGGGAGTCAAGGACCTCACCCATCTCCGCTATAACGGTCTCGACCTCGACGGACCGGGTATGCGGTTTCTTCCGGACTATCTCCTCAAGGAAGTGCCGGTAGTCCTCCAGCCCGGGGGTCACATCCATCATCTCCTCCAGCTTCTCCTCACCCATCTCCGCTATCTCGGGGTTCATGAACCCGGTCGCGCTCTCAAGCCGGGATCTGAGGGAACTCGCACGGGACGCCATCGCCTGCGCCTCCTGGTCCCTGCTGTCCTCGTCCCTCTTCATCGTGGCGTAGCGGTGGACCAGCTCCGCCTTCCTCTTCAGCTCCTCCAGAAGATCCAGGAAGTCAAGCATCTTCTCTCCGTCGTCCAGCTCACCCCTGTAATCCTCAAGCTCCTCGAGACGGTCCCGGACCTCCTCGAAATCTTCCTCCCATTCAACTTTTCCGGGGTATACGCTCTCGACGTCCCACTTGTACTCGGGGTCTATCTCGGATCTTTCCGCTACGGTCATGTTAGAGGAAACAGGCCTGAACCTGATAAATCTGCCGGAGCGCCATGAAACAGCTGGCGGAACTGCCGGAAAACACCCCGCACGCCATTTTAAACAGTGGTGCCAATCACTGGATGCCGGGGGAGACCCGGCGGAGGTCCGCCCGCATGAACAGACGAAAGGAGATCAGAGGTCTCTCGGAACTGCCGAGGGACCCTGACAGGGAAGTAGAAAGAGGCTTCAGGAGGTTCCTGACCGGCTTCAGAAGATCCATCGCCCTCATCCGTGGATGAACTGCGGCCGGCAGGACCTTCCTGCCCCTGACGGAACTAGCGGAAACGACAGAATTCCCTTTAAAACCGAGAGCCGTCAATCATTTCACAGATGATAGTCGACGCAAGAGTCCTCCGCGACGACTTCATACCGGGAGAGATCAAGCACAGGAACTCCGAGGTCAACGAGCTCTCGAAGACTCTGGAGCCGCTGACGGAGGACGGACAGGCGCAGAAATCCCTGATCCACGGACCGCCTGGGACGGGAAAGACCTGCATATCCCAGTACACCCTCCAGAAGCTGGAAGAGGAGATACTGGACCTGAAGTACTACTACGTGAACTGCTGGGAGAACTACAACCGGTTCAAGGTCCTCTACAAGGCGCTCGAAGGGCTCGGCAAGACCCTGCAGGTCCACCGCCAGTCCACCCCGACCGACGAACTATACTCCCGGCTGAGGAACAGCGTCAGCCAGCCATACGTCCTGATACTGGATGAGGTGGACCAGCTGGAGGACGAGAAGGTCCTGTACGACCTGAACCAGATACCGGACCTCAACCTGATAATGATCGCGAACACGGAGGAGAGCGTCTTCTACAACATGGACGACAGGATAAGGTCCCGGCTGATGGACGCAAGGAGGATAGAGTTCAAGGAGTACACCTCCGACCAGCTGGAGGACATACTGAAGTACCGGGTCGACAACGGCCTGAAACCCAGGTCCATCGACCGCGGCAACATCAGGAAGATAGCGCTGTCCTCAGAGGGAGACGCACGGATAGCGATAGGGATACTCCGGGCCTCCGCGAGAAAGGCGGAGGAGCAGGGGATGGACGAGATAACCTCGGAACTGATACAGGAATCGATACCCGAGGCGAAGGACCGGAACCAGCAGAAGAACGTCGAGAAACTGAACCCGCACCAGCAGGAGCTTTACGAGATAATAAAGGAGGAAGAGGAGATAAAGCCGAGGGACCTGTACGACCGGTACAGGGAGGAGATGGAGGACCCCAAGAGCGAGAGGATGCTCAGGAAATACCTAAACAAGATGAAGCACTACAACCTGGTGGAATCGGAGGGCTCCGGCCGCTGGACCACCTACATGCCCGCCGAGGAACCGTAGCGGAACTTCCGGCATCCTCTCCATCGCCTGTTAAAGGATACAGCCGTTCTTCAAACACGTGAAGATGAAGACAAGACAGATGAAGGTCGAGGAGAGGGAAGAACGCAGAAAACCCGTCAAAAAACTTCCAGAACCCGTGAAAGGAGTGAACATCCTGAAAGCCGGGGAAGCCGGCTCGAGGACCTTCAGGGAACTCCTGGAGAGGCAGGCAGCGGTCAGCGAACAGGTCCTCTGGATCGACGGCGGGAACACCGCGAAGGCCTCAGGGATCAGCGCAGACAACATCTCCGTGGCAAGGGCCTTCACCGCCCACCAGCACCACACCCTGGTACACAGAGCGGTCCGGAAGGCCGGGGAGAACGACGCAGTGTTCCTCTCGGTCCCATCCCGGCTCTACGCGGCGGACGAGGTCGGCCACTGGGAGGGAATCGAGATGCTGGAGGAAGCGGTCCGGGAGCTCAGGGAGAGGGCAGAGGAACTGGAGATACCGGTGGTCGCGTCCGTGACCGGGGAAACAGAGCACGCCGCGGTCCTCGAGAGCGCCGCCGTGAAAGAGATAGAATCCAAGAGGACCTCACAGGGAAGGAAACTGTCCTCGGACGGTTTCCGGACGCTGTTCTACACAGTGCCGGGAGGGGTCCAGACCACGGTCCCCTACTGGGAGCTTTCAGCGGAGGTGAAGACCTCTGGGCCGTACTAACCCGACCTACAGGAACTCGCTGCAGAAGATGAGGAGGGAGTGGAAGCCCTACCGCAGGGCGATGAGGAAGAAGGACCAGGAGTTCTACGACGCGGTCTTCGACAAGGCTGAGAGGAAGGCGCACGCCGCCAGCCACATGAACCACGAGAACCCGGTCCTGATGGCTCTCTTCTCCGTCCTCGTCGAACAGGAGAAGGAGATAAGCAGGCTGGAGGAAAAAATGGACTGATGTTCAAGGTCGACTTCCGGGAAGGAAAGGCGGTCGAATGGAGCCGCAAAGACGGCGAGGTCAGAAGGAACGAGGAGGAGTACTACCCGACGATCTACCTCCACGGAGAGGACCTGAAACAGGTCAGGGCGGAGATAGCCCGCGACGGAAGGGTCAGGGCCACCTGCCTGACCGGGAAGAAGCTTGAGCTCCGGGGAGAGGAGAAGGAGGTCCTCCGGGTGGACGCGAAAGACGTCAGGGACCTGAGAGACGTGGCCCACAGGCTGAAGAAGATGGACCGGACCGGCCACCGCCTGTTCAACGTCGACCTGACCCCTCAGTTCCGTTACTGCCTCGAGACCGGGACACCTCCCTCAACCGGGGGACTGGAGGAACTGGAGGTAGAGATACCCCGTAAAGGACTGGCATCCGAGGACCTCTCCGGCCTGAAGATAGGCGGGGAGGAAGCAGGAAGCGGGGAGGAGGCGGTCCAGATGGTGATCGACGGCCTCGACCGGGAACCCGACGTAATCCGGGTGAACAGCAGCAGGCTGATACCGTTGCTGAAGGAAAGGCTCGCCGGGGAGGGAGAGGTCCTCGGCAGGGAGGAAGGGGTCGAGAAGCTGGCAGGGGAGAACAGCTACGAGAGCTTCGGCAGGGTCGGCCACTCCCCCGCCCGCTACACCGTACCCGGGAGAGTGGTCCTCGACAGCTCCAACAGCTTCTTCCTCGGCAGGACCGGGATCCCCGGGATGAAGTACCTGGTGGAGGAGAGCTGGAAGCCCCTGCAGGAGATAGGCTGGGCCAGCATAGGGAACGTCCTGACCGCGATAGAGATACGGGAGGCGACCGACCGCGGGGTCCTCGTGCCGTGGAAGAAGTGGGAGCCGGAGAGGTTCAAGGACCTGAGCCAGCTCCACGAGGCGGACCGCGGAGGTTTCATATTCAGCCCCGAGACCGGTCTCCACAGGGACGTCTTCGAGGTCGACTTCTCGTCGCTCTACCCGAACATCATGGTCGAGAAGAACATAAGCCCCGACACGCTGATGTGCGACTGCCACCCGGACCGCCAGCCCGTCCCCGGGCTCGACTACAGCGTCTGCGAGAAAGACGGTTTCCTGAGATCGGTCCTGAAACCTCTTATCGATCACAGGGACCGCGTCAAGCAGGAGCTCCGGGAAAGAGACGACCCTGAACTGGAATCCGTCTCCGACGCGATAAAATGGGTGCTGGTGTCATGCTTCGGGTACCAGGGATACAGGAACAGCAAGTTCGGCAGGATAGAGTGCCACGAGGCGATAAACGCCCACGCAAGGGACATGCTGCTCGACGCCAAGCAGGAGTTCGAGGAGAACGGCTGGGAGGTGGTCCACGGGATAATCGACAGCGCATGGGTGAAAGACAGAGACAGCTCCGTAGACGTGGAGGAGATATGCAGGACCGTCTCGGAGAGGGTCGACGTGGAACTCGAACACGAGGCGCGTTACGACTGGATATGCTTCGTCCCGCGGAAGGACTCGGAGGCCGGCGCACTGAACCGCTACTTCGGGAGGAAGAAGAGCGGGGAGTACAAGTTCAGGGGTATAGAGGCCAGGCAGAGCTCCAGCCCCGAGTTCGTCAGGGACGCGCAGAGAGAGATGATAGAGGCGCTCGGAGAGAAGCCGCGGTCCGGCGACGTTATCCAGGTGATGAGGCAGAAAATCGAGGAACTGGAGAACGGGGTCGATCCCGGCCTGCTGACCATCAGGAAGAACATATCAAGGGAGAGACAGGCCTACAGCCAGTACACGAGGACCGTCGCCGCCCTGGAAAGAGCCGAGCAGAGAGGACTCGAGTACCGGCCCGGGGAGAAGATAGGGTTCGTCGTGGCCGACGACACGGAACGAAGCCCGGATCGGGTCCGGCTAGAGAACGAGAATACACGGAGATACGACACAGGTTTCTACACAGGAAAGGTCAGGGAGGCCGCAAGGACGGTCCTGTCCGGACTCGGGGCGGAGATACCCGGAAGAGGACCGCAGACTAGTTTGAACGCGCCTGGCCCTGGCTGAAACCGGATTCGAAATCCTTTATCATCTCCTGTAAAGTGGATGTCTGGCGGTCAAGCCGGTCCTCCATCTTCTCCCTGAGGGTCTCTATCTCCCGTGGCTGGTATATGTGGTAGTAACCTCCCCTGTCGTAGACCACCTTCTCCTTCGAGACGAACTCCCGGTCCTTGAGCCTCTGAACAGCCCTGTATGCCGTGGAACGGTCCCTTCCCATGTCCTCGGCTATCTCATCGACCGTCAGGGAATCCTCGCTTTCAAGCAGAAGCCTGAAACACTCTATATCGACAGATGTCAGCTCGTAAAGGTTTCTCATTATGCACTCGAATTTTTGAACTTCATCAAAACCTTCCCCGTCTTCCATGCTCGGGAGTTTCATGGAACCCAAAAAGAAGCCAATTCTTTTAATATCTTCCGAATACGGTTGTTTGAAGTTTCTACAAAACTGCAGGAGCTCTCAAAAGCTTCAAAGTTTGTTTTCAGGAGTTCAAAAATGTTTTTCACGGTTCAAAGGTAATATCAGAGCTATTTTGAGTTTGAGATAAACACACCAAAATCGACTTAATAGCCGGTCCTGATAGGCTTTACATGAGCAAGAACATACCTTCTCCCGGGCTGGGAACGTGGCAAAACAAGGACCCGGAAAAATGCGCTGAAGCCGTGAGGACTGCCCTGGATCTGGGTTACAGGCATGTAGATACCGCCCAGGTCTACGAGAACGAGGAATACGTCGGCAGAGGCATAGAGAAATCGGAAAAAGACCGCGATGATTTATTCCTTGCGACAAAGGTCTGGATAGACCAGCTGGCGGAGGAGGGCGTGATCTCGAGCACGAAGGAGAGCCTGGAGAAGCTCGGGACCGATCACGTCGACATACTGTACGTCCACTGGCCGGCAGGAGATTACCACCCCGAGGAAACGCTCGGCGCCTTCGAGAGGCTGGTGGAGGAAGGCAGGACCGAGATGATCGGGGTGAGCAACTTCACGGTCTCACAGATGGAGAAGGCGCAGGAGGTCGTCTCCCACGGGATAGCGGCGAACCAGGTCGAGATGCATCCCCTGCTCCAGCAGGAGGAAGTGCTGGAGTACTGCCAGGAGAACGACATCACTCTCGTGGCTTACTCCCCGCTCGCGCGCGGAGAGGTCTTCGAAGTTCCGGAGATCCAGGAAATCGCCGAGAAACACGGCGTCAGCGAGGCACAGGTCAGCCTTGCGTGGCTGATGTCGAAGGATAACGTCGTCCCGATACCGAAGTCGGAGAACCCTGACCACATAGAGTCGAACCTCGAGGCTAAGGACCTGGAACTCGACAGAGAGGACATCGAGAAGATCGACTCCATCCAGAGGGAAGAGAGGAAGGTGGACCCGGGCTTCGCGCCGGAATGGGACTGAGAGTACCGGTCCTTCTTCAACCAGGATCGGGGTCTATGTCTCCTCGATCCTGTATATCTCCATCCAGGCGTCGCCGGTCGTAGCAGGATCGTCGGCGTATCTCAGGTGGAATATGTATGTATTTCCCCTGACGGTCAGCAGTATCCTGGTCTGGTGGACCTTCCCGTCACGAGTCACCGCGACCTCCCGCTCGGTCTGCGGGTCCTCGTCGGTATCAAAGAAGAAGGCTCCCTTCGCGAGGTCACTGTGGAGGAGTTCCACGGTCCTGTTGTCGAATGACACCTCTATCACTCCCCTGGAGGCGTTAACAGTCCTTGAGATCTCCGTGGAGAATTTCTGCTCTCCTGTCTGCGGCGCATCCTGTAAGGCGTCCATCATGTAGTATCCGGATGGGACCGCCAGCGTGAAGGCGGCAAGTGCAAACATCACATCCTTTCGGCCCAGTTCCATCTTTCCGTGGAAGGTTTTAGACCTCAGCTTTTAATCAGTCACTGGTCAGTCGAAGAAGCAGTCCGCGACGATCTCGTTGCCGGAGAGGACCAGCTTTATCCTGTCGCCCTGAACGTACGCGTTCCTGTCTATGCTGAAGACATAGGTGTCCTCCGGGTCAACTATCGACTGCGTCACGTAGTACCTGACATCGTCAACGGGCTGGGCGTTGAGGAGAAGATCTATCTCTGATGCGTTTATCGCCGCGCCACCGGAGTTCCTTATCGCGATGTTGACCCGTGTGGAGTTCTTCCAGCAGTTCTCTACGTTCATGTTCTGCTGGTTGAAGACATCGTTGTTTATACTGCTCTGTCCGATTATCTGGTTCACCACAGTGTATAGCGTACCCGCGGCAGCCACCGCCAGTATTATCAGGAGGACCGACGCAAGCACTGGAGTGATGCCCTTCCT
>JBDGSJ010000006.1:0-31257 GCA_042217585.1 Candidatus Nanohaloarchaea archaeon | reverse complement strand
CCCTTCCCGTACAGTTTGTACTGGTCCCAGACCTCTTTCAGCGAGTCTCTCATCTCCCAGTAGACGAAGGCGTCCCTGGCGATTCGATAGTTGAATCCTGCTTCTTTCAGCCTCCGGTTGTATTCTGTGTCTTCGGCAGTGTAGAGGTCCTCGGGGTATCCTCCGACTTCTTCCCATGCTTTTCTCTTGAATGCCTGGGAGCGGGAGCTGGGCGGCCAGTCCTCCGGCAACTTTTCGGGGTCGGGTGTTTCGAGGACTGCTAGGACCTCTTTGAATCTTGAGCCGTCGGTCTTCGGTTTCCATACTCCTGCGGAGATGTCGGCTTCAGGGAAGTTTTCCAGCAGGTTTTCCAGCCAGTTCTCGTCGAGCACGCAGCCGCCGTCGGTCGTGGCTATTATCTCTGCGTCGGTGTTCTGGACCCCGATGTTCCTGCCCTCGGCGATGTTGCATCCCTCCTCCACGATCAGTTCTATCCAGTCGTGGTCCTCGGCGTATTCCCTTATCGTTTCCTGTGTGCCGTCTTCGGATCCTGCGTCGACGAATATGGCTTCGTCCGGCCTCCGGCTCTGGTCCAGGACCGATTCCAGAAGCTCCTCCATGGATTCGCTGCCTTCGTTGTAGACGGTGCAGACCAGTGCTACTTTCTCAGGCATTTTCCCGGACCTTTTCGTCGAATTTTTCCACGAATTTTTCCCAGCTGTATCTCTTTGATTCTTCCTTCCCGTTTTTACCCATTTCCCTGGCTTTCTCCGGTTCCCCGGCGAGCTCTTCCATCGCGTCCGCGAACGCACCAGGTTCGGCCTCCGCGAGGATCCCTGTCTCGCCGTCGACTATCGATTCGGTGGGACCTCCTTCATCGACGGATATGATCGGTTTCTCGTAGCTTCCCGCCTCGATCGGGATTATCCCCCAGTCCTCGTTCATCGCGCAGAAAAGGACCGAGTAGCAGTTCCTGTACAGCTCCTCCCATTCGTCGCCGGGGACGTTGGACCGGACTTCGACGCCTTCGACCTCCGAAGCCTTCTCCTTTATCTCCTCGAAGTACTCTTTTTTCTCCTCGTTGACGCCGCCGGCGATGACGAGCCTGAAATCTGTCTCCGGGTTCCTCTGGCGGAACTCCCTGTAAGCCTCGATCGCCAGTTCCTGTCTCTTGTAGTAAGCGAACCTGGAGGGATAGAAGAAGTATTTCTCGTACTCTCCGGGCTCATTGCCCGATGTATCCGCGCCCGGGTGGTTCACCGAGGTCCTTTCCTCTTCCACCAGGCCGGAGCTCAGCGCCCTTTTCTTCGTCGTCTCCGAGTTGAACATTACGTGGTCGAAGTATCTCCAGGCCGGCCGCTCGATCGCCTTGTAGATCTTCACAGCGGTCCTGTAGAAAAGCTTCTTCAGAGGTCCTGACTCCTTCATCTTTCTCTCGTATATGTCCGGGTCGTGGGCCACCCTCAGAGGCGTGTGGCAGAACCCCAGGACCGGTTTCCCGTGGTTCCTGTAGTTGATCACCTCGGCCACGCCGCCGGTCGATACCACAAGGGCGTCAAATTCCTCCATCGGCAGCTTGGTCAGAAATGCTCCGAGCGCGAAGCTCGCGCCTCTCAGGACCTCGCCGAAGATCGGTATGTTCCCTATCACTCTGACGTCGTGGTCCTCGAACTCGTCGAAGGTGTCCTCCGGGACGTACTTGCTGGTGAAGACCGTGATATCGTGCTCGCTCTTCTCCAGCAGCTCCAGCAGGACCTTCTCTCCACCGCCCTTAGTGTGGATCCACGCGTGATACAGCGCCAGCCTCATAACCGTATATATTTAAAGCAGAACCCTTTTTAGCCTTAGCATGAAAAAATTATTTGCGGTCCTTATACTGTTTGCAATCCTGCCTGCCGGTATTTCTTCTCAATTCAATCTTTTAGACAGCTATAGATTAGAAGACGATTTAAGAACTTATGAAGTATCCAAAAAAGGAAATTTCAGTTCCGTGATTAATACCAGACATTCAATCAACTTCTACAGCAATATCAGGAACCGTACATTTAATCCTCCAGGTGAAGCCGCTTTCCCCATCGATTACAGACAGATCAACCGAACGAACTACTTCTTGACAGGGACAAAGTTTGCAGGTGAAGAGTTTTCAGTCATATCTTCAGGTCAGAAAGTTTTCAGCAGAGAACTTCCGCATTCGGTGGATAGCGCTTCATTCATCTCAGATAGCAGGGTTTTTGTGGCTGGAGCCGGTCGCTCGATGGGTATATACCGGATATCAGGAGATCTTCTCGGCAGGATTGATACTCCCGGCTCTCTTTATTTCGTTACTGACTTCCAGAACCTATCATCCCGCGAAGGAAATGAGGTTTTACTGGGAAGCTTTCAGGGCAGAGTCGCGGTCCTCACTCAGAATGGAGAGCTTATCAAGAAGAACAGAGCTGGTTCAGGCCGAGTAGAACTGAGAAGTTCCTCCGGTCAACTTCTACTGTTAGCTAAAAACTCCGTATACTCGCTGGATGAAAACCTGACTAAGAAATCCAGGATAGAAACGGAAGGAAAAATCCTATCCCTGAAAGAAGGTCGAGTCTTTTCCTCCACTGGAGAAGCTCTGTTCAGGACAGATATTTTGAGCGGAACTTCAGAGAAAATCTCCGAACTTAGTAGCCAGATTTCCCGGATGAAGTTTCATCCTGAAAGAGATATTTTCGCGGCGATCCAGGAAGAAAATGTTTCCGTATTCAGGGAGTCTGGAGAGAAAATTCTCACCAGAAAAATCGATTCGGTCGCCAAACCCAGGTTCACTGATTACGATGGGGACCGGGAGTATGAGCTGGCGGTGGCGACGGACCGGGCGGTGAAGGTGTATGATCTGGATCTGGGTGGTCCTGAGACGGTGAATCAGTCGCTGGACCGGACCGTTTTTGTTGGTTCGGGGCGGGAGATGTTGAAGGCTGTGGCTCTGAATGGGACTTCTTTTGTTGCGGATCGGTACGGTGAGGTCCGTGAGGAGGCTGTAAGGGCTGGTGAGCCTGTGGGGGTCGGTGATGTGACCGGTCTGGAGAGGGTGGACCTGGACGGAAGTTTTCCGCGTGAGAAGAGGTTTTATGTGGAGTCGAGGAGGAAGGCTGTTCTTCTTGCTCCTCTGGCTGCTGAGAGGAACGCTTCCCTGGTGTTCGAGCCGCGGGGCGATTACAGGGATTTCACGGACCGGTCTCTTTCTGAGATCCGGGAGATGTTCATCGAAGAGTTCAGGCCGAACCACGTCGTGGCGGCGGACCTCAGTTCTGATTCCGGGGTGCTGGCGTCGTACATGGCGGCGAGGCAGGGTGCTCTCCCGGTCCAGTACTCGGAGGACCCTGAGGTCCTGAAGGACCGGATCCAGACCGTGTTCGGGATCATCGGGGATAACAGGAACACGGTGCTCCAGGGTCGGTACGTCACGATCCTTGAAGGTCCTCCGTTCAGGCTGGATGATCCTGTCGAGGAGGGTCTGCTGGGTTCGGACCCGGGCGACGGCTCGAGATTCAGCTCGTATCTCAGGTACGGTAACCTGTGGGCGGACCGTGAGCTGGAGGCGGGTGTAGGGGTTTACCCGGATGAGACGGCTCTGGCTTCGGAGCTGTACCATTCGTCCCTGGTCCGTGATCCGGAGAAGCAGGGACTGGTGGCGGCGGAGTACCTGCACAGCAACTGGCCTGTGATTCTGGGGGCCGCCGGCGGGGGCATGTGGCATGGCAAGAAGATCGAGGACGTTCTCCAGAGGGAGGGTTTCAGTACGACGAGGCTTGTCGAGTACCGGGTCCGCCCGGTCGAGTTCCTGCTGGGCCTGACCCCTGTTAGCGTGAAGTCCTTCCTCTCGAAGACTGATTCGTTAAAGAACCGGCTCAAGAGTTTTATCTCTGACAGCGCCGCGAACTCAGTCCAGAACGCTGTCATCGTCCTGAAGGGTGCGAGCTACGCGGAGCAGTCTCTGGAGCTGTACCTGGAGCTGCAGTGGGAGGGTTTCGATTTCAGCCCGGAGAAAGGTTTTGACAGGCTTGAGGAGATGGATATCGCGGAGGGTGAGTCGATGAGGGAGGCGGTCCAGAACGGTGCGGTGAAACTGCTGTACGCCTTCGTCTTCCCGGAGAAGCATCCCAGGATCACCCCGGAGAACCTCAATTCCAGCCTCAAGAAGTCGGACGTGGTCTACTACGGCGGTCGGGGTAACTCCACCGCCTGGGTGCTGCCGAACAACGATACGAGTCTGGTGAAGGACCGGTACACGGGTTCGTTCAGTTTCCGGCCGTCCCAGGTCCCGGAGCTGGACCAGCCCATCGTCTGGGATTCGTCGGACCTGGCCGGTTCCTACGGCGGCGAGATGAGGCGGAGCTTCATCGAGAGAGGAGCGGCGTCCTACATCGGCTACTCCTCGGTGAACTACGCCCAGTACTCTTACCCTGTCGCCGCGAGGTTCTTCCTCCACGGAAAGAGGGTAGGAGAGTCGCTCAGGAGAGCGGTCAACTCGCTGAGACAGGGCTTCTTCGTCTACGACCCGAACACTCCCCTGAAGACAGGTGTAAGGAAAAAGATGGAGAGCTCTGCGGTCCTCTACGGGAACCCGGAGATGAGGAAGGACCCTGTCCCGGAAAAGGGGATGGAGAGGTCCAAGGAGTGCTCCGGGACCACCTGCACGGTGACGCTTTCCGCGGAGCCTGAACCGGAGTGGGTGAGGTCCGGCGGGAACCGTTTCCCCGTCTTAGATACCGGCGACGTCCTTCTCAGGGATCTGGCTCCGGTGGTCCCTATCTACGTGGAGTCGGGGGAGATACCCTTGAACGCGTCGGTTGACAGCGTGGAGATCTCGGAGGATTTCAGGTCCGCCGAGATAGACCTGCCACGGAACACTCTTCTCTCCCACGGCGGCAGGTACTTCAACCGGTCCCTGGGCTATCAGAGGTTCCCGAGAGAGACCTCCCGGTTCAACCTCTCGAAAGACGGGTTCGTGTACGTCCAGGCAGCGGTCCAGAAGACAGGATCCGGTCACCGTATCCTCGAGTCCTCCTCTCTGACCCTGAATTACTCCGCACCAGTCACACTTGACTTATCCGGAGACTCCGGGGAAATGGAACTGGTTATCAGCTCAGAGAGAAGCTTCCGGGGTAGGCTGGTCCTGGTTGTCGATGGAAACTCTACTGTGAGGAAGCTGAAGGTTTCTGAGGGCAAGAACGTCTTACACCCCTCCGTTTCACCTGGAAAACACAGGATCGAGGCCTACCTGATCTCCGGGAGGAAGAAGATAGCGCAGGACTCGGGAAGCTTCGATCTCAGGTCCTCTCGCGTGATCCTTTTTGCCCCTGACCTGAAGAAGGGTGTTTCTGGCGATGTGGTGGCGGTGGTTAAGAATCCGACTGACTTTGCTGTCAGGAAGGAGCTGGTACTGGATACAGGTGAGGGACTGGTGCCGGGCCTGACGGAGGACCTCAGGAGAACCGTGGTCCTGGAGAGTGGTGGAGAGCGCAGGATCAGATGGACGGTGATCGGGGTGAGCAAGGGAAGGACCTCGGTCAGTGTGAACGGTAAGGATGTGTCGGTCCGCGTCAGAGGTCCGGGGAGTGTATCCCGGAGTTCAGGCGGCCGCGAGTTCAGGTGGAGCATCTCGGGTCCCCGGCAGAGCCTGATGTACCAGGTCAGTCCAGGAGGTACTGAGGCTATCTGGAACGGCCAGGAGGCTAGGCTGGAGGTCCATTCCTCGAGTTCGTCCCGGCGGATGGTGCTCGAGAACGACGGTTACAGGGTAAAGATCGTGGAGAGACCTGGAAGGATCGTCCGGTCTTTCCGGTCCTCATCCGGTCATTTCCGTGAGGTGATTTCGGGAGGGACTAAGGTCAGCTATTCAGGAGTGACACGGGAGAGGTTCGAGCGGAAGCTTGACGAGTTGAGGTCAGCGGTGAAGAGACTTCAGGTCCGGCTCGACCGGACTGAACTCCGGTGACAGAACAGGATCTCCACTTGAAACGAGGGGGTGAGGAATATCTCTCAAGGGTCGTGGAGTTCTGAAAAACTCTAAGAATTCTTCCGAGAACCAGAGGAAAATCTGAGGGTTTTTCTGGAACCATAGATGGGACTGAAAGTTCCTATTTCACCCCGCGATTTGAGAGATCATTCCCAGGCTCCGCTGACCGAGTTGCGAGAACCTCCTGGAAACACCTCAGATCTGTTAGTTCCTAAAGGTGAAAAATACAGGGTTTTCAGGGGCCCCCACCCCTTGATTTCACGTGGAAATTGAATGGAGCTGGGTGGGTGAGCAGAAGATAACGGTGATATATTCTGATAACACCGTGATAGTATTATAACACCGTTATACCACAGAACTTTCGGCAGTTTGAGTTTCCAGTGGAAACAAGGGGGTGGGGGTAGGGTTTTCGGCTGGAGGAAAGATTATAAACCTTGGTTTCGGTTGCAATTATCACGGGGGTCGAAACACCATGATTTCGAATCTATCTGAGGGGGAGGGACGTAGATGAGTCAGGGCGACCTGAAGTCTATGTTCTCCAGTTACATCGACAAGGATTCAGTCTTCGAAAACAAGGACGCGCTCACGACCAGCTGGAAGCCGGACAACATACTTCACAGGGATGAGCAGATAGACGATCTGGCGAACATACTCGCGCCGGCGCTGAAGGGGGAGGATCCGAGCAACGTCTTCCTCTACGGGTCGGTGGGGACCGGGAAGACGCTGATCGTGAACCACGTGACGGACCAGCTCAAGACCGTGGCGAGCGACAGGGACATAGATCTCAATATAATCTATGTGAACTGTAAGATGGAGAAGGTCGCGGACACTGAGTACAGGTTACTCGCGAAGCTTGCCAGACAGATGGGTGAGGAGGTCCCTTCGACAGGTCTTCCGACTGACGAGATCTACAGCAGGTTCTTCGAGGCCCTGAAGGAGCAGAAGGGCGTTGTCATAATCGCGCTGGACGAGATTGATGCTCTGGTCAAGAAGATAGGTGACGATTTCCTCTACAACCTTACCAGGATAAACGATGATCTGGATGAGACCAAGGTATCGATCCTTGGTATCTCGAACGACCTGAACTTCACCGAGTACATGGATTCAAGGGTGAAGTCAAGTCTGAGTGAGGAGGAGATTATATTCCCTCCCTACAATGCTATCGAACTGCGTGAGATACTAAGAGATAGGACCGAGCGCGCCTTCATAGATGATATACTGGAGGACGGAGTCATCTCGAAGTGCTCGGCTCTCGCGGCTCAGGAGCACGGTGATGCCAGGAGAGCGCTGGACCTCATCAGGGTCGCGGGTGAACTGGCCGAGAGGTCGGAGCACAACCGCGTTCTCCAGGACCACGTCGAGAAAGCTCAGGAGAAGATCGAGCGCGACAGGATTGTCGAGACGGTTAAGAGCCAGCCTAAGCACTCTAAGCTGGTCCTCTACACTATACTCCGGATGACGCAGGAGGAGGACGAGATCGCGACCGGTGATGTGTACTCGGAGTACCAGGAGCTGTGTGAGGAGGTGGAGGTCTCCGAGCTCACGCAGAGACGTGTTTCCGGTCTTATCTCAGAGCTCGACATGCTAGGTGTGATAAACGCGAAGGTGATCTCGAAGGGTGCTTACGGGAGGACCAGGCAGATAAGCGTTGACCTCTCTGACAACGTGAGGGATCAGCTGACCGAACTGGTCGAGGAAAAGTTCTACATATGAGCCCGTGGGAGGGGGACAGATGGACGAGAAAGCACTGAAGGAGCTAACGAAGGAAGGATGTATTGTCGGCAAGGAAGCCGCGGAATCGCTGAGGGATTCTGACGTGGAGATGATAAGGGATCTGGATGCTCCACCTCTCTACCTCTCCGCGGAGATGCTGGAGAATATCCGGTCTGCTCATTCGGGCGGACCGTCAGGTTCTCCGAACGCAGGTTCCAGGGGAAGAGAACCGAACGGCAAGGCTTCAGGCGCCACTGAACTGCAGCAGGACGCCGGTAACGGTCTGAAGACGGTACAGAAACAGGATTTGGGGCCGGGCGAGGAGGAAGAGGGTGGAGATGACCTTTCGGATGGTGACGAGTTCTCGGGGGAGGATGATAGCTCCTCCGGCGCCGATGGTATTACGGAGGCTGGGGATGAGGACCTGGAGAGGGAGTTCGAGAACAGGAGTTCTTACTTTGATTCTGAAAGCACCGTGGAGATAAGGGATGACAGGGACAGGACCGAGACGCGGACCAAGGTGGAGATACTGGACGAGGCGGATATATCACGGGAGGAGAAGGATGTTCCCGAGTTCCTCCAGTACTACAACGACCGGTACGACAGGATGAAGGACCTGCTTATGAGGAGGATGGAGATGAAGTCCGCGACCACCCTGAACAGGCTTGAGAGGCGTGACGAGGGCGAGGAGGCGGCGACCATCGGTCTTGTGAAGGAAAAGTACTCGACGAACTCCGGCAAGTACATCGTGACCCTTGAGGACAAGACAGGGACCTTCAAGGCGCTGGTAGGGGACAGGGAGGGCCAGATGATCGTGCAGGACGAGGTCATAGGAGTCTCCGGGAGGATGGGCGGCGATATAATCTATGCTGACAGCGTCATACGTCCGGACCTGCCGATCCCGCAGGGGGTCAAGACCACGAACGAGAAGGTGGAGGCGGCGTTCATCTCGGACCTCCACATGGGTTCGGTCGACACCCTTCACAAGAGGCTGGACCGGTTCGCGGACTGGCTCGGCTCGGAGGGTGCGGACGACATCGGCTACCTCGTGATGCCGGGCGACGTGGTCGAGGGAGTGGGTAACTATCCGGGCCAGGAGGAGGAGCTCGAGGTCACGGATATCTACAGGCAGTACGAGATGTTCGAGGAATGGGTGGAGAAGATCCCGCGGGATATACAGATACTGATTGGTCCGGGGAACCACGATATCAACAGGCTGGCGGAGCCCCAGCCGAGGCTACCGGAGAAGGTCTTCCCGAACATATCGGATTTCAACAACGTTCACAGGGTCCAGAACCCGCAGAACGTCAGGCTCCACGGGATAAGGTCGAAGGGTATCGACGTCCTGATGTACCACGGCTACTCCTTCGACGAGCAGATAGACCAGATAAAGGAGCTGAGGGACAAGGCGTACGAGGACCCGTCCCACGTGATGATCGACCTGCTGAAGAGGAGGCATCTTGCGCCGACCTACGGGTCGAACCTGGTCTCGCCGGAGGATAAGGACCATCTCGTGATCGATAAGGAGCCGGACGTGTTTGTTGCGGGCCACCTTCACTCCCACGCGAACGCCACCTACAAGGGCGTGAACGTGATCGCGTCTTCGACCTTCCAGGCACAGACCGATTTCCAGAAGAGGGTGGGGCATGAGCCGGACCCGGGAAAGGTCACGATACTGGACCTCAAAACCCGAAACACGGAGGTAAAGCAGTTCTGAAGGTGTAAGGATGAAAGTAGAGAGATATTTTGACAGGATAAGGGAGGAGACGGACCGGGCGTATGAGGTCGCGGAAGAGGCGCGGGACCAGTCGAAGGACCCGGAGCAGCGCGTAGATATCCCCGTGGCTGAGGACCTGGCCGAGAAGGCGTCGTCGCTGGTGATCGCCGCGAAGTTCCCGGAGCTGGAGGACCAGGGTGTCGCGGAGCGCATAAGGAAGCTGGAGGACGAGTACGGCAAGAACGATGAACGGGTGTCGTTCAGCATCGCCCGGGAGATCGCGGAGGGAGAGTTCCATGAGTTCGACGAGCTTGAGCGCGCCTGTGACGCCGGGATCCGGGTGGGAGTCTCCTACATGACCGGAGGTATAACTACGGCGCCGCTGGAGGGTATAAGCGACGTGAGGATCCGTGAGAACAGCGACGGCTCGGAGTATATCGCTGTCTACTACGCAGGACCTATCAGGTCCGCTGGCGGAACCGCCAGTGCGATGTCAGTCCTCCTCGCGGATTACGTCAGGAAGGGGGTCGGACTCGATGAGTTCAAGCCGTCGGAGAACGTGGTCAAGCGCTACGCGACCGAGGTCGATGACTACTACAACAGGGTGACCGCGAAACAGTACTACCCCGAGAGGGAGGAGACAGAGAAGATCGCGAGCAACGTTCCGGTGGAGGTCACGGGGTCGCCCACCGAGCAGATAGAGGTCTCCAACTACAAGGACCTGGACCTGATCGACACCAACCAGATACGCGGCGGGATGTGTCTCGTGTACCTCGACGGACTTCCGCTGAAGGCCCCGAAGATCAAGAAGAGGATAAAGAACTGGGGGAAGGACTTCGGTCTGGAGCACTGGGAGTGGATAGAGGACTACCTGGAGCTCCAGAAGGAGATCCATTCCGACGGCGGGGACGACGGGGAGGACGACGGGGGAGAGGAGGATAAAGAGGAGTACACTCCGAGCGACAAGTACCTCGGCTCCCTGACCGCGGGGAGACCGGTCTTCGCCCATCCCGGCAGGAAGGGAGGGTTCAGGCTCCGTTACGGCCACTCCCGGACCAACGGTCTGGCGGCGACGTCCTTCCACCCGGCGACCATGGAGATAACCGAGCGGTTCATCGCGACAGGCACACAGTTGAAGATCGAGTACCCCGGCAAGGCGACCGTCGGTACGCCGTGCGACGATATACATCCGCCGGTGGTGAGGCTTGAGAGTGGCGAGGTCCGCCGCGTGGATTCACGGGAGGAGGCCCGCGAACTTGAGGACCGCGTGGAGGAGATACTGTTCCTCGGCGACATGCTGGTCACCTACGGCGAGTTCATAGAGAACGGCAAGGAACTGCTTCCATCCCCTTACGTCTCCGAGTGGTGGGAGAAGGAGCTGGAGGAGGCGCTGGAGCAGAAGGACATGAAGCTGGGAAGGGATTTCTCGGACCGCGATCCCTCGCCCGAGGAGGCGTTCAGGATAACTGAGGCCACCGGCGTCCCGATGCATCCGCGCTGGACCTACCACTGGAGGGAGACCTCGCCCGGGAAGTTCCGGGCCCTTTACAGGTCGCTGAGAGAGGGAGAGCTTGAAGGTCCGAAGGTGAAGAGATGTCTCGAAGACATACTTGTGGAGCATAAAGAACAGGACGGGCAGATAAAGCTCCGTGAGGAGGACATGAAGGTCCTGAAAGGTCTTCTCAGGCCGGAAGAGGACAACTCGGACCTCCTGGATGGGATCGAGTCCGGCGAGGACATCCCGGAGTTCATCGAGGAGGTCTCGGGCGTCGAGGTCCGTGAACAGGCTCCACATTACCTCGGTGCGAGGATGGGGAGGCCGGAGAAGGCGGAGAGGAGGACCATCGACGGGAAGCCCCAGCTTCTGTTCCCGTGCGGGAAGAAGGAGGGCGGAAGGATGAGGAACCTGATGGCGTCCTACGACAACACGGTCAACGGCGAGGAGGGTATCGTCAGGCAGGGGATAATCCACAACCAGTGCCCGGAGTGCGGCGAGACCACTCATTTCGGTTACTGCCGTGAATGCGGGGTCCCCGCGGAGCCGATGTTTGTGTGCGGGGAGTGCGGTAAGAGGTACGACGAGGAGCCGGAGAAATGCGATTCATGCGGCTCCGACCGGTTCTCGCGTTACAGTTCCACGGATATAGACGTGAAGTCTATGGTCGATGACGCGATGGAGAACCTCGGACTGGACGAGCTGCCGGAACTCCTGAAATCGGTGCGTGGGATGAGCTCGAAGCACAAGCACGTCGAGCCCATCGAGAAAGGACTGCTGAGGGAGAAGTACGATCTCTACGTCAACAAGGACGGCACGGTCCGTTACGACGCCTCGGACCTTCCGATGACACATTTCACGCCGGAGGAGATCAGCGTCTCGGTGGAGAAGCTGAGGGAGATAGGTTACACGGAGGACGTCGACGGCGAAGAGCTCACCCGGGAGGACCAGGTCCTAGCGCTCAAGCCGCAGGACATAATCATACCGGACGGTGAGAAGACCCTCACCGCCTCCGACTACATGATGAGGGTTGCCAACTACATCGACGACCTTCTGGAGGATTTCTACGGCCTTGAGCCGTACTACGATGTCGAGGAGAAGGAGGACCTCGTCGGCGAGCTCGTCATCGGTCTCGCGCCCCACACGTCGGGCGGGACGGTTGGAAGGATAATAGGTTTCACAGATGCGAAGGGGATCTACTCCCATCCGTACTGGCACGCAGCGAAGAGGAGGAACGCTGACGGGGACGAGGACGCGATCCTGCTGCTGATGGATGGCCTCCTTAACTTCTCCCGCCAGTTCCTCCCGGACATCACCGGTGCGAGGACGATGGACGCCCCGTTGATCCTTTCGACGGTCCTGAACCCGGACGAGATCGACGACGAGGCCTGGGCGATCGAGACCGTGGACGAGTACCCGCTTAGCTTCTACAGGGAGACTCTCGAGTACAAGGAGCCGTGGGACCTCGACACGGAGATACAGATAGGCGAGGACATAGTGGAGAGCGACGAGCCGTTCCAGCACGGCTACACCCACGACTCCAGCAACGTGGAGAACGGTCCGACGCAGAGCGAGTACGTGACGCTGGACGACATGTCTGAGAAGACGGAGTCACAGCTCGGGCTGGGGAAGAAGACGAAGGCGGTCGACGAGGACAAGGTCGCCGAGCTGCTTCTCGACAAGCACTTCATACCGGACATAAAGGGGAACCTCAGGAGTTTCTCCTCCCAGAAGATGAGGTGCGTGGACTGCAACGAGAAGTTCCGACGGGTCCCGATGACCAACCAGACCATCGCCCCCACGGGGAAGACCACGGCCCAGTGCCCCGAGTGCGGAGGGAAGGTCCTCCTGACTATATCGGAGGGGACCATCAAGAAGTACATGCAGCCGTCGAAGGATATAATCGACGAGTTCGAGATCTCCCCGTACATGAGGCAGCAGGTCATGATGCTTGACAAGACCATCCAGAGCCTGTTCGGCAAGGATCAGAGGCAGACAGGGCTCAGGCAGTTCTCGTAGCCACCGAAACATTATTAGAGTTCAAGGTGTTATCCCGTCATATGGAATCTGAAGTCGAGCTCAAGGAGGTAATGACTGAAGGCGTAATAGCCATCGAAAACGACGCTAATGTTGTGGAGGCCGCCAACAAGCTGAAGGAGGAGGACATAAGAGGCCTTGTCGTAGTCGATGAGGGCGACGCGGTAGGTGTCGTCGTGTGCAGGGACATAGCCTACCAGGTCACCGCCGAGGGACTGGACCCGAGGCAGACCTCGGTCGAGGAGATAATGAGCTCGGACCTCATCGTCGCGGAGGAGGACGAACTGCTTGACGACGTCGCCATGGCGATGGTCCAGAACAGCATCTCAAGGGTCCCCGTGGTCCGGGGCGACATGCTGGTCGGTATCGTGACCCAGAGCGACATCCTGAGGGCGTGGCCCGGTTTCGCCGAGGTCATGTCCGAGGAATCCGAGTTCGAGGGTCCTGAAACCGTTCCGTCTTCCCCGGAGACCTCCAGCGGGGTCTGTGAGAGCTGCGAGAACTACTCGGAGGACCTGGAGGAGCACAACGGGATGATGCTCTGTCCCGAGTGCCGCTGAACCTCTCCGCTGGTAATCCTTTTTTTACTCTCTATCGTTAATCCTACTGTATGGATATCACCGAGGAGGTGGACCGGCGGAGGACCACGGTCCAGCTCGACGACCCTGACACCGCATACGCCGAGATGAGGGATCTCCTGACGGAGAAGA
The DNA here is from genome assembly GCA_042217585.1 of Candidatus Nanohaloarchaea archaeon. Lineage (GTDB taxonomy): Archaea > Nanohalarchaeota > Nanosalinia > Nanosalinales > Nanosalinaceae > JBDGSJ01. The sequence goes on along the minus strand of JBDGSJ010000006.1, from coordinate 17,614 downwards.
TGGGTTTCGACGAGGTCTCCGAGGAGAAGTACTTCAACGATGTCGACGAGGGAAGGGTCAGGACCAAGCTGAAGGCGGTCGAGGGTTTCGACCGGTACTCCCGGGGCGAGTACGATATACTGTTCGAGGTCGACAAGAAGGACGGGAAGGTCGACATACAGGTCAAGGCGAAGCTGATAACCAGTTACCCCGATGAAAAGGACTATCAGGAGACGCTGTGGTACTACGCGTACCGCTCTCTCTTCCACAAGTTCCTCTACGGCGAGACCCGGGCGCAGTACAGGGAACCGCTGAAAAACAACCTTGACGAACTCATGGAAAGGATGAGAAGAGCGCTGGGGGCTGAGACCTGATGGTGACTTTCAGGGAGCATGGCGGGTCGAAGGAGGACCACCTGTTCGTGGAGGAGGACTCCGCCCGGATTTACAGGGGGCTTAAGGACGTCCTGGTGGAGGAGCTGGGGATGGATATAATCGAGGAGGGAAGGATGGAGTTCTCAGTCGGCGACCCCGAGGACGACATCGAGATACACGCGTACAAGGAGAAGAGCCCGTACACCGCGATAAGGCTGGACCTCTCCTGGAACTCTGCGCCGGTCGAGGGGGTCCAGGAGATGGAGCGGGAGGGCGTGATGAAGGCGGAGATAGAGACCAGCTCCGAGGTAGTGACTGTCTACCCGAAGGGGAATCCCCTGCCGTGGATGGGGAAGCCGATCACAAGGACTCCGAAGGTCCGCGTGCCCGACACCCATCTCGACGGCGGTTCGGACGGTTTTCACGACTCCAAGCTCTACAGGATAGTCGCGGGGATATGGTACAACATCTTCTACAGGCAGGAGGTCGAGGGATACGAGGAAGAGGCCGAGGAGCTCGTCATCCACCTTCACGACCTGATGAGGCAGAAGTTCGGGGTGGAGAGCTCGATCTCAAAATCAGGAGCATCGCACTACGAGCCGCCGTGGTCCGGATGACGCTGGGAGAATGGCTTAGGGAGATGTTCCTCGAGACGCCGGACGGCACGGTCTGGGAGGCACCGCTGTTCGCAGGGGAGTGGACAGAACTCCAGAACAAGCTGGAGTGGTACGAGAGCCCGCAGATAGTACAGATATACGAAGGCCACAAGCAGCTACTCAGCCAGAACATGGACCTCGGCTCCCCGACGGAGACCCATTTCGAGCAGAACATCGACAGCGGGGGCTTCGGGTCCACGATGCATGTGACAGATGAACTTCCCAGCGGGAGAGGGGAGATGAAGCTTGAGATAGAGATAGAGACCCAGATACCTCCGTCCGGCGACAACAACTACGGGACCGTCGAGTACATCGGCCATGTCTACGTCCGTTACGACCTGCCCTCAGGGATCAGCTTCCTGCCGAAGATCATCGCCAACCCGCTGAACCGGTTCTTCAGGAGGGTGTTCGAGGAGACCATCCTCGAGGGCATACTGGTCCATGACACCGAGTACGCCAGGGAGCGGCTCGCTGACTACTTCAACTACCTCCGTAAGTACCACGGGGAGGAGCCGGTCCAGACCAAGACCAACCAGCTGCTCCACGAGAACTTCCCCGAGGAAAGAGAGTTCTTCGAGTGACCGGACTGGGTAAAAGGTTTACTGAACAATTATCATTTAGCGCTGCTCTGCGGTCAGCAGGCAAGACCTCTAAGGGACAGGGATGACTGTCTGTGTTACGGGGCAGCCAAATATAATTTTACTAGGTACCATGGCGACGATAAACGTCAAGGTGAAGCCGGGGGCCGACGGGTACGGCGTCGAGATGAAGACCTATCCCGTGGTCAAGGTCCCGGCGGAGCCCGAGAACGGGAGAGCGAACCGCGCGCTGCTGGAGTTTCTGGAGGACCTGCTCGGAGAGAGACCCGGGATAGTGTCCGGGCACAGGTCCAGCAGGAAGAAGATAAAGGTGGACCTCCCGGAGGACGAGATAAAGGAAAGACTGGGTGGATACGATGGGTAAGATAGCGCAGGACAACGTGAAGTACATGATCGAGGCGGAGCTGGATGCCTCCGGTATGATAGAGAAATCTGACGTCATAGGAGCGATCTTTGGACAGACGGAAGGATTGATGGGAGAGCAGATGGATCTCAGGGAACTGAACGACCGCGGAAAGGTCGGCAGGATGGATGTCGAGGTCCACGATGAGGACGGCTCCTCGACCGCGAAGATAAAGATACCTTCCTCTATGGACGCGACCGATACAGCGCTTCTCGCGGCTTCTCTCGAGACCATCGAGCAGGTTGGACCCAGCAATGCGGACATCAGGATAGAGGAGATCCGCGATGTCCGGGTCAACAAGAGAGACTACATCGTCAAGAGGGCGAAACAGCTGCTCGAGGACCTGAACGACGAGAAACCGGACAAGCAGGAGATGACCGATGAACTGAAGCACGAGGTCCGTGAGAAGGAGGTCACGGAGTTCGAGGGATTCGTCGCCGGGCCTGACGCCAGGACCTCCGACGAACTGATAATAGTGGAGGGGAAGGCCGACGTCCTCAACCTCCTGAAGCACGGCGTAAAGAACTGCCTGGGTATCGGCGGTACATCGGTCCCGCCAAAGATAGCGGAGATAGCGGAGGAGAGGAGGCTGACGGCGTTCCTCGACGGGGACCGCGGCGGAGACCTGATACTGAAGGAGCTGAAGGAGAAGGCCGAGCCCGAGTACGTCGCGCGGGCGCCGGAGGACAAGGAGGTCGAGGAGCTCTCGAAGGAGCAGGTCCACGAGGCGCTCAGGGACCGCTCGCCGGTGAAGTACGTCGACGAACCAGATGTGGAGACGGAGCTCGAGGACGAACTGAGGGAACGTTTCTCCGAACTCATGAAGGATCTCACCGGGACGCGCGCGGCGAACTCGGTGGATGAGGCGGGAGAGATCCTTGAGAAGGTTCCGGCCGACAGGATAGGCGGCCTGGAACAGGAGGCGCATTCACTCCTGATCGACGGCGAGCTGGACGGTGAGGCGGTCGAGAAGGCGGAGGAGATCGGCGCTGAGTACGCCGTGGGTAAATCTATATCTGATACAGTTTCCTCCGGTCAGGTCCGGCTTCTAACACAGGAAGAGCTCTAGTCAATTTCCTCCTTGATAGGTGAAAAATCCAACGATCCTCTCATACCTTCTGCCTCCAGCACAACGTTCGTCCGGATGTCCTCTATACCTTCGAGCGACTGGAGGTCCTGCAGGTGCCTGTTCATCTTCTCTCTGTTCAGGAATCCGCATATCGCGATTATATCTGTGTCTCCCGTTACGGTGTAGTAGCTTGAGACGAAGCCACGGTCCGATAGCTCTTCCTTTATCGTGTCTATACCGCCGGAGGCGGCCCTGATATGGGTTATAGTTGTGAAGGAGAAACCTATGGCCTCATGGTCGATCTCGGGGAAGAAACCCTTTATCACGCCCTCTTCCTTCATCTTCTTGAACCGGTTGCTGGCGGTGGAGGGGGAAAGGTCCAGGTTCTCGGCGATCTGACGGAGGGATCTCCTGCCGTCTTCCCTGAGCTCCTCCAGTATCTTGAGGTCAGTATCGTCGATCTTCATGTGTCAGGGATGACGGGAGAGCTTTTTAAAAATACCGAACATTTGTATGGAGAAAAATATAAAATCCGATAGATCGTATAAAACAACATGCCAATCGCGAAAGATTATAGCCAGCACTGCGACGTCTGCGGGGAGGAGCTCCCTGAAGGGAGAGGGGTGAAAGTATCCGGTTCAAGGGTTCATGAGTCCTGCCTCGGAAAGATATGACTCGGCCCTCCCCATACGTTTTTATCTTCTGAGCGTTAATGTAGGTCTTCGAGGTACTCTTCATGGCGAATAGAGTGCATGAGGTGCTGGATGAGGACCTTGCGGAGGAGCTGGGAGAGCCTGTCGCAAGCCACCGCCGTTTCAGCTCGGAGACACCGTGGAATGTCGAATTCGCGCAGTTCACAGATCCCGAGACCCGGGCGATGTCTGCGCCGAGCTTCAACATGTCCAGCGACCTGTACATGGAGTACGGCGGCGAAGACGAGGACCAGCTCCACGAGAAGATACAGGACTTCGTGGAGGACTTCCGGAGCTCCCTTTCGGAAAAGGACGAGAACCCGGTTTTCGCCAGCGATGACGTTATATCCATGATGGACGGCGAGGACGAGATACCGGCCTACATGGTCTTCGACGGTCTGGACGAGGTTTACCCGGTTACGGTCCGACGGGGCGAGGTGCTCCAGGACCGGCTCCGGTCCAGCAGGTTCGTCACGAACGGCTACGAGGACGTCGTCGAGGATGCGCTGGACCAGAACAACTTCGTGGTCCCGGTGCTTTACACCGAGGACGGTCTTCCGGACCGGATGGATTCGAGCATACTGAGACAGACAGGAAGCGAGATAGCGGCTTCGCCCGACGATCCGGCTGTGAGTCAGTACTTCGACGGAGAGCTGGAGGAGCCTGAGGAGGCAGAAACTCCTGATTACATGGATACATACGACATGGATGGCGGCAGGGAGCTACTGGTCGACCTGACAGCCGGTGATATGGACCGCGTGGAGGCGGAACTCACTGGCGAAGAGGTCATAGTCTACGGCGATGGTGATATCGTCTACAGGGAGAAGGTCGACGCGGGAGAGCTGGAGGAGTCACAGAGGAACAACGTGTATCAGGCGAGAGCTGTCTGATCAACGCCTCTGGCTGTAATCTTCCTCGACCTCGGCCATGAAACCGTCTATGATCTCCTTCATCTCTTCTTTCTCTATCTCGCCGTTCAGCTTCACCATGTCCGCGGGGACCCGGGCTATCGCGTCGCCGGCCCTGTCCGGGTAGGCTGGGTTCCTGTTGAACATCTTCCGGGTCTGCTGGAGCGCCACACCCATCTTCTCCCGGTCGGAGGTCAGGCCCTCCCGGTAGAGGCCGTAGAGGGTCTCTATGCCGCGGGCCTTGAGCACCTGTGAACTCTGGGGTTCGTCTCCCATCCTGCGCGTGTTCTCGGCGTGGAGAAGACCTCTTGATATCACGCTGTCAACCGAGTAGTTCGGTCCAGATGGACCGCTGACCAGTATCTGTTCGCCGTCGTACTTCCCGGACCACGATCCCTGCCTGTAAATACCCGGGACGAATTCCACGTCAAGGTCCTCAGGAGTCTCTATCCCGTACTCTCTGGCGTCGGTCCCTGCCTTCCTGAAGCTGTCCGAGAGACGGCGCTGAAGCTCTTCGCGCTTCTTCATGTGGTACATGTTCTCAAGGTCCTTCAACCGCAGTCGCTCCCCCATTACACTGTCACATTAAGGTAATAACGCTTTTAAAATAACTCTTCGTTTCCCGGGAAGGACGGCGTTGTGCGGTATCACATCATGTCCTCGATCCGGTCCCTTTCCTTCTCGTACTCTTCCGGTGAGATAGCTCCCATCTCCCTCTTCTTCTCCAGTTTCTCAAGCTGTTTGGTGGGGTCCGGATTCTCCTGTATCTCCCTGATGTGGCCGGCCACCTTCACTCCGGTGCCGGGGGGTACCATAAAAGTCCGCTCCGGTCCAGCGGCGGAAACCTTCATCCTGTCAAATCCCTCTCTCTCCTGGACCTCTATGTCCTCGATGGAGTCTATCTTCAGGTCCTGGAAGGTGTTTTTCTCGCCGAGAAGGCGCGTGTCTCCTGAAGTGAAGGAGATGGCGCGCTTGTTGGTGACGGCGAGGACCTTCTTGCCGCCGTCGCTCGGTTCGGTCCTGACTATCAGGTTGATATCCTCTTTAGGTCCTGTCCTCTCCTCGAGGCCTGCGAACTCCTCAGGGGTGGCGTCCCCGAGCACCGTGGCTTCCTCGTATTCCTCTTTATCGGCTTCCGTGGGTTCCTTCTCCAGCCCCATACAGGTACCCTTTTAGGTCCGGAAGGTTAAAAGTTGCCTGTGATGAGCGCGGCGAAAAGGGTTTTCTACGGGCTTACTGCGGTTCTTGTGTTCGTATTCTCGCTTCAGCTCCTGACCGCCTCCACGTCCGAGCTTGCTCCCTTCCTGAGGTCTGTGCTCTCGGACGTGATTACTGATGATCTTTCCGCTCTCGGCTCGGGATGGTTCGCTTCCTATATGCTCTTGAACGGGTCGACTGTTGCTGCTGTAGGGCTTGCATTCCTGAGGGAGGGTATCCTGGACTCCGGGCAGTATTTCCTTCTTGCATCGGGTTCAAGGCTTGGCGCAACCTTTATCGTTGTACTTATAGGTGTTCTTGAGTACTTCAGCGGGGAGAACGAGAGTATAGTGGACTCTGTGTCGGTCGGAATACTTTCGTTCCTCGTGACTTACTCGGTCTACATCCCAGCGACCGCAGCAGGCTACCTGCTGACAGAGAATCTCGGGCTCGGTTTCCTTGAGGTCCAGGGGCCGGCAATCCTCCGGTATTCTCTGGGTGCTCTTTTCTCTCCCTCGGTCAGGTTATTCCAGGGTTTTCTCGGTCCTTCATTTTCGCTGGCCGCGGCGGTCGCGTTCCTCTTCCTCGCGCTGAACAGGTTTGACAGGGCGTTCGCGGACCTCGGAAGGAACAGGCTGGCTGGAGACTACGTGAGGTTCCTGCTGGACAACCGGTGGCTCTCACTGCTCGCGGGAGGATTGCTCACGGTCCTCACGGCGAGCGTGTCGCTTTCTCTCGGGTTGATAGTTCCGCTCTACAATCAGGACCTGATAAGGAGGGAGGAAGTGGTGCCGTATATCCTCGGTGCGAACGTCACGACTCTCGTCGATACGCTGCTGGCCGCAACGGTAGTGGGGACAGAGGCAGGGATGAGGGTCCTTCTCGTGCTCGGTCTTGCGGCTTCCGCGGTGACGGTGCTGTTCATGCTGTTCTACGACCGGTACTTCAGGGGGCTGAAGTTCGTCTTTGACCGGCTGATGACTGATGATCGTGCTTTCGCAGGTTTCTCGTTCATGATGGTGGCTGTCCCGCTGTTCCTGGTACTACTGTGATTTTTTAATGTCCGGGTAGAAATCTCAAGCATGTCTGATTTTCTGGGTATAGAACCCTCCGAGCGTGAGGAGTTCGCCGCTCTTTTCCTCATCGTGGCTGCTATACTATTTCTTAGCCTCAGCGGTCTGATGCCGGACCAGGCGATCGCGGAGATCGTCCAGGGTTTCTCCCAGCAGAGCGAGACTTCCAGGGGTTTCATGGACAGCATGCTATCTATACTCGCTGTGAGTTTCGCGGCGGAGATAGTGGTCTTCTACGGTCTGGGCCGCGCCATGATGCCGGAGCAGAACAACATGGGTGATATAGTGACCGTGGTCGGCCTGATGTCACCCATGAAGCTCCTTGTGTTGCCGCTCGGTTTCTTCGGGGGTTTCGGGCTGGTGCTGACCGGTTACATCTACATGACGCATTACCTGTACGGCTCCAGCTTTCACCGGGCCGCGGTGATGGTCTTCCCCGCAGTACTGACCGGTTTCTCGGTGTTAATAGCTGTGATGATGTTCTAGGAGGCGTAGAGTTCCTCAACCTGTCTTTCCAGCGCTGGTGCGTCCTCCAGAGGTATCTCGTCATCGAAGAGGTGGCTGGATATCTCGGAGAACGGATCCGAGGACCTGAGGCGGTTCGCGGTCTCCCGTGAACAGTAGACAGCGTCCCCGTAGTCCGACGGGTCCAGTCCTTCCAGGTCTATCTCCTCAGGGGTCACGACCTCGCCATCGACATCCCACTCCGAGTCCAGGTGCTCGTTCAGGTTCTCGACCGTCTCTTCCAGCCTCTCGATCTGTTCCAGGCCGTCCTCCATGTACTTCCTGCTGGATTTGACCTCGTGGTAGACTATCTCCTGCCGGTCAAGGTCCACGAGCCCGAAGTCGAGCTCGCCCTTCGGGTGGCCGTAGAGTTCATCTCTTTCCCCCGGGGAGTTCTCCTCGCTGTAGAAGTACTCGACCTCCCTGAGCGCGAGGTCCCACCGTGAATCCTGGTAATCCTCCAGGTAGCGGTCCGTCAGGGCGTCGATGATCTGCTGGTGGTCGGACCGCGTCTCGATATCCGGGGTCGAGCCTGCCGCCGCGGCAGGCTCTGAACTCATCTTACCGCACTTCAGATCCGGGTAGTAGAAGGTTTTGGAGAATGGAGGACTGACATCCGGGCTCACACCGGTCCGCCATATTGTTTTCTTGTGAATTACTGCTTTTAATTCTTTCTCAGGGGCTGTTTCCTCCGGTTCAGATCCGGACCAAACCTGTAAAAAGAAGGGCCGCAAAACACCTGATGGGAGAGGGGAGCCGATGGAGGCTCCACGATGATTCATCTCAGCGAAGAAAAGAGTGTAAGGTCCTCCGCCCTGCTCGTTATGGGTGTTGTGGCGGTGGTCTCGGGCTGCATCCACCAGGGTGCTGATCAGAAGAGTTCAGGAGAGTTCAGGCTCTACATAAGCGACCAGCCGACAGCCATCGAAAAATTCGATTACCTGAACGTGACTTTCTCCAAGGCGGTCGTTTTCAGGAACTCCTCGAACTCCAGCACGGAACTGGTCCTTGAGAGGCCGACGGTCGACCTGACCGAGGTCCAGGGGGAGAAGAGGAAGTCGGTACTGAACACCTCGCTCGCGCCCGGTACTTACGAAAAGATAGAGCTTCACGTCCTTGACGCCGAGGGAGAGGTATCCGGCAGGAACGTCAATATCCGTGTCCCCTCGGGGAAGCTCATGGTCACGCAGTCCTTCACGGTATCGGCGGGCGGTTCGACAGGGTTCTTCTTCGACATAGAGGTGGTCCAGCGCGGACCGCAGGGCTACAACCTCCTCCCAGTGGTATCCGAGAGCGGACCGATAGGTGAGACGGGAGAGGCGCCGGTGAACGACCCGGGCGGGGGTCCGCCGAACGGGACTGTTCCGGCCAGATGAATCTCCTGACCGGTCCTGGGCGTTAGATTAATAACTGGTGCGTCCGGTTTTTTCGACAGGGGGGAGAACTTGAGTACGCAGTCGAGAACTGGAAGTTTCAGCGCTTCTGAAAACCTTTACAGACCTGCTCGGCTGCGAGCATGAGTTCCCTTGAGCGCTTCTCTGGACAGGATTTAGGATTCGAAAACGTGGTATCCCGTCTCAACGACGGCGAGGAGATACCTGAGGAGGAGATAGAGCCGCACCTCGAGCAGCTGCGTGAATCACCGCAGGGAAAGGTCCTGGTCGAGAAACGTTTCGGCAACCAGGAGGAAGATACAAAGACGTATTCGTTCGCGTTCTCCACCGATTACATGGACAAGCCGGACCTCTCCAGCCAGGAGGACAAGCTGAACTTCCTCGCCGGCGAGGCTCTTGGGGTCAACGAGGACTACAGGAAGGCGAGGGCTGAGGAGAAGGGAGAGGCCCACGTCCTCATGGTCGGGGAGCCGAACACGGGGACCAAGCTCTCATCGCCGAAGGCGTGGCGCGGACTCGCCTACAAGCTCTCAGAGATACGTGAGGAGGAGGGAGACGACTACTTCTCCGACGAGAAGTTCAGGATGTACGTCGGCGGAAGCGTGATCCCGAGAGTCCCGCTGTTCTACTCGATAACCAACGACGAGGACCTCGAGCTTCTCGACTCCGTCGATGAGACAGAGGACTACGATGAGCGCGTCGAGAACATCGAGGAGGCGCTCGAGGATTCGACCCTGGAGGAGGTCATCGGGGACCGCGTGGTCTCAGAGGACAGGGTCGACGACGTGATGGCGATGATAGATGATTCGATCGATGAGGACGAGCTCGCCCGGAAGATAGTTGACTACGAGATGGCGATAGAGAGCATAGAGGAGGAGTTCGGAAAGGTCTCCGACGCGATCGGCAGGGACGTCCCGGTGGTCCTGGCCGACGGGGAGGAGGGACGTGAGAACCGGAAGGAGATCAAGGAGGCCGACATACAGAACTACGTGAACAAGGTCCGGGATATCGGCGAGGAGATAGACGAGAACATAGACGAGATGATGGACGCGGTCCGGCAGGTGAACGAGACCCTCGAGGAGTACGAGGACGTCTCGGGCGACCTGAGGGACCGGCTGACCGGCATCGACGAGGAGGACCTTATCGACGGCGAGCTCGTCGACACGCTGGAGGAGACTGACGTGCCGGAGGAGGCGGAGGACCACGTCGACGAGATGAGGGAGAGGCGCAGGGAGATACAGGACGCCATAGACGACCTCGAGACCACGATAAGCATGAAGAAGACTGAGGTCGGGGCGCTGAACGCGGAGAAGGCGGTCCGTGAGGCGCTCGGGCCCGGCGGCGCGAAGATACTCAGCAGGACCAATATCAAGGCGGACTGGAACGAGATACTGAACGAGGCGACAGATGCGCAGTACAGGAAGCTCCACGAGGACATAGACAACGTTGACTTCCGGGAGATAGTCTACGACGGCGACATAGCGACCTTCGAGCTGAACGGCAACGTGGTCCAGGCGGCGCACAACCTGAACGGTAACTCGGACGTGCCGCTGAAGTACGGACACGAGAGGATGATAAACCAGAGGGAGCAGATGAGCGACATGGACCCGGACCTGTTCATCAACTCCCACCACGGACAGGGCCGCGTCAGGTTCGTGAGGAAGGGGAGGGGGATGGACTCCGATATCATGGCCGCGGTCCAGGTCGGGACCTTCCAGGATGGAAGGGAGGTCGTGGAGGCGAAGAAGGAGGGCATGGACTCCAACTGGGACGTCAAGAGACACCAGAAGGGCATGTACGACTCCACCGTGATGCTGGCCGAGCTGGACCACGAGGAGGTCGACGGCAAAGTCGTGAAGACGCCGAGGTTCCGCGCCTGGGCGGAGGAGGACCTCAGGAACATAGGCCGCCAGCTCGAGGTCGAGGAGTTCCTTGAAGAGGTCGAGGACCGGAAGCTGGAGCAGTTCCTCGATGACCACTCTCTTGAGGACGAGTTCGAGCCCGACGAGTTCAGGGAGGACTTCCGTGAGACCTTCGGAAGGGAGGATGAGGACCTGATGAGCGCGTTCTTCGAGACCCAGGTCCTCGGGTTCGACTACAAGGAGGACGAGATGCAGGGCGTGTCGCTGATCGGTGACTCCCAGCTCGGCGCGCCCCACGGCCTCAGGTGGGCCCACCAGACCCCGATTGAGGACATGCTGGAGCTCGAGATAGACTACATAGAGGATGAGACCCCGGACGACCAGATACTCGTGGATATCGGTGACGCGGTGCAGGGCTGGGACGCCTTCAGGGGCCAGGGAACCGAGAACTACATAGAGAGAGGCGACATGTTCAACGAGAGCTGGATCCGTCCGGTCCGGGAGCGAGTAGAGGAGGCCGGGGGCGGTCCAGAGGAGAAGCTGGCGGCGGACGAGGTAGTCAGCAAGAGGGTGACTCTGCAGCAGCCCTCACAGCATCTCCACCAGCAGCTGAACAGGGTCAGGGAGCTTATCGACGACCGGGTCGAGCAGATGATCGAGGAGGACTCTCTCGGAAGGGCCTACATCGGGACCGGGAACCACGAGAACAACAACCTCCGCGGCGACAACAACATCGACGGCGCCGGACTCCGGGAGAACGGTTTCGCACGGGCGAAGATAGAGGACGGAGAGGTCGAGATAATGGAGGGGACCACCGACGGCTCCCGAGAACACCTGGAGATCGGTGACAACGAGGTCCTGGTCAGCCACAAGTCCAGCGGCAGGGGCAAGGACAAGAACGACAAGATGCTGAACTCCAACAGGCCTCCATCGGTGGACGTCGAGTACTCGGGCCACGACCACCAGGCCGCGCTGGCGTTCCAGAACCGCGCCACGCTCGACGAGGAGGAGTCACGGGAGGCGACGGGCGACGACTTCCTTACCGTGACCGCGACGCCCGCGGACCAGCCGATGAACGACCTGACAGATTTCATACTGGACGGCGACACGATACAGGGAATAGTCGCGGACCAGAGGCTGGACGTCAGGGACTACAAGCACTCCACCGTGACGGAGTTCCTGCTCAGGCCGTGAACCGAGAAAAACGTTTTAACTTCCGGTGTCATTAAACGGTAACATATGGGAACTACGGACGAGGTCAGGCTTTTCAACGAACTTGACGGAGAAAGACAGCTCGACAGGGGTATGCTTGAGCCCTGCAGCTGTGGATGCCGCGGACCCGGCGCCGAGGCCGTCAGGCAGGGACTGGAGGACATATTCGAGGAGGGCAAGGGAGCTCTCGACGAGAACTACCCGTTCGACCTCCGTCAGGACCTCTGCATATACCCGCCGGACATCAACAGGATAGCGGACCGGGTAGAGGAGGACTACGAGCTGACCCGTCCCGGCGCCGCCTCTCTGAAGTCCGGTCCCGCGACCGAGACCTCGGCGATATACCGCCACATGAGGGATGAGAGGACCGACGACAGGTACGGCGAATCGGTCGGAAGCGCGAACCGCTGGTTCTCCGAGGGGGTCCAGATGGGTGCCGCGCACCGTCAGGCCGCGGAGAAGCTCGTGAAGCACCAGCTCGACGAGAGGAAGCTTGCGGAACAGCTCTACTGGGCGGTCGCCGACAACCACTGGGACGAGTTCAGGACCCAGGACAACGACCGCCTGGCCTTCATGGTCGGGCTCTACACCGGTGTCTACCGAGGCGACAGGCTGAAGGAGAGGGCGAAGGAGAACAGCCACAGGTTCAGCCACCAGGGCTGGGACTACCAGAAAGAAACCATCGATACGGAAAACGATGAAGGCTCGGGAAAGATCTTCGGCCTGTTCTGAGGGTCCTGTATGAAAGGATCAGGTATCTACGGTCCGGTCGACATCTACGGACCTTTCACGCCGCAGGGAAAGGACGGAGAGGTCCTCAGCGATGAAAGGACCATCGAGTCGCTCGAGAGCGACCGCGTCGCGCTGGAGGAGGCAGATTACTCCGGCAACGTCGCCGGCGAGGAGTACTTCTCGCTTGAACAGGACCTCGCCTACGGGATCGGAGACGAGAAAGGTTACGGCGGAGTCCTGGGCGCACCGGCCGGAGCCGCGGGTTCCTATGCCGCCTCAGGGATATACATCAACACGGAGATGTTCGAGGAAGGGCTCAGGTGGTGGCTGTCGCTTCCAAGAGATTACCAGGTCCTCAGCGGGATGTTCGGCATAACCATGTTCTTCGTGGCCCAGCAGTGGGTCAAGGAGAAGCTCTCCTAGAGGTTCTCCAGGATGTTGTAGATCGAGAACTCGAATATCGTCACCAGCTGGAGCACGTACACGAACAGGTAGATTGCCTGCTCCATCACCAGCAGCGAGGTCGTCGAGGTCATGAAGCTGTACAGGAACAGCGTCGTGGTTATGTAGATCGATGCGACGAAAACGGCGGTTACTCCGACCGCGAGGCCCTCGTAACGCCCCTCCGTCTCCTGGAAGAACCTCCCTGTTATCCTGCTCGCGAGGTCCTCGTGCCCGTGCCTGAGCCCGAGGTTCTGGATCAGGAATGAGACGGCCAGAACGTACAGCGCGGAGAACGCGGCGTAGCTTATCTCCGCTCCCGGAAGACCTATCATGCAGTCGCATCCCGGAAGCAGGGTCGCCAGTCCCAGCGTGACCGCCGGCAGGTAAAGCAGAAGAGGATTCATGGAATCCGGGAAGTAGAGGTCCACCTGCTCTTTCACATCCATCAATTTGGTTCGCCCCCTTTTATTGTTTAACGCCGTAGGCGGTCCGCGGTCTGCGCCCCCGCGTTGTAGGACGCCCGCAGAGTCCTTTCGACGTCCGTCTCCAGTCCCGCGGCGTGCAGGTGCGAGGTCAGGGTGGCCGCGAGGTCTGTGAAGGCGCCGGGGTCTCCGTAGCTGTCCTCGAAGCCGGACCTGAAGGAGCTGTAGGAGCCGGGCTTGACCTGCCTTGCGCTTGATACCATCGTTATCAGGTCCATGGTCTTCTCCCAGTCCGACGCGTCCTCCGCGAAGTACTCCGCATCGACGAACGCCATGCTCCCGTCCGGCTGGACCATGAAGTTGTTTATCCTGAGATCTGTTATAGCGCCGTCCCTCCCGTGGAGGTAGTCGAGGAACTCTCCGACCTCTCTGCCCGCGCGTTCCGCCTGTTCGTCCGAGGCGGAGTTGAGGTAGGTGTGGAGGTCCTCGCCCTCGACTTTCTCGAACTCGACGTACTGCTGCTCCGAACCGAGTATTTCCGGAACGTCTATCAGCTCACGGTCGATGAACTCCCTGAAACTTCTCTCGTTCTCTATCCGGTCCTCTATGTTCTGGTACTCCAGCTTCCTCGCCGGTATCCTCCCGGCTGCCTGGACGTACGCCATCTTCGGCCTCTTCGAGTACTTCTTCAGGACAGTGTCCACCGGCGTCTCCACCAGCTCGTTGGTCAGGCTTCCGTCAAGCGGCTCCGAGTGGTCCGACTCCATCACCTGCTCCACGTACTCAAGCGAGGTCTCGGCCCCGGGCTCAAGCACGCGGTCCCTCTCGAGGAGGCCCTCCTCAGGACCTCCGGCGGTTTCAGACGGCATGAGAACCCGTGAGAGACGAAAACTTAAAAACGTGTCGTATTTTTGTGACCAAGTGATGGCGACACAACGATTTTTCAGTGGGGGCGCGAAATAATGGCTATGGACAGGGAAGAGCAGGACCGCAGGCTCGCCGGTATAGCTCTCGGAGGAGTTGTGGTCCTCGCCGCGGTCAACTATTTCGCAGGGACTCCGGTACGTTTCTTCGTCTCGATATCAGGTCTCGCAGGATTCGTCTACGCGGCGAGACGGCTGACCAGGCAGTTCGACGTCCCGCTGATATTCGTTAGGAGGGACGGCGTCAACTACTGGGGGGCCGCGATGGGGGGCCTGATAGGAGGTATATCCGGTCTCTGGGGAGCGAGCAGGGGCATGACCAGTTCCTCGTTCGACATCTTCCTCGCGGACCTCGGGATGCTGGTCGTCTACCTCGTACTGCTCCTGACCCTGACCATGGGTACGGTCCTCCAGGACATAGAGGACGGCTACCTGTCCGTATGACCTCAGGATACCTCCATCTCCCGGAAGAAATGTGTTCCCAGAAGAAGCAGCAGGGCCGTGGAGGCTGAGAGCGCGCCCAGGTTCAGGAGCACGGAGCTTTCAGACGCCCCGGTCATCGCGGCTCTCATGCCGTCTATCCCGTAGGTGAGCGGGTTGATGTAGGAGAGGTACTGGACCGGACCGGGAAGGTTCTGGACGGGGTAGATGGCACCTGAGAGGAAGAATATCGGGAATATCACGAGGTTCATCACGAGTCCGAAACCCTGGCTGTCCTTCATCTTCGACGCGAATATCATCCCCATGCCGATGAACGTGACGGCTGTCATCACCAGGAAGACGGACCCGACCAGGAACCCGGCAGGACCTCTGATGGAGAAACCGATGAAAAGCGAGGCCAGGAGGACCAGCATCCCCTGGAATACGGACATCGTCGCTCCGCCGGCTATCCTCCCCAGAACGATCGAAAGCCTTGAGGCTGGCGTCACCATCACCTCTTTCAGGAACCCGTGCTCCCGGTCCCAGAGCAGAGACATGCCTGCCATAGAGCCGGAGAAAAGCATGGTCATACCGATTATCCCGGGTACCAGGTACTGGACGTAACTCACCCCCGCGGGCAGACCTTCAAGACCCATCGACCCGAACCCTGTCGAAAGGAAAACCATGAAGAGGACCGGCATCGCCAGTCCGCCGATTATACGCGACGGAGAGCGCTTCAGCCTCTTGACCTCTCTCAGCCAGAGCGCGTAAACCGAGCTGAGGTCCGCGTTCACTTTTCCCCACCCCCGAGGCCTTTCCTCCCGGCGATCCTGTTGCCGGTGAGGTGGAGGAAGACGTCCTCCAGGCTTGGCTTCCTCAGGTTCAGGGACTCTATATCGCCGCCCTTCGACTCAACGAGGTCCACAAGTTCCGCGACGTGTTTCTCTGCGTTCTCCGTGGTCACGGACAGCTCTTCTCCGCTGAACTCGACCTTTTCGACCCATCCGAGTTCCTCGACTGCTTCCCTGACTCCGCTGCCTCCCTCGACCTTTATCTTCACGATGTCGCCGCCCAGCCGGCCCTTCAGCGAGGCCGGTGAGTCGGTGGCGACCAGATTTCCCTCTCTCATTATCGAGACGCGGTCGCAGAGGAAGTCAGCCTCCTCCATGTAATGCGTGGTGAGAACTATCGTCATATCCTCGCGGTCGTTGAGATCGTTTATGTACTCCCAGATACTTCTCCGGGTCTCGGCGTCAAGCCCGAGAGTGGGCTCGTCAAGGAAAAGGACCTCGGGCTCCTGTATCAGTCCTCGTGCGATCTCCAGCCTTCTCTTCATCCCTCCCGAGTAATCCTCCACCTGTCTGTCAGCATCCCCGGAGAGGTCCACGAGCTCCAGCATCTCCTCTATCTTCTCCCTCCGCCTGGTCTTTCCCATGCCGTACATCCGGGCGTGGAACTCCATGTTCTCGCGGCCGGTCAGCCGGTCGTCAAGGGCTGATTCCTGGAAAACCACTCCTATGCTCTCCCTGACCCTGTCCTGCTCGGATACCACGTCGAAACCGTTGACCTCGGCCGATCCCGAGGTGGGCTTGACGAGCGTCGTAAGCATGCCGGTGGTCGTGGTCTTGCCTGCTCCGTTGGGACCCAGCAGACCAAATATCTCTCCGCTCTCCACCTCCAGCGAGAGGCCGTCCACGGCTTTCTCGTCTCCGTATATCTTCGTCAGTTCCGACGTCCGTATCGCTTTTCCAGAAGACATGGTTCCTGAATGAACGTTCAGTCTTTTAACGGTGGTCCTTCTGGCCGGGATCAGGTTCCGAGTGCGCGCAGGACCGCCCCGGCGAACATCATCGCGGCGCCGAGCGCCAGCAGGTAGGTCCAGTTGCCGTGGCCGTCGCCGTGATCGCCCCTGAGCATGGGTGCGCCCGCCGTCACCACGAGCCCTGCGCCGCCCACAGCCATCAGTACCGAGAAAAGGTCCGGTCCGCTGTGGATGTCCGCTGCGCTGGAGATCAGGACCCCCAGTCCGAAGACCGTCAGTGATGCGTGGTGCAGCAGTCCCTCATCCATCTCAGAGGTCCTCCTTCACCAGCCCGTAGCCCGTGAGAGCGGTCCCGAGCACCGCGAGTCCGAAGCCGGGCAGTGCGAGGTTCGATCCTCCGTAGGCCGCCAGGAAGGCGGAAAGAGCTGTCAGCTGGATGCCGGCGTACACAGATCGTTCTTCCATGTAGAGAAAGTCCCTCCGGCAGGTGATAAAACCCACGATAGAGGATCGAGAGCCCCTTTTTGAGTGATGGCGGTTGACTTCAACCGCCCATAGGACTGGTGAAAAACTCCCGAAGGGTTGTATCTGTCTGTATAGGCATACAATCGTTTATTCTATTTCCTTAAGAAAAAGGAGGAATGAGGAAGCTATGTCAGCTTCCCGATTGTTTCTTTCCACGCCTTGGTTCTGTGAACCCAAGGACATAGCATAAAGCCGATATAGGTCAGTCCAAGCAAAATGGCTGCGTCCTTCCAGAGTGTTGTTCCCTGCTTTATGGCGAATAACAGGTAGTAGAAGAATCCATACCAGACTGCGGTCTCGGCTATGCTGAGAATCCAGTCACGATTTTCCATAAATCTGTTTGACCAACCATTATTTAAATATTTGAACAACTATTCAAATGTTATGTATAGGGAAGACCTCGAAGAAACCGCAGAAATATTCCAGGCACTATCCAGCGAAAACAGACTGAAGATACTGTTATC
>JBDGSJ010000005.1:0-3058 GCA_042217585.1 Candidatus Nanohaloarchaea archaeon | reverse complement strand
TTTATTATTATCTGGGCCATTCCACTGTGAAAGAATGCCCCTCGCGGGATTTTATATCTACCGACCGCCTGCTGTCCTCGCTTGCGGCGGAGCCGGACTCAGAAATCGTAGGAAACCATTATAAGCCTCGTAACGGAAATCTCTACGTGATAACATGGTTGAAGTACCTGAAGACGTAGACGTATCCGACCTGCCCTTCACCCACGCCAGGATAAAGAGGATGGTGAGGGACGAGGCATCTGACGGCCAGTACGTCCGTTCAAACGTTTACCACGGCCTTAACCTTCTTCTGGGAGAGATCGCAGAGGAGATAATCGACAACATGATGGAAACAGAGGCAGCCTATGTCGAGAAACACCACCTCGACGAGGCAGCCAGGAAATACGAGAAAGTCGAGAACATAATCAAGGAGAAAGAACGGGTCTCCAAGAAACTGGACGCACTAGCCGCGGACGTGGAGAGACTTTCAAGAGAGGTCCAGCAGGCGGACCACTGACACGTACCACATCTTCTTTCCTATTCTTCCCGGACAGGTTACAGGTTTAACTCTTGCAGACGACTTTCTCACCATGAGGTTCGAGGCCGAGGTAGTCGTGGACGAACTTCTCCCCGCCATGAGAAGCATCGTGGCCTCAAAGCTACAGCAGGAGTACGGCCTCAAGCAGGAACAGATAGCGGATAAACTGGGAGTCACCCAGCCCGCGGTCTCCCAGTACCTCAGCGGCACCCGGGCAGACCAGGAACTCGTGGAGAAGCTCAAGCAGGACGCCCAGATAGAGATACTGCTGAACGACGCGACATCGAAGGCCGCGGTCAACGACGACTTCTCCCACGAGTTCGCGAAGACCGTCGCCACGGTCCGCGACAAGGGAATGATGAAGGAACGGTTCAGCGACACCTTCAAGCTCATCAGGTGAAGCCCTGGAAGCCTGACTCCGCCTCTTCCTCCTCTTCCTCTATGAACTCCGATATCCTCTCAGCCGCAGAACCTAGCTTCGCAGCAGCCAACTCACCGTAATCGCTCTCCCTCAGGGAGCGGACCGCCTCATGCCCGGTCAGCGCATCGAGGTCCAGGTAGTAATCATCGCTGAAGTACACGTAACCAGCCACGATACCCACCACGCCGAAGGAGACGAGGAATAGAGTAAGAACCATCTGCGTGGTCTGCGCACTCCTGTACTTCTCCTGGACGGTGTTGAAGGCTTCTCTGGCCTGAGCATATTTCTCCCTGATACCCTGGAGCGCGTTCGAAACCTTGTAGTAGTTACCTGTTATCTTAGCCTCCGTCGCCTGCTGGATGGTTTCGTTGAAGCCCGAGAAATTGCCCTCCAGCTGCCTCTCCCAGGAACCACCTATCGCCTGCTGAAGCTCGGAGACATTCGTATGAAGCCTCTTGTACCTGGACCTCCACTTCTGGTACTTCTGTTTGATCTTCTTCCGCTGCTCCTCGTTCGCCCTAACTATAAGGTCCATCGAAGTCGATACATCCGGACTCTCTGTGCTGAAAGTTACCGTGTGCCTCCCCATGTCCCGGGGCTCGGTAGGGAGAGAGACATTAAGGACCTCGGACCTGCCCGGCTTCAGGCTTCCCACGGAGAGAGACCTGTTGTACAGGTCCCCGCCGACGTTAAGCTTCATACCCTCGATCAGGAGCTTCCCGGTGTTGGTGACGTTGACCTTCACCGAGCCCGTCTCCCCTGAAGTTATCTCCTTCCTGTCCTGGACCTTCACCGTGGCGTGCGGCTCGGCGTAAGGCCGGTAATCGAAATCAAGCGTGGCGTAGTTGCTCCACCGCCCCGCCTGGTCCATCGCCCAGACATGCAAAGTGTAGTTTCCCGACGTTAGATTCGATACATCTACATTGAAGGAGCCGGTGTCTGAAAAGTTCCGGCCGGTATTCAGGTCCAGCTCGAACTCATCCATCTGATAATGGATGCTCTTCACTGAACCCCCCAGAGTCGGGTCATTCGCCTCGTAACTTACCTTGAAGTCATCGTTGAAGACTCCGACAACCGTTGAAAGATTCCCGATTTTCGGGCTCGAAAAATCAAACGTGTACTCCCCGACATCTACAGTATGGGTGTTTCCGGCGGCGTCTGAAAGCCTCAGCTTGAAGTCCTTCGTTATATCGACAAACCCATCTTGGTCCGGGTTGTAGCTGCAGGTGTACTTTCTTTCACCGGTTATATCGTAACTCCCTGCATCCCTCCAGCCGTTACCCTTCATCTTGCACTCCACCGTGACCTCGGACTTTTCCGTACCATTCTCCACCAAAATACTGAAATCGTACTCCCTGTCAGAAGCCCGGAAAACCTGCGGCGACGGAGTGACAGTCGGGTTCATGTCCGCCTCGTACCTATCGTCGTAAACGAAGTAGTTGCCGCCCAGACCTTTATAGTTCCCGAGCGCGTCCTCGGCCGATATGTGGACTATGTACCTTGCCCCCTGGGAGAACTTCGAGGAGTCAAGATCGATGGACTTGGAACAGGAACTTCCCGAGCAGCGCACATCATCGTTTTTCTTGACAGGGCTGTTCGAGTTACCCTCCCTGTACACGCTGTAGCCAAGACTGGTAACATTGCTGTCGTCCGAGACATCGAACGAGAGCTCCAGGCCCCCGGAGTTTACCCTGCCTTTCGGCCCTTTGAGTTTGATCGAGGGTGCTTTGTTGTCTATCTTGATGTCGACCGAGTCGGTCTGTGAGACGTTCGACTGGTCTGTCACGTTTATCTCGTATGAGCCATCGAGGTTCGTCGTATCCCAGTTGAACGTCGTCTTGGATCCGTTCTGCTGGAAGTGCTTCGCGTACGTCCAGCTTCCCGACCCCTTCCTGTAGTATAGTTTGTAGGTGGATTTGCTTCCCTGGCTGTCGTAGACCTTTATCGTGAGGTCGCCCGCGATCTTCTTCTCGTCTAAAGGCGACTGGATCGTAAGGGCGGATACGGTTCCGACGGCCAGAACTACTGTGGCGAGAACTGTGGTCAGTTTGAGGGCGGATTTCTGGTTGATTGTTTACCACCTGATGTCAACAATTGTCCTGTTTTCTTCTTTTTTCTGA
>JBDGSJ010000004.1:0-60379 GCA_042217585.1 Candidatus Nanohaloarchaea archaeon | reverse complement strand
CCGGTGGACGGGAACTACGAGAACCGGAAGCAGGGTCTCATGGCGCGTTTCTTCGGGATGGACGACGCGAACAAGGACCGCGAGTGGGCGAAGATAGAGGAGCACGCCTTCGACCCGCTGAAAGGTCTGCTGGAGGCGGAGGAGTTCGACTACACGTGGTCCAGCAAGGCAGCGATGGAGAACGAGAACAGGCCGGGCGAGTTCAAGAAGGAAGAATACCAGTGACTCATTGTGAGTGGTCCGTGACAACATTTCTGAAGTTTTTTAAATATGGGGCGGGAATCCGTGTATGTGATCCGGCATGACCTCTAAGGACAAGATGAAGGAGATGCGGAAGAAGTCCCAGGAGAGAAGGATGGAGGCCGTGGAGGAGTTCTCCGAGAAACTGCAGGAAAAACTGGGTGACAAGGTTATCGTGGTCGCGGTCTGGGGAAGCGTCTCCAAGGCGGAGCACGATGTAGAGAGCGATATCGACACGCTGGTCGTACTGGACGACACGAAGCTACAGAACGACGTGCCCGACTCCACGAAGAAGAAGATCAGGAGGAAGGTCACGAAGCTGGCGAAGGATACCGACGAGAGGATAACGATACAGTACTTCCCTTTCCTGACCGAGTTCTGGGACTCCCTGAGACAGGGAGAGCCCCTCGCGATCGAGGCGGTCCGGAACGGGGAACCGGTCTACGATACAGGGGTCTTCATGCCCGCGAAGAGACTGCTTGACAGGGGAAAGATCGCTGGCACACAGGAATCCGTCAAGAAGAGGCTCAACCTCGCCGCATCAGGGTTCAAGAAGGCCGAGAACAACCTGAGGTCCTCCATACCGCATAAACTGGAACAGGTCATGGCGAACGCCGGACAGGCACCGATAATGCTCACGGGGAAGGCGCCGCCGGGCAAGGAGAAGGTTCCGGAGCTCCTCGAGGAGATGTTCGTCGAGGAGGACATGCTCGAAGAGGAATACGTTGAGAAGGCGCGGGACATCTACGAGTTCGGCGACAGGGGAGAGAAGAACCCCGAGGAAGTCACCGGAGAGGAAGTCGAAGAATACCTCGACAGGACCGACGACTTCGTCCGCAGGATGCACAAGCTGGTCTCACAGCTGGGAGCCCGGAAGAAGGTCCGCGGCATAGTCGACGACTACAAGAAGTTCCTCCGCGCCAACGTCGCCGCGCTGAAGTCCCGCGGGGTCACACCGCCGGAGGACAAGGACGACCTCCCGGAGGTAGTCTCCGAGGAGCTTGACGTCGGCGAGGACCACCTCCAGATGTTCGACCGCTGGGAGGACGTCATCGAGAGGATAAGGAACAAGGAGCTGGACGACGTCAACGAGAAGGAGATCTACGAGCTCAAGAACGAGACGAAGAAGTTCGTCTCCCAGGTCGGGAAGGACATACAGGAGGCGAAGGAGGAAGAGGAGAAGACCGAGGAGATGACTCCCGAAATGGACACCGGCGAGATAGCAGACGCCGCCGGGGACGCAGACATAGTCCCCAGCATGCCGGAAAAGAAGGATTCAGGCGGGGAGGAAGAATAGGGTCCTCTCCCTCCACATATTCCACCTCTACTTTTCTCCAGGCTCAACCCCGAGCTGGCCGTATATGAAGGTCCAGTCATCAAGTATCTGTTCGATCGCCTGGGAGATACCTGCGCCGCCGGTGTGTCCTGAATCGCTGTAGGTCCTCAGGAGCACGGGGTCGCTGGATGTGGTGTTCTCCTGCATCCTCGCCGCCATCTTCCTGGCGTGCATCGGGTGCACCCTTGTATCGTTCTCAGCGGTCGTGAACAGCATCGCCGGGTAATCATCGTTCGAGATGTTGTGGTACGGGGAGTATCCCTTCAGCGCCCGGAACTCATCCTCTTCCCCCGGTGAACCGTACTCCCCGGTCCATAGATCTCCTATCTCGTACCTGTCGAACCTCAGCATGTCGGTGAGCGGGACATGGGCGATACCTGCGGCGAACAGCTCAGGTCTCTGGACCACCGATGCGGAAACCGTAAGTCCGCCGTTGCTCCCGCCCTCCGCCGCCAGCTTCGAGGTATCTGTGTAGCCCCCGGAGATGAGGTGCTCCGCCGAGGCGATGAAGTCGTCGAAGGTCCTCTGCTTCTGCTGTTTCTTCGCCTTCTCGTGCCACTCTCTTCCGAACTCTCCGCCTCCACGTAGCGCCGGGACCGCGTAGACCCCGCCGTCGGACAGGAAAGGCATCACGTGGCGGGTGTAACGGGGCGTCATCGCCTTCCCGAACCCGCCGTAGCCGTACAGGAGTGCGGGGTTATCGCCGTCCCTCTCGAGGTCCTCGCGGTGGACCACGAAGAGAGGTATCTCTGTTCCATCTCCAGATTCGACTTCCTCCCTGCTGACCTCGAGCTCCGTGTCGAACCCTCTCTCGTTCCTGAACAGCTCTTCCCTCTCTTTCTCTTCGACCATGTACTGGGTGGAGGGCTGGTCGAAGGACGTGAACCTGAAGAAAAGTCTCTCGCCGTCCCTGTCCCAGTCCAGGGATTCCACGGTCCCCTCGCCCGGGAGCTCGATCTCTCTTCTCTCGCCCTCCTCCTCGACCTCCAGTCTGTGGGTTCCCCCGTCGAGGTAGACCATCCCGAGGCTTCCGTTACGGACCTCGAACTCCTCCAGGACCTGTCTGTCCCTCTCAGGTATGAAGTCCTCCAGGCCGGGTTCAGGCCCGGGTTCGCCCCTCATAACCTTCCTGTTCGGTGCCCCGGCATCTGTCAGGACGTAGAGGTCCTCTCCATCCATCAACGGGAGGAAGAGGCCTTCCCCATCCAGTTCTATCTTCTCGAAGCTTTCTCCGTCCCTGCTGTAGTACAGCTCCGAGTTGTGGTCCTCGTCGACCGTCCCGACTATGACGTGTTCGCCGTCCTCCGAGGTCTCAAGCACGGGCCATTCTCGCGGACCGAAACGGGTGAAGACGGACCGGTCATCTCCGTTCAGCTCCCTGTAGCGGACCTCCTTGTCCAGCTGATCTTCCTCGCCGGTCCTGACGTAGTAGAAACCGTCCCCGTCCCACTCCACGCTGTGGCCGCGTCCCACGTCCGGGACCTCGTCCACGATCTCGTCTTCCTCCGTGCTGTGGACCTTTATGTCGAACATCTCGCTCCCGCCACGGTTCACGAGGTAGGCTATCCGGGAGCCATCCCCTGATACGAAGTACTCCTCCACGCTGACATCCCCGTCCATCTCGTTCGGATCTATCACCTTTTCAGGGTCGGAGCCGGGGGATTCCCTGTGGTAGAGCGCAGGCTTCTCCTCGCCCGGTCGCCGGATGACCTGGTAATAGCCGTCCTCCGACGGAACTATGTTCCCGTGGTCCGTGAACTCCTTTATGTCCTCCAGACGGGGTCTGAGCTCTTCTCTTATCTCGTTTTCCAGCGATCTCTTCGCGTGGCTGTTCTGCCGGCGGACCCACTCCTCCACCTCTTCCGAGTCCTCCTCCAGCCACCTGAAAGGGTCGAATATCTCCTCTCCGTGCATCTCATATGATACGTCTTTTCTACTGTTCCCGGGTGGTCCTTCGCTCAATTCTGTCGGCCTCCACAGAAGAAAGGGTTTTCAAAGAATAAATGAGAGGTGTTACCAGGCTATCTCCTTGACCTGGTCCCACCATATCGCTGCGACGAACAGCGCCATCCAGGGAAGATTCGCCCACATGCCGTTCATCGGTCCTATCCGCAGGTTGTTGGTCGTGGAGGAGACCAGCATCCCCCACAGCGCGCCGGTAGTCATCAGGTAGAGCTTGTACTTCTCGGCCCCGGAAACCTCCGAGGCGCTCCTGTAACCTATAACTCCCAGTGCGAGCCCTGGAAGCCAGAAACCGGCCATTATCCCCATCCTGAAAGGCATGACCGGTACCGTCCCGGTCACGACACCTATGGAAAGAAGCAGGACGACCGCACCCCAGCCTGCTATGTACTTCCAGTAATCCTCGTATTTCGCGTAGAAGAGCACCGTGATCGATCTCCAGAGGTAGCCCACTGACACGAACGCGAACAGATGGGCAAGGGCCAGTCCTACCGGGAGGTACTTCCCCGGCAGCACGCCGTACGTCTGGAGCCCGAAGACCACGTTGAGGGCTGTGAAGAACATCCCCCAGGCCACGAAGAACAGGGAGGTCATCCTCGTTATCTTTATCTCGCTCGATTTCCTCCACATCAGCCCTCCCAGTACGAAGAAGACCGCGGCAAGGAATCCCCGGATGAACCAGGCCGTGCCGAGTCCAAGCATAGTCATACCTACAATTCCCCGAGCAGGCACTTAAATTGGGCTGTGGTACAGAGTTCCAACACCGGGTCTTTCAGCCTACTCCTGCATCTCCTTGATCTTCTTCATCCGGAAGGTCTCCTCACGGGAGTTCTCCTGCAGGGTCTGCGAGACGTAGTCGAGCGCGTCCTCCATCTCGGGGATGGTCTTGTGCTCGAGGGCGTTGACACGTCTCTTCGTCTTCTCTATCTCGTCAAGGAGCTTCAGGATCTTGGTCTGTGTCTCCGCCGCATCGATTATCTTCTCCAGGAGTTCCTCGTACCTGTCCGCGGTCGAATCTATCCGGGAGGTCGTCGAGGTCAGGCCGTACTCGCGGTCCATGACGTCCCTCCTGATCTCCTCGGACTCTATCTCCGGGACAACAACGCCCATGATGTTCTGCGTTGTGGCCGTTATCTTCGGCTCCGACTGTATGGTCATGGCGTTGGACCGGATGGTGGCCTCGCCATCGAAGACCAGAGCCTTGTTCAGCTTTCTCTGGGCCTCGGTGAAAAGGTCCGCGAGCTCCTCGTTGGATTCCCGGGCGTCGTCCACGACCTCCATGAACTCGTGGATGAGGCCGTCCCTCTTCTTCTCGAGGATCTCGTGGCCGTTCTCCGCGAGTTCGATGCGCTCCTTCAGCCTGAGTTCCTCGCTTCTCGTCGGTTTTACGTCCTGACTCACGGTCCTCACCTTCAGAGGTCGACTTCCCCTTCCTCGGGAAGTCTTTCATCTCTCATCTCGGGTTCGATTCTCGTGAGCTCGTCCTCCGGCACGAGCGACAGCAGCTTCCACGCGAGGTCCAGCGCCTCCTCGATATCGCGGTCCTCGTCGAATCCCTGGCCGACGAAGTGCTCCTCGAACTTCCGGGTGAACTTCAGGATTTTCTCGTCCCTTTCGCTCAGGGCATCCTCGCCGACGATGGATACCAGGTCTCTCAGGCTTTCACCTTCAGCGTAGAGGGCGTAGAGCTGGTCCGAGAGGTCAGGATGGTCCTCACGGGTGTATCCCTCGCCGATACCGTTGTCCTCCAGCCTGGAAAGGCTGGGAAGGATGTCGATAGGAGGTTTGAGTCCCTGGTTGTCGAGGTCCCTGTCCACGACGATCTGTCCCTCCGTGATATAGCCGGTGAGGTCCGGTATCGGATGGGTCTGGTCGTCGTTGGGCATCGTCAGGATCGGGAGCTGGGTGACGGAGCCCTCCTCACCCTTGATCAGTCCCGCGCGCTCGTACAGGTTCGCGAGGTCCGTGTACATGTAGCCCGGGTATCCCCTGCGTCCCGGGACCTCCTCACGGGCGGCGGAGACCTCTCTCAGCGCGTTACAGTAGTTGGTCATGTCGGTGAGTATGACGAGGACGTCCATCTCCTTCTCGAAGGCGAGGAACTCCGCTGTCGTCAGAGCGAGCCTTGGCGTGATGATCCTCTCTGGCGCCGGGTCGCTCGCCTTGTTGAGGAAGACGACAGACCGCTCCAGTGCGCCGGTGTTCTCGAACTCTTCGATGAACTCCTGTGATTCCTCTTCTGTTATGCCCATCCCCGCGAAGACGACCGCGAAGTCAGTGTCCTCGCCCTTGACGTCTGCCTGGCGGGCGATCTGCTTCGCGAGCTCGTTGTGCGGGAGCCCGGAGCCGGAGAAGATCGGAAGCTTCTGTCCCTTGACCAGCGTGTTGGTCACGTCGATGGTCGAGACCCCTGTCTGGATGAAGTCCTCTGGAAGCTCGCGGGCGTATGGATTGATAGCCTCTCCCTGGATGTCCCGCTCTTCCTCGGGGATGACCTCGGGTCCACCGTCGATAGGGTCGCCTGTACCGTCCAGAATCCTGCCAAGCAGGTCCTCGGAGCACGGCATCTTAACGTTCTCGTCCATGAACCTGACGCGGGCGTCCTGCCCGATTCCCTGGGTCTCCTCGTAGACCTGTATGACGACGACGTCCTTCGAGGTCTCCAGGACCTCTCCCCTTTTGACCTCGCCGTCAGGGGTCTCCACCTCGACGATGTCGCCGTAGGCGACGTCCTTCGTGTTTTCAACGTATACAAGCGGTCCCTTGACCTGGTTTATCGTCTGGTATTCTTCCTGCATGGTTGATCACCTCTCGAGCTCCGAGAACTCTTCCTGCATCTGCTCCCGGACCTCATCGATTTTCGCCTCGTGGTCCTCGGCTGTCTTGACCTCGCTGATCCGGTTCTTTGACTTCAGGGAGATTATGTCCTCGACGAGCGCACCGTCTTCCAGCGCGTCGTACGCCATGTCTCCCCAGTCAAGTATCAGCTCGAGTATGTCGAAAGTCTTCTGCGGCGACGAGTACTGGTCCACAGGGTGGAAAGCGTTCTGCTGGAGGTAGAACTGCTTTATCAGCGTTCCGATCTCCAGCGTCAGGCGCTCCCGGTCCGGCAACGCGTCCTTACCGACCAGCTGGACCGTCTCCTGGAGCTCGCCGTCCTTCTGGAGCAGGTCCTTCATCCTCTGGATGTTCTCGGACCACTCCTCGTCGACCTCCTGCTGGAAGTGGTCGGAAAGTTTCTCCTCGTAGCCGGAGTAGGACTCGTCCCAGTTGATCGACGGGAAGTGCCTCTTCTCCGCAAGGTCCTTGTCCAGCGCCCAGAAGTTCTTCACCACGCGCAGAGTGTTCTGGGTGACCGGCTCGGAGAAGTCCCCTCCCGGCGGTGAAACAGCTCCGATGATGGTCACGGAGCCCGGGTCCTCGGGTCCGAGAGGAGTGGCCCTTCCGGCCCTCTCGTAGAACTCCGCAAGCCGGGACGCCAGGTAGGCCGGGTATCCTCTCTCACCGGGCATCTCCTCCAGCCGGGCGGAGATCTCACGCATCGCCTCAGCCCACCGTGAGGTGGAGTCAGCCATCAGCGCGACGTCCAGTCCCATGTCACGGAAGTACTCCGCGATCGTAACCCCGGTGTAGATCGACGCTTCACGCGCCGCTACAGGCATGTTCGACGTGTTCGCGATGAGGACCGTCCGGTTGATGATTTTGTCGCCGGTCTGCGGGTCCTCGAGCTCCGGGAACTCTTCGAGCACCTCTGTCATCTCGTTCCCGCGTTCACCGCATCCGATGTAGACTATGATGTCGGCGTCGGAGAACTTGGCGAGGCTCTGCTGGGTGACCGTCTTTCCCGTGCCGAATCCTCCCGGGACCGCGGCAGTTCCACCCTTCGCGATCGGGAAAAGTCCGTCGAGAACTCTCTGTCCGGTCACCAGCGGGACCTCCGGTCTGAGGTCCTCCTCGACCGGTCTCTCCTCCCTGATTGGCCATTCCTGCCTCATGGAGATCTCTTCTCCCGTGTCGAGTTCGACGACGGTCTCCTCTACAGTCTTCTCGCCGCTGTTCACTTCCACGACTTCTCCTCCCTCGGACTGTGGGGGGACGAGGACCTTGTGTTCGCCGAAATCGACCTCCACCGTTCCGAGGACGTCTCCCGATTCCACCTGGTCTCCCTCGGATACCTCGGGATCGAAGTCGAACTCCTCGTCTAGATCTATCCCCGGCGCGTCCTCTCCTCTCTCGATGAAGTCGCCGGTCATCTCCTGGAGTTCGGGCAGAGGTCTCTGAAGTCCGTCGTATATAGACGTGAGGAGTCCGGGTCCGAGTTCGACGGACAGCGGGCTTCCTGTGTTTTCCACGGGCTCGCCGGGTTTGACTCCCGTTGTGTCCTCGTAGACCTGTATATATGATTTTTCTCCCTCGATCTGGATAACTTCTCCCATCAGGCCCTCTTCGCCGACATGTACCACGTCGTACATCTGCGGGTCCATGCCCTTCGCGATAACTACCGGGCCTGTCACCTTGTAAATTTCGCCATCTGACATTCTTGAGTTCACCTTAGTATCGTTTTCAAGTTATATCTGCACCGATCGCCTTCTTGATTTTCTCCTGCAGTCTCTCACTCTCAGCCTGCTCTGAAAGCGGAACGAGCACGGGGTCCACTGACGACTCGGCGTCCCGGCGGGTCCTCTCGGGGAGCCGGTCCAGGTCCTCCTGCCTGGCGATAACTATACCCAGGTCATCACGCTCTATCAGGTCCTCCACGGTCTCCTGGAAGTTCTCAAGGTCGTGGACCTCGTTCACGCCAGCTAATCTGAACCCGAGCGTAAACTGGCTTTCTCCGATCACGGCGATGTCTTTTTTCTCGAGGTTCATCCGGGTATCACCAGGTTATCTTTTATCTCTTCCCTGTCGTAGACGCCGGTCTCCCTGGCCTTCACCAGGGTCCTCAGGTTCTTGACCTCGTTGATCTTCGCCACCACGTAGCCCAGTATCGAGGTCAGTCCCAGCGGTTCCGTGTGAAGCATCTTGAGTGCCTCACTGTTCCTCTTCACCTGGAGGGCGTGCTCCAGGTCCTCTATCTCGCTGCTAGATTCTATCTCCTCCATCTCCTGTATCTTCTTGAGCGCGCTTTCGTGGTCCTCGGCCTCAAGGACCTCGGTCAGGGTCTCTGAGTCTCTTCCGTCTACGAGCATCTCTTCTATATCGTTCCCTTCCATACCGTAACGTTTCAGCCTCATCGCTATCCTCAGGTTCTGGTACTCCATCTCTCGTTCGATGAACCTCCTGAACTCGGGGCTCCCTGTCCTTTCTGCAAGGTCCTCCAGTTCCGTGTAGTATGCCCGGTCCAGTGCGTTTTCGATCTCCCTCAGCGTCTCCTTACCGGACAGGAACTCCTGGTAGTCGACATCTGAGTCGAATTCTATCCCGTCCACTATCTCCCCGAATTCCTTCTCTTTCATCTCCTCGAGGTCCGAGTGATCGAAGCTGGATACAGGTGTGAAGAGGTGTATTATATCGCCCTCTCCCGACTTCTTCCACCGGAGCAGTCTCTTGAGGCTCACTATGTCGTAACGCCTCAGATAAGTCTCTATCACGTTTTCAAGGGGTCCTGGGGCCATCTCCAGAAGTTCCCTCATAGTGCTGGAGAGGTTCTTCGACAGCGCCAGTTCCACCAGCCGGGCTCCCTCGTAGTTCGATCCCAGTTCGTCGATCTCATCCTTGTACGCTCCTTCGCCCAGGTTCTTCGCTATCTCGTTCGGCTCCATCTTCAGGAGGTTCTCATAATCGCTCTGGTCCAGTAGCTTGGTGGCCTTTGCACTCACCCTTGCGTACATGTAGGGGTAGTCCCTGGGAGCTATCTTTTCCCTGATTTTTCTGATGCTGTCTATCATCGATCTCACCCCAGGAGCTCCTCAGCTACGTCCTTCCTGTACTCGTTCCTGAAGCTTTCGACGATGTTTTCGAACGTAAAGCTCTGCCTTCTCTCGCCGTCTGAGGACACCAGTATCACTCCTTCTTCCTGTCCTTCCTCGTACTCGATGCCTTCCTCCTCGATAGCCTCCTGGAAATCCTGAGTTGCTATCGCTTTTCCTATCGGGAAGTCGGCGAGGTCCACACAGCTCTTGACAAAGGACTCTTTCTGTTCCCCGTCAAGACTCTCGATTTCATCCCTGAAGTTTTCGAACGCTCTTTCCAGGCTTTCCTGTTTGGCACCCATCTTTTCTTTCCTTGCTTTCATCCTTGCTCCGGAGATCTCCTTTTTCCTGATCCTCTCTTTCTTTTCTTCTATCTCCTCTTCTGTTTCCTGCTTTATCTTCTCTGCTTTTTCCTCTGCTTCACTGATGATCTCCTGTTTTCTCTCCTTCGCTTCCTTCACTATCCTTTCGGATTCTTTTTCCGCGTCTC
This sequence comes from Candidatus Nanohaloarchaea archaeon, assembly GCA_042217585.1. Taxonomy (GTDB): domain Archaea; phylum Nanohalarchaeota; class Nanosalinia; order Nanosalinales; family Nanosalinaceae; genus JBDGSJ01. Next base: position 50,439 of record JBDGSJ010000004.1, on the reverse strand, counting down.
CGAGTATCTCGTCCTTCACGTCTTCGATTCCCATAGTATCACGTTTTGAATAATGAATGAGGAAGGGTTCTCTCGAACCCTCCTTTTTTACTGTCCGCCGATGAAGCCGGTCGAGACCAGTGCGACAACCAGTCCGAAGATAACCATTGTCTCCGGGATGACGGTCAGGATGAGTACCTGTCCGAAGAGGCTGTCGTCCTCTGCCAGAGCGCCAACTCCGGCGGCCCCGATCTTGGCCTGTGCCCAGCCTGTTGCCAGGGCTGCCAGGCCGATCGCGAGACCGGCTCCGATGAATTCGAGTCCTTGGACCATCGTGTGATTTTCACCTCAAGTATCGTTTTATTCCGAACCGAACGGAACGAACTTCCTGCCTCCTCCGTGGTAGAACTTCTGGAACTGCTCCACGTAGTGAAGCCTTATCCCCTGGAGGAAGCCCTCTATGATTTTGATGAACGTGTTGAATACGTGGCCTATCGAGAGCATCAGCACGCCGAACGCGATACCTATCAGGCTGCCGGATGCGAAAAGCGGGCTGGCGATCGAGTTCACGACCTGGGCCAGCGAGACCGCCGCGACCGACACGCCGAAAATCCTGAGATACGACAGTATGTTGGACATGAGTGAAGGTATCTCGACGACTCCCTCCATCCCTTCCCCGAGGTAAAGTGTTACGACCGAGGCCGCCATCACAGGTGCGCCGACGCCCATACCCCGGAGGATCCAGAGAGCAGCACCGATCTCCAGCAGTATCCAGCTTCCCTTCGCCAGCAGGGCCTCCTTCAGGCCGTGGTTCACGTACTCGTTGTACATACCCAGCAGGTAGCCGACGTTGATGTGGAAGACCCCGACTATCGCCGATATGTAGAAAACCTGTGTCAGGTGCTCGGCCCTGTGGAAAAGGAGAGGTACATGCCTGAAAAGTTCGATACCGGTGATGGCAGCCAGTTCGGAGTGATGTCCGAACATCACGTAACCGAACATGTCTCCGAAAGCCAGCCCGAAAAGCATCGTAGCCACCGAGGCGTACATCAGCGACTTGAATATATCAGCCGCGCCGGGGAACTTCCTGTATCCCAGGTAGAAAACCGCGAACGTCGTCAGACCGTAGCCGAAGTCACCTATCATGAAACCGAACATCAGCGGGAAAGTCAGGAATATCATGAACGAGGGATCCAGCTCGTTGTACCGCGGGACCGCCATCAGGTCAGTCAGCGACTCGAACGGCTGGACCAGCCGGTTGTTCTCGTGCCGGACCGGCGCCTCCTCCTCGTCGAAATCCTCTCTCTGGACGTGGATCTTGCCATCGGTCAGGTCCTCAAGCTCTCTCTTCATCTCGCCGTAGCGGTCCGCAGGCACCCATCCACGGATGACGAACGCGTTCTCAGTGGTCCCGAACTTGAGCGGCGCCTCGGCCTTGTTAACCTTCTGGTCGATGAACTTTTCAGCAGCTTCCAGTCGACCCATCCATTCCCCGGCTATGTTGTCGAGGGATTTCCTGACGTCTTCTCTCTCCGATTCAAGTCTTCTCTTCTCTCCGGATATCTCGTCAAGTATATCCTCCACGGACCCGGAGAACTCGACATCGGGTACCTCGTACTCGGTTCTGAGTGCATCACGGACCGCGCCCTCAAGTCCATCGGTGTAGATAACCACGGAGGCGGACCTCCCCTCCACGATCTCGTAACGGTCCGAATCCGTTCTCTCCAGGACTTCTTCATCGATATTTCCGACGGCCACCCTGATGTTCTCGGTCCCCCTGAGATCGCTGTAATCGAGACCTGTTCCTCGAAGCCTCCTGAAGAACTTTCTCTTCTCCTTCAGATCCTCCATCTCTCTGCTTATCGATTCCTGCCTGAATATCAGCTGTTCGACCTCCTCGCTCAGCTCCGGGAGTCTTTCCTGTATCTCATCGATGGAGAAATCGACTTCCCCGGTTTCCCCGGCATCAGGAAGCTTCGACTTGAGAGACTTTATGTCGACAAGCAGTTCAGAGAGGTCTTCGGCCTCGTCGAATGGCTCTCCGGTGTCAAGCTCGCCATCATAAGAATCTATATCCATCAACTGCAGAGAATGGAGTTCCTCGACTACCTCCCGGACTTCTTTCTTCGGTCCTGTCACCGATACTTTCTCCATCTCTGCTGGTTTTATCGTTATCACCTCAGGAACTTTTCCTCGAACCTGACGTAAAGAAAGTCCACGGCAGAGTCCATGTTATTCTCTGCCTCATCCTTCAGGTCTTCTGCCTCTTCTCTCCCTTTCTCGATTATCTCTTCCTTCTCCTTCTCGATCTGCTTCCTGAAATCCTTTATCTCTTCTTTTTTCTTTTTTTCTGAATCCTCTCTGGCGTTTTCTACTATGCTCTCGGCTCTCTCCTCTGCCTTCTCGATTATCTCTTCTCTGGTCTCTCGCGCCTCCTCCTTTATGGATTCAGCGTCCTTCTCAGCTTTCTTCACTTCTTTAACTACGTTGCTCACCTGTCTCTCACCGTGGTAAAAAATCAAAACTGAAAACCTTATAAATCATACACGGAGCCTCTCTCGAGGATACTATTAAAAGCTTAACAGAGCCTTCCACCTGCTTCAGTTTAAAAGAATTGGGTGACCGCAGGGGGATATGGGGGAGAGAGGCTATACTATCTTCGCGCCCGAGGAGAAGGACCCTGACAAGGACTCGGAGGTATTCTTCAACACGGAGATGAGGCTGAACAGAGACCTCTCCGAGATCGCCTCCAGAGTTTTCAGGGACCGGATAGACGTGGAGAGCTACAGGGTCGCTGACCCACTTTCCGGCTCAGGGATAAGGGGTTTCCGTTACAGCGAACACGCCGATGAGGTCCACTTGAACGACTCGAACCCCGAGGCTGTCGAGAGCATCAAAAAGGGGCTGGAGGAAAACGGGATAGAGGCAGAGGTCCATGAGAAGGACGCTAACGTGTTTCTATCCGAGAACTGGAACAGGTTCCATCTGGTCGATATAGACCCGTTTGGCCCGTTCACGAACTTCCTTGACTCGGCGGTCCGCGCAGCCAACCACAGGAGTCTCGTGGGCCTGACGGCCACCGATAACTCGGCTCCGACCGGCAGTTACAGGACCGTCTGCAGGAGGCGTTACGGGGCTGAGCCGCTGAAAAACAGTTTCATGCATGAGACCGCCCTCAGGATATACATCAGGGAGGCGTTCAGGAACTTCGCGCGTTTCGACAAGTGCTTCGAGCCCAAGGTCTGCTGGCACGAGCGCCATTACTCCCGGGTCATCGGTCGAGTGACCGAGTCGAAGAAGAGGACGAACCGTAACCTGGGCAACATAGGGGAGCTATCTTTCTGTCCGGAATGCCGGTGGAGGAAACTGGAGAGGGCTGCTGCCTGCGGCAACTGCGGGAACACGGATCTGGCGTACGCGGGACCTCTCTGGACCGGAAAGCTCTCAGACCAGAGGTTCACCGGTGACATGCTTGAGGAGATCCCCGATGAATGGCAGAAGAGCAGGGAGTTCCTCCAGAAGATCGACTCGGAGGCCGAGATACTGACGCCCTTCTACGATGTGCACGAGCTCGCGTCAACCGTGGAGGTCTCGGTCCCTCCCCGGGACGAGCTTATAGGATCGCTCAGGGACCGCGGTTATCCGGTCTCCAGGACGCATTTCTCCCCTACAGGGTTCAGGACCGATGCACCGGTCTCAGATGTCCGTGAGATGGTGGAAGAAACTTCTCCCTGAGGGCAGGATTCAAAAACAGGTTTTCCCAATCTTTAGGTATGGCGAGGTCTGACTGGTACAGGATACTAGAGGCAATCTACACCAACGACGAGTTCTGGGAGATGGAGGAAACCGAAGTGGAGGACCTTGCCTCTGAGGTGGGGATGTCCCCGGAGGAGGTGAGGGAAAGCCTTGACAGCCTGGAGGACCAGGACCTCATCAAGAGAGAGCTTGACAAGATAATACTGACGAAACGCGGCTTCAACATGATAAGCCGGCGGGAGACGCACGAGGAGCAGATGCTGACCCAGCGCATACTTCTCGTCTTCGTGACCGCTCTGTCAATCGGGACCCTGATCCAGACATCGCTACAGATGATAGACTCCGGCAACCTGGTGCTCAGGATAGCCTACAACGCCATTTTCGCGATAATATTCATCGTCCTCGGCATGATCGCGAAGAGAAACCTGTGAGAAGTAAAAGGAAAAATAGATGTGCCGGAGGCCCTCAGTTGGATTTCTCCTCGAGTTCCTCCTCGAGACCGAGCTTCTCCGCCAGTTCCTTGTAACGGTTCCTGATGGTGACCTCGGTGACACCGACAACGTCGGCGACCTCTCTCTGAGTCCTCTTCTCGCCTTCAAGCACCGCTGCGATGTAAAGTGCCGCGGCCGCGATACCGGTCGGACCCTTGCCCGACAGCAGGTCTCTCTCGCTGGCCTCCTTGATTATCTTCCTTGCGCGGGCCTGGACCTCTCCGGAGAGCTGTAGCTTGCCGGCGAAACGCGGCACGTAGTCCTGTGGCTTCGCTGGCAGGATGCGCAGACCCAGTTCACGCGCCACATACCTGTAGGCGCGTCCGATCTCCCGCTTCTCGATACCTGAAGCATCCGAGATCTCGTCCAGGGTTCTGGGGGTTCCCTGCTTCCTCGCGACGATGTAGATCAGGGCAGAGATGATGGACTCCATCGAACGTCCGCGGACCAGTCCCTGGTCCACCGCCTTCTCGTAGAGACGTGCGACCTCCTCATGAACTGATTCCGGCAGGTTCAGGTTGGAGATCATGGAGTTGAGTTCGCTCAGCGCGAATCCCAGGTTCCGGTCCTTCGACTTGGTCAGGCGCTTGTGCCATTTCCTCAGTCGGTAGTACTGGGCTCTCTTGTTGCTCGAGACCTTGTAGAGCTCTCCTGAACCCTGTCCGATCTCCGTGGAGACGCCCATGTCGTGCTTCGTGTAGGTCAGGGGCTGGCCGGCTCGAGCCTTCTTCTCCTTTTCCTCTGCGTTGAAGGCTCTCCACTCGGCGGATTCGTCGATACGGTCCTCGTCTATCACCATCCCGCATTCCACACAGATGAGCTCTCCTTTTGCGGAGTCTTCCTCGAATCTCTGGGCTCCACATTCCGGACATGTAAGTACTGTGTCTCCCTCTTCGGCTTCTTCCTGTCTTATCTCGTATCCTTCTCCTTCTTCTATATCCTCTGGTTCCTCTACCTCTTCTTTCTCCTCGTCTTCTTCCTCTTCTTTCCATTCGTCAGGTACGTCATAGTTGTCAAACTCTCTGCGCGGGATGCTGGACTGTTCTGTCATAGAAGAATTACACCTAGCAATTGAAGAAACCGACGGTAACTCTTAAATATCTTTTGTTCAGTACGTTTATCTCTCGGTGGCAACAGTCCGTCTCTCCACAGATAATTTAACGGTCTCTGTTCTTATTTTCATACATGGAGGAAGTAAGCGAGAGAACCCAGAACGAGATATTCCTCGTGGCAGGGGTCCTTTTCTTCCTCAGTTTATACGTCCTTTATCCTTTCCTTGATGCGATAATAATGGGTGTTGCGGTCGCTTATCTGCTCCGTTTTGCTCATGACTGGATTAACGCTCGCCTGAACAACGATCTGCTCTCCTCGGTGATAGTGGTCACCGGAGTGCTGGCTCTGGTCGGTATGAGCCTTTACTTCTTCATCAACAACTTCTTCTACATACTTTCTCAGGTCAACCAGTTCACCGGCTCCATACAGCAGGGGGTGACGGGGGTTATAGAACTCCTGAACCTTTCACCATCTTTCCAGGCGAACGTCGAGAACTTCATCGACAGGGTCTCCGACAGGACGACCCGCAACATGATAGGACTCTTCACATCAATACCTTCACTCCTGATCGACCTTGCAATCTTCCTTTTCACCGCCATATACCTGTACAGGGACCGCTCCAAGATACAGAGCCAGATCCAGGGTGTTATGAGGAACCTGCCGGAATCCGAGCAGGCGGTCGTCAGATCCATCCTTGAATCCATAGATCACATCTTCAGAGGGGTTTTCATGACACAGTTCATCGTAGCCATACTGATAGGGGTCCTCAGTGGTCTGGGCCTCTACGTCATCTCGCTCATCACAAGCCCCATACCGTTCATCCCGCTTATAGCCTTCCTGATAGGTATCGCAGCTCTACTGCCCCTGATCGCCTCATTCATGTTCTACGCGCCGGTGGGAGCCTATTACATCATGGTCAACCAGCCCTTCAAGGGCATGCTGATAATCCTGTTCGGGGTGTTGGGACTGAACGTGCTCACGGAGGTCCTCATCCGACCTTACGTCGGTTCGAGGCAGATGGACGAGCACCCGCTGGTGATATTCCTGGGTTTCCTAGCGGGACCGCTCGTGCTCGGGCTGAAAGGGCTCATACTCGGTCCCCTGCTGCTCATCCTGACCAAGGAGTTCATACTGAACTCCGCGAGCATAGTTTACGGTGGAGATCATCCGACCCACATCGGGGACACGGAGTCTCACTGATGTCCTTCCCGCAGTTCCCGCAAACCGTCTTCCATTCCCTCTTTTCCTCTATACGGTCCTCAAGATGGCCGTCAAAATCTATCCCGAGGTGAAGCGCGAGGTTCTGGAGCTCCAGGTCATCGGTCAGTAGCTTCCCGCCTCGGTCCATGGCCAGCGCCAGGACCTCCATGTCGGTCTCCGAGACGTCCGCCTCTATCTCGTCTGCCTTCTCCCTGATTTTCTCCAGGGAGCGGTCCGAGGGCGTTATCACGTCGAGGTCGATCTGGTCGGCCCTGAGCTTCCCGCCCGAGCTCTCGAGCTCCTCCATGACACCGGGGACTGTAAGAGCCCTGTCGAAGCTGTAGTTCGCTCTGCCGTGAAGGATGACGTTAGTGTCTATTACAGGGGGCACACTGAATCTGGGATGCCTATGTTTATTAAAAAATACTTCTACCATTCCAAAACGTGATAGACAATGGCACTACCTAATGCACCGATTGAAAGGATAATCAGGAAAGCAGGCGCAGAACGGGTATCGAAAGAAGCAGTTGAAGAACTCAGGGAAGCAGTGGAAGAGGCTGGCGCGGACATCGCGCGAGAGGCCATAGACCTCGCGGACCACGCGGGAAGGAACACTGTAAAGAAGGAAGACATCGATCTTGCTACGGAGTGATCCCTCGATGTACGTAAAATCTCTGAAAATTCAGGAAAACCAGAGGTGAGACAATCATGCCACAGCAGATAGAGGCTTCAAAGATCAGCAGCGGGACCTACATAATGATTGACGACGAGCCGTGCGAGGTCCGGTCGATGACAAAGTCAAGCCCGGGAAAGCACGGATCCGCGAAATGCAAGATCAAGGCCCGGGGAGTGTTTGACGGCAAGGACCGTCACATCACGAAGCCGGGTGACGCCATGCTGATGAGCCCGACCATCGACAAGAAGGTCGGACAGGTCGTCTCCCGTGACGGGAACATCGCGCAGATCATGGACATGGACACCTACGAGACCGAGGAGATGGAACTTCCCGACGACCTGAGCGCAGGAGAGGGAGACGAGATCAATTACTGGGTAATCGGCGACAGGAAGCTTGTGAAGGGGCTCAAGGAGTAAAGATCCCACGTATCTCTTTTTCTGTTTTTCCCGATCTCTTCTCGATTCTAAACGTTAATAATCCTGACTGGAACATTAGTTTCCATGGACTGGGAAAGGCTGAGGGAGAAAGTACTGGACAGGGTCTACCCTGAAAAAGACGAGTTACAGAGGGCGCGTCAGATGTATGGGAGGATATCCAGCTACATAGAGGACGAACACGGTTTTGAAACGCATTTCGCGGGCTCCACCTCCCGCTCCACCTGCATGTCCGGAGACAAGGACATAGATATATTCGTCCTGTTCCCCGAGGACGTCCCGAGAAAGGACCTCGAGGAGAGAGGTCTTACAGTCGGGAAATCAGTTTTCAGGGAGTTCGACGGCGAGTACGAGGTCGAGTACGCGGAGCACCCCTACACGAAGGGAGAGATAGAGGGACAGGAGGTGGAGGTAGTGCCGTGCTACGATACATCACCCGAGGATATAACGAGCGCGGTGGACAGGACTCCCCACCACTCCAGATGGGTCCAGAACAACCTCGACAGTGAACAGAAGAAGGACGTGGTCCTGCTGAAACAGTTCCTGAAATCACACGGCCTGTACGGCTCCTCCCTGAGGGTCCGCGGCTTCTCCGGTTATCTCTGTGAGGTCCTGGTCTCCCACTACGGTAGCTTCCGGGAGCTGGTGGAAGCGGCCGAGGACTGGAGGGAGGCCGAAGTCATCGATCCCGAGGACCACCATGAGGCCCTTCCCGAGAGGCTTGAGGAGAAGTTCGGGGGAGAGATGCTCAGGGTGGTTGACCCGGTCGACCCTGAGAGGAACGTGGCCTCGGTCCTAAGCGACGAGAACTTCTCGGAGTTCATATTCACATGCTGGAGGTTCAACAGTTCTCCGGGTATGGAGTTCTTCGAGGCTGATGAACCTGAGTACGACCGGTTCGAGCTGGAGCAGGAGATCGGGGAGAGAGGAGACTTCATAGTGGTGGAGTTCGAGAACCCCGACGAGGTCGATGATGTGGTCTATCCGCAGATGCGGAAGACTCTAAGGACGCTGCGGAAGCAACTGGAGAAGAATGATTTCCAGGTTTACGAGTCAGGGTTCCACGTCGGGGAGAGGACCAGGCTGTTCTTCGAGCTTGATGCGGAACTATCCGGGATAGAAGATGTAAAGGGGCCTAAGGTCTTCCACGGCACGGACCACCTGGAGCAGTTCACCCGGAAGTACGATACGGTGTTCATCAGGGGTACCAGGCTCTACGCGAAGACCCGGAGAGATTACACGCATGCAAGAGAGCTGGTGAAGGACTTCCTTGACGGCGAGCCGAATGAACTCCATGAGAGAGGTGTACCGAATCACGTGGCGGAGAAGATCGCGGAGTTCCGGCTGACTGATCCGGTACAGGAGGACGAAAAATGGTTAAATTACCTGGCGGAAAAACTTAACGTGACCTGAATGAAAGATGTCAACATACTCATCGGACTGTCAGGAGTGGGAAAATCGACGGTGCTTGAGGAGGCCCAGCTCATCTCCGGGACTGGTTACGACATCATAAACTTCGGGGACCGGATGCTGGAGATAGCCCGTGAACAGGACTACGCGGAGGACCGCGATGAGATAAAGGAACTGGACTCTGAAACACAGAAAAAAATACAGCAGAAGGCCGCTGAATCTATAGTCGAGGACGCACGCAAGGGCGAGGTGATAGTCAACACCCACGCCGCTATCAGGACACCTCAGGGATACCTCCCAGGGTTGCCGAAGTGGACGGTGGAGAACCTGGAGCCGTCGAAGATAATAATGATTGACGCGGAACCTGAAGAGCTGTACCGCAGGGTGGAGGAAGATGATGACAGGGACCGCGAGCACGATGGACCGGAGGACATCCGGGAGTACCGCGAGATAGCGATGAACATGGCCTCCACCGGGGCGGTCCTGACAGGGGCCTACTTCAGCGTAATAGAGAACCCGGAGGGCGAGGCACAAGTAGCCGCAGAGGAACTTGTAGAGGTCCTCGAGAACTGAAACTCATTCCTTCTCTCTCGCCGCGTTGTAGAAAGTCGGGCTCACCACGAAGATGTAGGTGGTCACGACAGCGGAGAGGTACCGCACCAGTACGAAGGCGGCGGCGTAGGTCCTCTGGAGCGCACCCTGGGTCAGCGCCACGGGGCCTATGAGAAGTGCTGACAGCAGGATGAGGATCGTTACCTCCCTTGAGTGCGAGGTCGACGTCCGCACCGAGTCCCTGAAGCTCGTCAGCAGGGAACTGTTCTTCACCACCGAAACAGGGACGAAGTAGACCACGAAGCTGAGTACCAGGGTCAACGTCAGGGTCGCCAGCAACCCCGCCACTGGATAGATCACCTCCCCTGAAAGCCTGAACATCACCACGCCGAAGGACGCCGGCAGGGCGATGAGGATGGACGAGACCAGGAAGAAAACCGTCAGCCCTGCGAGTGAGGTCCAGTCGGCCATCGTATCCCTGAAGCTCTTCCACAGTACACGGTCCTCTTCGCGGTGCTCCACCATCCTCGCCACCATCACCGAGACCACCACTCCCACCAGCACGAGGAAGGGAAATGAAAGGAGGTAAACGGACCGGTCCAGGTAGCCAAGCAGGAAGCCCAGTATCCAGGCCGTGCTGGCAGAGGTGGATACCAGCTTCGGGATGAAAAGGGAGGGTCGGTCCCTCAGCAGTTCCAGGCTTCCCAGCAGTATACTTTTCAGCTCCATCCTACGACCTCACCTGTTAATTTATCGTCCCGGGTATAAAGTGTTAAGAGAACTTCTCCGCCCATAGGGTTCAGGCTAAACGCTTACCCTCTCTGGATGAACCATATCCGCAGAAAGCTTGTTGTGTCTTATTGATCACAAAGAACCGCTCTCAGCCCCTCAATCCCTGTATCGCTAAAGCAAAAGGTTAATAAGACTTACAGAGTGATGGGACAATATGGCGAGCCTCTGGGATCTCGGTAAGAGTTCTAAGGAAAAGCTCGCCGATGAATGGGAGACAAACGGCGTTCTGGAGAGGAAGGTAGAGCAACATCGACACAAATTCGAGGATGAGTTCAGAGACAACATGCAGGAGGACGTACCGACTCATCCGTACAAGATCTACCGTGAAATAGTGGAAAACAGAGATCTCTCCGACGAAGAGAGGATCGTACTCGAAGTGATGAAGGACGAGTTTTCGAACAAGTGGCAGGAACTGAAGCAGACCCACTCCAACTGATCATTCATCGGCCGGGCCTCCATGGGGAGGGGGACCGCCTTTTCTTATTCTCTTACTCTATCTCCTTCACCATATAGGGTCCTTCACGGCTGTAACCCATCTTCCGGTAGTACTCCCGCGTCCCGACCGCGGAGATAACGACTACCTTCTCACGTCCGAGCTCCCGGGCCTTCTCCTCCGCGTGCTCCATCAGCCCGGTGCCGAAGCCCTGGTGCTGGACCTCACCTTCTTCGCCAATATCCGTCGCGGACCCCAGCACCTTGAGCTGGCGGACCAGCAAAGTCCCGGAATCTATCTCCGGCCTGAAACTTTCCTCCGGCGCTCTCAGCCGGGTGAAACCCAGTATGATATCGTTATCCGTGTCCTCGTAGCTCAGGAAGAACTCCTTCCCCCCTGACGCTTCGTAAACTCTCTCGAGCAGTTCGGGTTCTTCCGGCTCCAGGTCGTGGGTCCTCTTCACGTGGCCCACTTCTCGGCACCTTATGCACCGGCAGCGCTCCCCGTTCTCGTGGAGCTCCTGCAGAGCCATCTGCCTCATGTTGGTCAGCTGGGGGCCGGCGTCGACCTCGGTCGAGGGGATGTCACGCATCACGCGCTTCACGCGGACGTGCGGAGGTATATGATTTCTCTGTACTTCCTTCAGCCGCTCCTTCGCTTCCTCGTCCGAGATAGGTTCGAAATCTCCTTCCTCGTACCGCCGATACAGTTCCGTGCCCTCGATGACCTCGCAGGGGTAGATCTTTATCTCGTCAGGCTGGTAGTCGCTGTTCGAGAAGACCTCCCGGAACTTCTCGATGTCGTCCTCGTAATCCTCGCCTGGGAGCCCCAGCATCAGGTGGTACGCGACCTTGAAACCTGCGTTCTTCAGCTTCCTCGTCGCCTCGACCACCTTGTCCATGCCGTGACCCCTGTTGGTTATCTCGTGGGTCTCGTCGAAGACGGTCTGGACACCCATCTCCACCCGCGTACCGCCCATCTCAAGTATCCTGTCGATGTGCTTGGTCTCACATATATCCGGCCGGGTCTCGAAAGTCACGCCGACGTTACGGACCTCGGCTTCCTCGTTCTCCAGCTGTGCCTCCTCAAGGCTCTCCGCGCCGTCGAACTCGGAGGTATCGTCGATCTCGTCTCTATCCGGATACGAGTTGAACCCGTCGAAGGCCCTCTTCAGGAACTTCTTCTGGTAGTCCGGATCCTGGAACGGGAAGGTCCCACCCATCACTATCAGCTTCGACTTGTCGATGCTGTGGCCGTTCTTCTCGTACTGTTTGAGCCTGTCATGGACCTGGTCGAACGGGTCGTAGTTGTTCCTGATCGCCCTCCTCGTCGCAGGCTCCTTGCCGGTGTAGCTCTGAGGGGCGTCCTTCCCCTTCGGACAGTAGATGCATCCTCCTCCACAGGGCGCGGGGCGGGCCATTATCGCGATGTTCGCGATACCGGAGATCGTCCTCATCGGCTTCGTCTTCAGGACCTTTCTCGCCCGGTCCTCGTCTTCATCCGCGAACTCGAGGATATCGCTGTTCTTCGGCATCCCCGGGAAGCTGTACTCCTTGCAGAGCTCTTTCTTCCTTTTTTCGACCTCATCCTTCGAACTGATCTCCTCGTTTTCTATCTCGTCGATGATCTGGCGTGAAAGATTTTCCAGGTCGGACATGAGGAAACAGTAACTCTGAAAAGTTAAAAAGGGGATAACATATCCCATGGACTGGAAAGTGACTGCAGCCGCAGTGACAGGTCTTGTGATCCTGGTGACTGGCGGAGTACTTCTCGCGACCTCGAACCCCATGGAATCAGGTAAGGCCGAGGGAGCCATAATACAGCTATCAGGTTCGATATCGGCGACTTCGGGAGGTCTGACTTCCTCCGCACTTACACCCGAGAAGGTCAGAGAACTCAACGAGAAAGCTCTGGAGCAGGGTGCCGATGTCATAATCTACGAGATAAACTCCGGTGGCGGAACGGTAGTCGCCTCGAAAGAGATAATGAGAGAGATCGAATCGGTGGAAGTCCCGACTGTCTGCCGGATAAGGGATGTAGGTGCTTCAGGAGCTTACCTCCTCTCGACAGGATGCGACAGGATCGTGGCGGACTCCGCCAGCCTCACGGGAAGCATAGGAGTGAGAAGCTCCTACCTCGAGTACTCAGGGCTACTGAACAAGCTCGGAGTGGAATACGTGAACATAACCTCCGGGAAGTACAAGGAGATAGGCTCGCGGTACTCGAACATCACTTCCAGGGAGAGAAAGATGCTGAAGCAGAAAGCGGAAGCAATCCACAGGCAGTTCCTGGAGACCGTCAAGGAGGAGAGGAACCTTACAAGATCACAGGTCCAGACCATAAAGACAGGTAACATCTTCCTGGGAAAGAAGGCGAAGGAACTAGGTCTCGTGGACCGGCTCGGCGGGCGCATGACTGCCAAGAAAACGGCAGAGGACCTCGTCGGCAGGAACGTGAGTTTCTCGGAGGTCCAGCAGGGTCCACAGTTCGGGCTTCTATCCCTGATGGGTATAGACAGTATGGCTGGAGAAATGCTGTCCCTGGTGACCGAAACCGGCACAAGGGTGCCCTTCAAGGCAAGTTACGGTTACTGAAAACCTGAGAAAAAGCGGGGATCATCCCCGTCTCCGCTATCCTTCTCTCTCCGGTCCCTCAGGCCCCTCATCAGGATGACTCGAGTGCTCCCATAGCATATCGAACATCGGCTTCAGCGTGTTCTCGGCCATGTGGTCGCTCTTGCTCCAGAAAGCAGTTTCCTGCGTGGAGTGGACCTCGTCGTGAGTCATGGACATAGTGAGGGCGTTACCGTCGATTATGGCGAACCTGCCCTCGGGGACATCGAACTCGTCACCGTCAAGGTGCCTGACTTCCGCTACCGATGAGAGGTCCTCGTACGCTTCCCTGTTCTCCTCTGTCACGGGCGCCAGGACCTCCACGTTCACTCCCTCCTCGCGGGCTTCCTCCAGTAGCTCGTGATGGTTCTCCCTTATGTTCTTGAGTCCCTCCTCGGAGGTCATTATCTTTATATCCTCGTCGGCGTCCTGGAACATCGTACCCATATGCTGGTGGATCTGATGTCTTCCCTTGAGAGACCCGGACATCTCTGCCGGATCAACAAGTTCAACTCCCTGATCGTACAGCTGTTCGAGTTCTTCCACGGCGTCCGAATCCTTGAAGGAATCAAGTTTCTCAAGCTTGTCCTCAAGGTCCTTCCTGTGTTGCTTCTTTATGTTTTCTATAGCCTGGCTCGGAGGGATCGCCACGTATTCCATCGGCTTGCTCGACTTTATGACCGCGAATCCCTTCTCGGCGAGCGATTCCAGAACATCGTAGGCCCGTGAACGGGGAACATTGGTCATCTCGGAGAGCTCGCCGGCAGTCGATACTCCTCGGCCCAGCAGAGCGGAGTAGATTTTCCGCTCGTACATGTTCAGGCCTATATCCTCCAGAGCATCAAGTGTTTCTTGGCTTGCTACCATTCATGTTACACCTTATTATACAAATTGATTCATTCGGACTAATTATAAACCTTTTTTCTCCGGTTTCCCGGGTTTCGACGGAATTTATTATCCTCCGATAGTAAACATTCGTGTGTGAATATTTATAAAACCTTCCTGATCTTTCTCCTAACCCTGTCCAGAAGACCTTTGGCCTTATCGCTGTATATCTCCGCCTCCTCCTGTACACCTTTCCACTCGAAATCCTCGAATATCTCGTCTATCTTGTTCCCGTACCTGTCGTAGAAACATATCTCGTTCAATCCAAATTTCTGGCTCTGCGGTACTGGCTCGTCGGTGTAGGCCAGGCTTACTATCGCCAGAGGAGTTTTGCCCTCGGGTATATCGAACCTCTCCGCTATCCTTACCTCATCGAAACCGCTCAGCCATATTGAGGCCAGTCCGTTCTCCTGAGCCACCAGGCGCATGTTCTGAGCTGCTGAAGCAGCTTCGGCCATACAGACGGTCCTCATGTCGGAGTCCTCGGTCCTCCTCTCTATCCTCTCAAGGTCGGATACCAGTATGATCGATGTAGGAGCTTTCTCCAGTCTCTCATCCCCTGTTATCTCCGAAAGCGTTTCGCGGTCTTCCTGGCTCTCAACTACCACGAACTCTACCGTCTGCGTTCTCTGTGGTGAGGGAGAGTTCCTCCCGGCTTCGAGCACCTTACCGATCTTCTCCCTCTCTACCCTTTCGTCCCGACATTCTTCGAATTTCTCAAGGTTGACGGCTGATTCGAATGCTGTCATCCCTTACCTCACACAGTTAATTAGCCGGAGCAGGGTTTAAACTTTCAGGTGGCGAAATTAAGGTGTGAGATACTCAAGGCTTGTGCGGACCTATCGCAAACTCGAGAGCACCCAGAAGACTCTCGAGAAGACAGATATCATGGCCGAACTTTTCATGGAGGCTGGAGAGGACCTCCAGAGGGTTGTCCTCCTCTGCCTGGGAAGACCCTATCCTGCGTGGAAGAACGCTGAACTGGGGATATCATCCAAGACGATGATGAAGATAATCAGGGAGGCATCGGGAGCCTCGGAGGACCGTATAGAGGACCTCTGGAGGGAAAAAGGTGATCTAGGTTCCGCCGCCGAGGAGATCCTGGAGAGCGGTGGAGGGCAGCAGAGCCTGATGCAGAAGGAACTGACGGTCAAGAGAGTGGTCGAAAAACTTCACAGGGTGGCCAGCATGGAGGAGGAGTCGCTGGGAAGCGTATCCATGGACAAGAAGAGGAAGGAGGTTGCCGCACTTCTGAACGATGCAGGTCCTGAGGAGGCAAGGTACCTCGTGAGGACCTTCATAGAGAACCTCCGGCTCGGGGTCGGAGAAGGTCTCGTAAGGGACGCTCTGGACCAGGCGTTTTTTGAGGGTCAGCACGCTGAGGACATACAGCGAGCCTACGACGTCACGAACGACTTCACCACTGTCGCTGAAGCGTGCAGGGAGGGGATAGAAGAGGTCCGGTCCCTTGAGATGGAGCTCTTCCGTCCAGTCAAATCGATGCTGGCGAAGAAGGTCGAGACGATAGAGGAGGGTTTCGAGACTGTGGGGAAGCCCGCTGCAGTGGACTACAAGTATGACGGCATGAGAGCCCAGATACACTCGGACGGCGACGAGATAAAGGTGTTCACCCGGAGGCTGGAGAACGTTACTGAGCAGTTCCCGGATGTCGTGGAGGCGGTCCGGGACCATGTCGATGCGGAAAGCTACGTGCTCGACACCGAGGTCGTGGGTTACGACCCTGAGGACGGTTCCTCGATACCTTTCCAGAAGCTCTCGAAGAGGATCAAGCGGAAGTACGATATCCAGAAGCTGAAGGACCAGATACCGGTGGAGGTCAGGCCCTTCGACGTGATATATCTAGACGGGCCCATCCTGGATACCGAGTACCGGGAGAGACTTGACCGGCTGGAGGATATCGTTGATGAGGAGGAGAACGTCCTGAGGCTGGCGAGTCATGAGAGGACCTCGGAAGAGGAAGAAGTCAACAGGATGCAGCAGCGGTCCCTGGACGAGGGCCACGAAGGGATAATGATGAAGAACCTGGACGCGGAGTACAAACCGGGTTCCCGCGTGGGATACATGGTGAAGCTGAAGCCGGTGATGGAGACGCTGGACCTGGCGATAATCGGCGGTGAATGGAGTGAGGGCCGCAGAACAGGATGGATCGGGAGCCTGAGACTTGGCTGTTACAGCGAGGAAGACGACGAGTACAGGGAGGTGGGGAAGATGGCGACAGGTCTCACGGACGAACAGCTGGAGGAGATAACGGAGCGACTGAAACCTCTGATAGTGAGCGAAGACGGCAGAGAGGTGGAGGTCCGCCCTGAGGTGATCGTTGAGGTCGAGTACGAGGAGATACAGGAGAGCCCGAACTACTCATCGGGCTACGCGCTACGTTTCCCGCGTCTCAAGGCCTTCAGGGATGATAAAGAAGAAGCAGATAGTTTACAAAAAGTAAAAGAACTGTATGAGGATCAGAACTAGATCCTGTCAGTGTTTCTGCGCCTGATGGATCTTCATCCCTCTTTCGGTGTCGAATTCCTTTCCGCATTCAGGGCAGGCGACCTTCTCGTCCTCCGCTTCTGAGACTTCCTCTACGTCTTCATCTTCTTCCTCATCTTCATCCACTTGGTCCTGGACCTCTTCGGCGGATACCGCGGTCTCTGCCTGTTCCTGTAAACTCTGCTGGAATCCTGTTCCCTCGGATTTCTTCTCCTCTCTTCTCATCTTCCACTCGTCGCTCTCAAGCCAGACGATGAAAGCGCCGAGCAGAACAAGCAGTGGGCCTATAGCTCCCTTCACAAGGACCGTTATCTGGTCAAGGAAGGTCCACGTCGAGAAGACACCTATCACTACCATCAGGGCGCCAACTAGCACTTTTACTGCTGGATGCATGGTATCACAGGAAGGTTATAACAGGTTCATCTTTTATGTGTTTTGGAGCAGAGACAACAGCTCTACTGGCAGGGTTTATAATATTTTGTGGGGAGTTTATCAGGTACGAGGAGTTCAAAATGAGTTACTACAAGTACGCGCGAGAGCAGTACGACCAGCCCAAGGAGAACCTGGACGAGCTCTGGCAGCAGAGACTTGTCGAGTGGAGAGAGGAACCTGCGATGAAGAGGGTCGAGAACCCCACAAGGATACCCAAGGCACGGAGCCTGGGATACAAGGCCAAGAAAGGCTTCAGCGTAGTTCGCGTCAAGATCGACAAGGGAGGATCAAAGAGAGAAGATGTCAAGGCCGGAAGAAGGCCCAAGAGGACCGGCCAGAACCGTTACTCCTCCAAGAAATCGAAGCAGGTCATCGCGGAGCAGAGAGCCTCCGATGAATACGACAACCTCGAGGTCCTTGCCAGTTACTGGGTCGCCGAGGACGGAAACAGGAAATGGTTCGAGGTCATAATGGTCGACCCCGAGCACCCTGAGATCGAGAGCGACGACGACATCAACTGGATCTGTGACGAGAAGAGACGTGCAGAGAGAGGGAAGACCCCCGCAGGAAAGGATTCACGGGGTCTCGATAACCGCGGCAAGGGAGCTGAGAAGGTCAGGCCTTCCCAGGCTGCGAACGACAACAGGACCAAGTAATTCACTTTTTTACTTTCCAGTTCTATTACTCGTTATGGCCGATTTCCACGAAATCTGTGCCCGTGATGTCACGGAAGAGATGATCCGGGAAGCGGAGAGAAAGGGCTGGGACCCTGAATCCTTCGGTACGGAAACCGTCTTCCTGTCGGCGAGAGACTGGGGATGTCTGAAAAGAGAGATCCGGGAGAGACGTGAAGAGGCGGACGTCCTTGTCTACGAGGGAGGCGACGAGGAAATGAACCGGAAGGTGTGTGGGGATTCACGGCTCGACATCTTGATTCATCCCGGAAAGGGCAGAAAGGACTCGGGATTCAACCACGTGATGGCGGAGGAAGCCGCCGAAAACCGGGTGGCGCTGGGATTAGATTTCAGCCGGCTCTGGACCTCTGACAGGGAGCAGTCACACGTCATGTCTGAATGGCGGAGGAACCTGAAGATATGTGAGAAATACGGGGTTGACTACGTTTTGACCACGAAACCGGAAGACAGGTACGAGCTCAGGGCTCCGAGGGACCTGGCTGCCATCCTAAACGTTCTGGGACACGACGGTGAGGCAGCTGTAACTGGAAATCCCGGGGAGATAATCTCCAGAAACCGTGAGAGGACAGAAGACTCGTTCGTCCGTCCTGGGGTGAGGGAGGAGTGAAGCGTCTCCCGCCGAGCATCCAGGAGGACCACCGCTACGCTGCCTTCCGCGTGGACTCCGAGGAACCGGTGCTGTTCGGTCAGGTGGTCGATGCGCTCCAGGAGGCGGTTCTCCGGGTTGCTGGCACGTCCGGTGCAAGTCTGGCGGATATGTGGGTGATGGAGAACCGTTACAGTGACGAGGAACAGACCGGGGTCGTCCGGTTCAACTCCAGAACAGAAGACGAGATCAGGTCCTCGATAGCCTTGATAGAGGACGTGGGCGGAAATAAAGCTTCTTTTGAGGTCCTTGAGGTTTCCGGGACTCTCAAGAGTCTTGAAAACTAGAGTACGAGGGAGAGACCTCTGAGGAAGCTTTGCCAGAGCGCCTGGAGGCCTTCGATAGATTGCTGTATGACTGATTTGGAGCTGTCCTTCTTCCCGTCCGGCTTTTCGGTCTGATTGGGCTGTTCGGAGATGTTCGAGCCGTTAACAGGTTGAGTAGAATTTATGTCCGGAGAAGAGCTGTTGAAGAGCTCCAGGCTCGTGAAAACGGCTGTAAGCATCACCATTATCCCCAGAAGCAGGACCAGCTGTCTCTGTGTTTCATTCATTGACGGCAACCTGTTGGTATTTCAGATTATCAAACCATTTAAAAGAGTTCATTTATAAATGAGGTATAATTCATTTAAATAGGTTAAAAGTACCCTCACTGAGAACTAGGTGAACCCCCATGGTCGAAGAAGACGATATCGAGATACAGAACGTTGTGGCCTCTGCTACATTTGACCGCAGGCTGCCTCTGGACAGGATAGCAATCTACCTTGAAAACACTGAGTACGAGCCTGAGCAGTTCCCGGGCCTGGTCTACAGGCTGGAGGAACCGAAGGCTGCTGCACTTCTTTTCGGGTCAGGGAAGATAGTCTGTACAGGAACGAAGAGTCCCGAGCAGGCGAAAGAAGCTACTCATAAGATAATAGAGGAACTCAAGGAGGCTGACGTCGAGATAGGGAACAAGCCGGAGATCACGGTCCAGAACATCGTGGCCTCTTCCGAGCTCCCGGCTACACTGAACCTGAACAGGATAGCTTTCGAGCTGGTAGGTACCGAGTACGAGCCTGAGCAGTTCCCGGGCCTGGTCTACCGCCTTGACGAGCCTGAGGTCGTTTTCCTCCTGTTCTCATCAGGAAACCTGGTGTGTACAGGAGGAAGGACCTACGAGGACGTGAAGGAAGGGATCAACAAGCTCGAGGAGAACCTGAAAGAGATAGGTGCTCTGGACTGATCTCAGCGGTCTTTCAGAGGTCCACACGTTTCCTTCATTTTTCTTCATCCACCTTTATGATATTTGACCTAACAGTTTGAGTTATGGAGTACGGGGAGGCGGTCACGGAGTTCGAGGAGTTCTTCTCACAGAAATACCACAGGGAAGTGGCAACTGCCGTCCAGGAGGGGGAAGATTCGGTCGTCGTCGGTTACCAGGATATGGACCTCTTCAACCCCGAGCTCGGCGAGTACCTGAAGGAGGAGCCGGAGAGCGCTGTAGAGGCGGCAGAGGAGGGAATAAAAGGTGTTGATGTGGTCACGGATGAGGAGCTCAGGATCAGGTTCACTGAGATGCCGGAGGAGGACTTCGTCCGGCTCAGGAACCTGAGGTCCAAGCACATCGGTAAGTTCACCCCTGTCGAGGGAATGATAAAGCGCGCCTCACAGGTCAAGCCCGAGGTCGTCTCCGCGATATTCGAATGTACGCAGTGTGGGGACAGGTACGAGAAGGAGCAGGATTCCTCCAAGCTGAAATCACCTTACAAGTGCGACTGCGGTTCAAGGAACTTCGACACTATCGAGAAGAAGATGACTGACACGCAGATAATAACGCTGGAGGAGGACCCTGACTCAAGAGAAGGCTCTGAGCAGCCGTCCTCGATAAAGGTCAGGCTGGAGGGCGATCTGGTCGATCCCGAGTTCCAGAAAAGGGTGACCCCGGGTAACGTGGTCGAGGTCACGGGAATAGTCCGGGAGAGGCCGCTGAAGAAGAATTCGAAGAAGTTCGACATCTACATGGAGGCGAACTACCTAAATCCCCTGGAGCAGGAGTTCGAGGAGCTTGAACTGACAGAAGAAGAGATAGAGGATATAGTCGAGCTTTCGGATCAGGACGGGATCTTCGAGAGGATAGCCAGTTCTATCGCACCCAGCATCTACGGGCATGAAAGGATCAAGGAGGCTATCGCGCTCCAGATGTTCGGCGGCGTGAGGAAGGTCCGCGATGACGGGGTCGAGAGCCGAGGAGACATACATATACTTCTGATAGGTGAGCCGGGAACCGGTAAATCACAGATGCTCAAGTTCGCCGGGGAACTGGCTCCGAAAGGACGGTACGTGGTCGGAAAGTCGTCGACCGGCGCGGGACTGACCGCTTCCGTGGTCAAGGAGGAATCGACGGGCGAGTTCTCCCTTGAGGCAGGAGCCGTGGTCCTCGCACACAAGGGCATGGCGGCCATCGACGAGATAGACAAGATGAGCGAAGAGGACCGGTCCTCGCTCCACGAGGCGATGGAGCAGCAGCAGATCAGCGTCTCGAAGGCGAACATACAGGCGACTCTCAACGCCCAGACCTCAATACTGGCGGCGGGAAACCCGAAGCTCGGAAGGTTCGACCCCTATGAGCCGATACCTGAGCAGATAAGCATAGGAGACACCCTTCTCTCACGGTTCGACTTCATCTTCCCTGTGATGGACGAGCCTGACGAGGAGAAGGACACCGAGCTGGCCTCGAAGATACTCCAGAACCACAGGGATCCGCAGGAAACCGAGGCGGAGCTGGGTCAGGACAAGCTAATGAAATACATCGCATATGCGAAGAGGAACGTGAACCCTGAGCTCAGGAAGGATGCCGCGGACGAGATACAGGAGTTCTACGTGAACATGCGCTCCAAGGCAGATGAAGAAGGCGGTAGCGTACCTATTACAGCGAGACAGCTCGAGGCGATGATAAGGATTGCGGAGGCGTCCGCGAGAGCCCATCTGAGGGACGAGGTCCTCGTGGAGGACGCGGAGCGGGCGATAGACCTGCTGACCTACTGCCTCAAGCTTGTGGGGACCGACCCGGAGACCGGGGACTTCGACATAGATATGATCGAATCCGGTGTATCGTCGTCGCAGAGGAACAGGCTCCAGACCGTCAAGCACATCATAGAGGACCTCGCCGGGTCTGATGACTCGGCAGAGATAGAGGAAGTCATAGAACTGGCGGAGGACGAGGGCATCTCGGAGGACAAGGCCGAGGATATAATCGAAAAGCTGAAGAGAGAGGGCGAACTTTTCGAGCCAAAGCAGGGCCACGTCCAGAAGATCTGACCTGCATGTAAAGATACAAAAGAATATTCAGAGAGAAAGATACTATGCCGCAGCAGAAGAGACAGACAGCAAAACTGACTGATACTGGGGAACTCAACTCGGGCAAGTACTTCCAGAAAGAGGGTTTCGAACCCAACTATCTTCTGACTCCTGACGGAAGGAGGCTGTCACGTGCCCGGCTCGTGGCGACGGTAGTGGACCGGTTCACGAACGAGGACGAGACATACGGTTCGCTGACGCTTGATGACGGGAAGGACACGGTTCAGGTCAAGTTCTTCAACGAGCTCCAGAAGATGGAGGATTTCGAGGTCGGCGACATAATCGAGGTCGTCGGCAAGGTAAGGGAGTACCAGGGACAGATATACCTTGACGGCGAGATACTGAAGAAGAGAGGTATCAAGAAGGAACTGCTTCACAGGCTGCAGAAAAAGAAGAACGCCGAGGAATGGGAGAGCATAAGGGAGACCGTGGAACAGCTCAAGGAATCCGGCAAGGACCAGGAAGAGATAGAGAAGGAGATGGCCGGGAAGCTGGACGAGATGGAGGTCGACTCACTGCTCCAGAGCTTCGGCGAGGACTTCGGCTCCGACGGGTCCTCAGAGGACCGTGAGAACCTCGAGAAGAAGGTCCTTGACGCTGTCGAAAGGCTCGACGAGGGCGAGGGGGCGGACTACTCCGAGATAGTTGACGAGCTGGATGAACCGGAGGATGCCCTTGAGGACACCATAAACCAGTTGCTGTCCGATGGGACCTGTTACGAACCCCAGCCCGGCAAGATAAAGAAGCTTTAGGTGGTCAAAATGGAAGAATACGACGATATGCTGGAAGAGGCGCAGGAAGAGGTCCCCGAGGATATCGGGGAAGAGGAAAGGTTCGAAATCCCGGACGTGAAGACTCGGAAGGAAGGGTCCAAGACCGTTATCGAGGACTTCTCCGGTATCGCGGAGAAGTTCGGGAGGGAGGAGAAGCATCTTTCCAAGTACATACAGAACGAGATAGGGACCGCGGGACACGTCGAGAACGGCGAGCTTATCATGAACGGAGAGTTCCGGCGCGGGAACGTGCAGAGACGGATAGAGCAGTACGCTGAGGAGTACGTCTTCTGTCCCGAGTGCGGAAGGCCTGATACAAGTATAATCAAGGAGAAGGGCGTCGAGATGATGAAATGCCAGGCCTGCGGAGCCCGGACCTCTCTCTGACTCGATGGCTATAAAAATATCTATGGGCAATTCTCCGTTTAGAGCACCGGGCCAAACGAATGAGTGACGATTTTTACACCCGAGCAGCCGCAAAAATCTTCAGGGAGTACAGTTCTCTTATCGGACGGGCAGCCGTAGGTATAGCGAGGAGACAGGATTTCGTCCGGATGGAGGACGGAGAGATATCGGAGCTGGAGGGCGGCCGGGAGGAACTGGATGAGCTGGTCTCTGCCTACCAGGACACGATGGGAGAGGTAGCCATCAGGATAGCGAAGGACGCCCTGAAGGACGTAGAGGACTTCTCTGAGAACGAGATACCGGACAGACTGTCCTGAAACTGGTGGTTGTTTTAAAAGGTTTCTTCACCCTTCCTGAAACACTGGTGCATTTATAATGGCAGATCAACCGAATCAACCGGACGAAGTTCCACCGCAGCAGATGTTTCAGATGATAAACCAGAAGGTCGGAGACCTCCAGCTCACACTCCAGGCTCTTCTCACGGTCCTCGAGGAGAACGACGTTATCGAGGAAGAGGAGATCAACGAGCGAGCTCAGGAGATCGTCGAAGAGATGCAGGAACAGCAGCAGGAGATGGAGTCCGGAGATCTTCAGGACGAACTGGAAGAGGAGTAATCCTCTTACCCGAATTCTTCTGGGGTTCTATCCCCCTCAATAACTTCTTCATAATATCTACAGTGGTTCTTCAATACACATTCACGGCAGTCAGGGTTCCTGGCGGTGCAGGTCTCGCGGCCGTGAGTTATCAGCAGTCTGTGGAATCCGTACTTTATCCCGTCCGGCACCTTCTCCTCCAGTATCCTGTGAGCCTTCTTCCTTGAGGCGTCCTCAGGGATAAGACCCAGTCTCTTGGACACCCTGTGGACGTGAGTGTCCACTGGGATAACAGGCTTCCTGAAATGGAAGCACAGGATTATCGCAGCGGTCTTCGGACCGATACCGGGTATCCTCGTGAGCCACTCCTTCCCATCCTCAACATCCATGTCACCTATGAAATCTAGGCTGTACTCTCCCTGGTCCTCACGTATTATCTCAAGCGCGTTCTGTATCCGTTCAGCCTTTGTCGGACCCAGGCCCGCGACCCGGATGGCATCGATCAGTTCCTCCCGGTCCGCCTCCTCGATCTCCCTGTAACTGTCGAACGTCTCGTTCAGGCGGTCGAACGCCTTATCCCTGTTCACGTCGTTGGTGTTCTGTGAAAGTATGGTCTCTATAAGGTAATCCACGCCGGACTGGTCCACCGGTTCCTCCGGCTCACCGTACTCCTCCCTCAGAACCCGGTTTATCTCTCTGATATCGTCCATGGTTATTTCATCAGCTGGAAGTTGTAAAATACCTCGGGCGGTGTCCTGTTCGGGTCGAATCCGCCGAGATAACGGCCCGGAAGCTCCTTGCAGAGGTCTTTTTCACCGAGTAGCAGGACCTCGTCGAACTCATCAAGTCGCTCGCGGACCTCGTCCAGATGTTCGTTTATCTGCTCATCTCTTATCCTCTCGAACCGGTCCTGCGAGAACCCGCCGCTGGAATGCTGGCTGTCCACGCGCGTGGAGAGCTGGTCCAGGTGCTCGACCTCTCCACCTTCCTCCCGGAATATGTCTGTCTCTCCGGCGGAGACAAGCGCCCAGATCTTCTCCCTCTCTATGAAGTCAAGGAGCTCCATCCTGAAGGACCGGTCGAGGAACCACTCTCCCTCACTGAAAGGCCGGGTCTTCAGAACCACGCTGAAAACCTGCTGGTCCAGGAAAGCCGCGAACGACTCCTGGTTCTTCAGCAGGGCCTCCTGCTCGATCGATACCGCGTTTTTCAGCCCCTTGAAATCCTGGACCTCCGTCACCTTCTCCGGAGAGTAGACTGTGATCAGGTCCTCATCCGGCGACACCACTGATTCAAGCTTTCTCAGTATACTCAGGGTATTTTCCACGCTGATGTTCCTGTAATCGTACTCAAGTTCCTCGCTCTCATCCTCGACGGCACGGTCCCGCAGGGACCTGAGCTGGTCCTTCACCCGGTTCAGCTCCTTCTCGGCCTCCTGTTTCTTCGTCGATAGTTCGCTCCTCCGCTCCTTCTCGGCCTCGTATTTTTTCTTGAACTTCTCCTTCTCCTCCTTCAGCCGGATTACCTTCTTCCCCGAGGGTTCCTCTTCCTCGTCGTCTCCTCCCCACGGAAGGTCTATCGAATCGAGGGAAAAATCCATGGGTTAGAATTGTCTCGGACCTGTATAAGTCTGCCGCCTCAAAACGGGTCTTTCCGGCCCTTAACCCAAGGAAATGCTTTTAAATGTCACCGAGTTAACGTGAAACAGTGGTCTGAATGCCTGAAATGACTGTTGAGGAACTTGACGCCGAAGCCGACGATGTCGAAATCACCGGAACCATCAAGGAACTTCCAACCCCGAGAGCCGTCTCAACACAGTACGGCCAGAAGAAGATAACGACAGTGGTCTTCGAGGACGAGACCGGAGAGATCGACCTGACTCTCTGGGAGGAAGAGATCGACGAAGTAGAGGAAGGAGCCGAGGTCCACATAGAAGGAGCCTACGTCAGAGAGTGGGCAGATGACATCCAGCTCAACATCGGCAGGGACGGAGAGATCGAGAGAGTGGACGAGTGATAAGGAGCTGGAACATCTCCAACATTTCTTTCTTAACACCCCGTCGTTCTCAAAAAGGTTGAGTGAACTACCGGACACATGGGACTTGACGAAAGGATAGAAGAACTCGAGGAGAAGCTCGAGGAGACGCCGGTAAACAAGGCCACAGAAACCGAGAGAGCCCGGCTGAAGTCCCAGATAGCGAAACTGAAGGAAGAAAAACAGCAGAAGCAGAAGAGCACGGGCGACACCTCGGGATACGCGGTCCGGAAGAGAGGCGACGCTACCGTGGCGCTTGTCGGGTTCCCGAGCGTCGGGAAATCCTCGCTTCTCAACTCCCTGACGAACACTGAGGTCGACACAGGAGCCTACGAGTTCACCACGCTCGAGGTCCATCCCGGGATGATGAAGCACCGCGGCGCAAACATCCAGATACTCGACGTACCCGGCCTGATAGGCGGGGCCGCTGACGGACGGGGAGACGGGACGCAGGTCCTCTCCGTCGTCCGGAACGCGGACCTGGTCCTGATAGTGCTGGACCCCGGGGAGATGCGTTACGACGAGATAACCTCCGAGCTCTACGACGCCGGGATAAGGATAGACACGGAACCTCCGAGGATGAAGATAGAGAAGAAGGGCCGGGGCGGGATAAACATATCGGCGACCGCGGACCTGGAGATGGAGGAGGACACCGTGAGACAGCTGATGAAGGAGAACGGTTACACCAACGCCGAGGTGATAATCCGGGAGGAGATGGACGTGGACCGGTTCATAGACGGACTGATGGAGAACAGGAAGTACGTTCCTTCGGTTACAGCGGTCAACAAGGCCGATACCTTGCAGGATGGTCGGAGGGAGGAGCTCGAGCAGGAGTACGACCTTCTGGTCTCCGCGGAGACAGGCGAGGGGATTGAAGAGCTGAAAGATCAGGTCTTCAAATCCATGGACCTCATAAGGATCTATATGAAGGAGAAAGGTGAGGAGCCTGACAGGGACGACCCACTTATACTCCGGGAGGGAGCTACCGTGGCGGACGTTCTGGAGGCTCTGCCGGGCGACATGGTCGAGAGGTTCAAGGACGCGAAGGTGACCGGTGAAAGCGCCCAGTTCCCAGAGCAGAAGGTAGGGCAGGACCACGAACTCGCTGACAAGGACGTGGTCCGACTTAACCTGAAGAGGATATAGCTCAGGTCCTCGCAGAGCCCTCAGAAAGCCGGAAAACGCTCAAAGACCATTTGTTTTATAAGGTTTTTCTGTCCCTGTTAGAAGTGATGTTAGGGGAGTCTGACTTCCTCGATGAGACCGGAAGACAGATCCCGGTCAGCTTCGAGGAAGAAAGGACCTCGACGAGAGTGATCTCATACGTCAGGAACCTGGTAGGGGTCTGAAACCACATATCCTACCTCTCTTTATTTTCCAAGCCTCTCGAGGAAATCTCTTCTCACCCGTTCAGGTCCGCCCGTACCCACCACCACGAGCTCGCCGCTGTGGTCCTCGAGCTCCTCTCTCCCGATGAACCTGGACACCGCTTCCGTGTCTTCAGTCCTGCAGATTATGAACTCCATCCTTTCATCGGCCTCGAAATCCAGTCTCACGACGTCGCCGGCCTTCAGATGGTTCCTTATCGCTCTCGCGGTCCGCTCCTCGAAGGAGGGAAACTCATGCACCTTCCACGTGCCGCCGTCCCGGGACCTCTCGATCGAGACCTCGAAGAACTCGCATCCGTCGAAATCGCCCGTACATAGCTCAGTCACTTCCCCGGCGAGGTCCTCCAGTTCTCCACTGTAGAAGCTGTAAAGGGCATCCCGTTCGCTGTTCTCCCTGATCATGAAGAAAGATTCTGCGGACCCGGTTAAATCTCTTCCGGATCCCTACTCGACAAGCTTCGCGTTGACGACGCCGTCCTGTCCCGGCCGGGAGGTTATCTTTGCCTTCCCCTCTCCGGTCTGTACTATCGCTCCCTTGGTCAGGAGCGACCTTCTCACGTAGTTCGGGTTCGCCGGGTTCTCAAGAACGGACTCGATCTCCGTCCTCTTCACTTCGCCGTCGACTGACAGGTTGACCTCTCTGGTCCTCTTCACGACCGTCTTCTCGGTATTTCCGCGGGATTCCTTCTCCTTTATCCTTTTCTCTCCGACCTCTGGCTCGGAGAACTCGCTTCCCAGATCGTACTTCCTGGATTTCCTGTAGCTCCGGGTTTTCCCGCCGGTTTTCTTGGTATCAGATCTAGAGTGCCAGACTGCCATAACCAGAACTCCGGAAACAATCTTTTTATAGAAATGCTGTCCCCCGGCGCCTGGGACCGCAGTAGGTTTATATAAGTTGTCAAGGTATTTCTGGTTTACAGGTGCCTTATCATGGCAGAGAACAGAAGACCGTTTGATGTACTGGATGGAGCGAAAGGAGGAAACGTAATGGTAAAGCTGAAAGCGTATGGAGGAGAGGAGAGGATAGTTTCAGGGGAACTCCAGGCCTTCGACAAGCACCTCAACATCTGGATAGAGAACGCGTCAGTCAAGGGAGACGATGTACACACTGATTACGGAAAACTCTTCGTAAGAGGAGACAACGTACTTTTCGTAAGTCCGGAGTGATAGTTCATGGGGCTCAACAAAGGCAAGAGAAACAAGAAAACGCACGGCAAGTGCAGGAGATGCGGAAAGAAGTCCTACCATCTCCAGAAAAAGGTATGTGCATCCTGCGGCTTCGGCAAGACGTCGAAGAGGAACGACTTCGACACCGACAAGCCCAGGAAAGAATAACTTCTTCTGGGCCTGTAGCTCAGTCTGGCAGAGCACCGGCCTTTTAACCCCAAGAGTTACTAATGGAAAGAAAGCCGGTAGTCGCGGGTTCAAATCCCGTCGGGCCCAAAGCTGGATAGAAATGGGGATTTGATAGCCTCCAGAAAACGAAAATCCTGCGAAGGATTTTCTTGGAGAAGATTCATTAAGAATCTTCGAATCTGTGATTTTCGACGGGTTCAAATCCCGTCGGGCCCATCAACTGCTGAATCGATCGAGTTCTCAAGGTAGCCGTCGTCCACATCGATCAGGTCGGGACCCAGGTCCTCGAGGTCCGGGAACTCTCCGGCCTTCCTCTCGAACTCTCTGGCCCTTTCCTCCAGTTCGTCCGCGGGCATGGCCCGGTAATCCGGGTCCTCGTCAAACTCTCTCATGGACCCGTTAAGGTCCTCAAGAGTTAAATCCGTTGAGCTCGCGGAGACCACTCACACATTTTTATTCGACCGGAGCCCCGACTTTAACCATGAACAGGATACAGGAGAAACTCCTGGAGTACCCTCCGTGGCCGTTCATGGCCGGCGGACTTTTGATCTTCCTCGCAGGTTTCATGGTCCAGATCACGACACAGCCGGACTTCCTTACCTGGTACCAGGTCCTGACCGTGCTGGGAGCGCTGGTCCTGGGCTACGGGACCGGGAGATGTGACGCCGGCGCAAGTTGAACCGGGAGGAAAGAAACGGAGAGGAAGTTTGAAAAAATTATTAACCGGCAGTGAGAATTCCTGAATATGGATGAGGAGGACTCCCGCCAGGAGTATTATCTGGACACGATAAAGAGGATCGTCGAGGACCAGAAACAGTTCCTGGGGGAGGAGACAGCGATGAAATGGGTCCGCAAGACACCTGTCGAGGTTAGCGACAGCGGAGAGGTCACAGGCTTCTACGGAAGAGGAGAGGACGCCGTCGAGATACTCCGGGATTACACGGAAAACCAGGAGTTCTACCTGGAGGCGATAAACAGGATAGTGGACGAGATGGAGTCCTTCTTCGGTGAGAAAGTGGCTTTGAGCCAGGCAAGAGGCGCTCCACTGAGGATATCCCCAGAAGGAGAGATAGAAGCATACTACGGGCACGGCAGGAAGGCCCTGATGACACTTGCCAGGCAGTACGAGGAGTACATGGGTAGAGGCAACGCAGACTTCCGGATACGTCAGGCCCTGCAGGATGTTGTAGATGGGAAGGACGAACTTCTGCCCCCGAGGATAAGACCGACCGGAGAAGAGGACGAAAAAGAATCGTTCATCGACAGGATAGGAAATATATTCGGGATGGTTTACGTTCCGCCCTCGATGGAGTAGATCGGCGGTAAATTTCTAAAATAATTTTCAGCAAAGGCTACTGAGGACGCGGATGGTTATTGAAAGACAGGAATGGGGGGATTCCTCGCAGGGGGTCTGCTGTCCTACATCTTCATAGGATACGGGTTCTACCTGTTCTACCGGTCGGGGAAAGAATGACCGTAAAGAAAGGTCCGCAACGGAGGTCCATTCCCGCAACGGACGATGGATTAAAAATACTTACACCCAACTAATACCTTACACGGCGGACCGGTAGCTTAGCCAGGTTAGAGCGCCACGCTGATAACCACATCCTCCACCAGGGAGGATGCTTTGAACCGACTTTCCGTCGGAAAGTCAGATACGTGGAGATCCCCAGTTCAAATCTGGGCCGGTCCATCCAGCTTTTCTTTCAGATAACGGTCAGGACCACGCCTGCGAGTATCACGAGTGCTCCTGCCAGTTTCCTTGCGAGGTCCTCTTCCTGGAAGTATTTTCCGCCGAGGACGACGGAGAAGATGGCTGATGTCTGTTTGACCACGGTCACCTGTGAGGCGGTTATCTCTGAGTAGGCGAGGATGCCCGCGACGACGCCGAGGGCAGTGACCGTGCCGAGCACGAACACGTCTTTTCTCAGGTATGTCCGGACCCTGATGTTGTCCTCGTCCTCTCTCCTTTTCCAGATCCAGAAGCCGATCAGGCTGGTGACGTAGGTGATGTAGATGAAGAGGAGGGGGTCCGCGTTGGTGGCGCCGAACCTCTGTGCGACGGAGTAGACCGCGAGTATGAACGCGACGAGTACGGAGAGGAGCGCCCCCCGGTTCTCCAGGTTTTCCAGAGGGGTCCTCAGCGAGTCCTTCGCCACGAGGACGTACGCGCCTGCGGAGCCGAGGACCGCTGCTCCCAGAAGAGTGGTCCTGAACCCTATCCCGAGGATCAGCGGCTCTATCAGTGCGACGAATATCGGCGAGGTGTTCCTGATCGGCTCGGTGACGGAGACGTCGGTTATCCTGAGCGCCTCGATGTAGAGGTAGGTACTGGCCACTATTATCGCGGTCGAAACCAGTACGGC
The DNA here is from genome assembly GCA_042217585.1 of Candidatus Nanohaloarchaea archaeon. GTDB lineage: Archaea > Nanohalarchaeota > Nanosalinia > Nanosalinales > Nanosalinaceae > JBDGSJ01. The sequence goes on along the minus strand of JBDGSJ010000004.1, from coordinate 19,634 downwards.
GCCGATGACTCCTGCTGTCAGGTCTATCCCGGTCCGCGTGAACCTCCAGGCGGCGAACGGGAAGAGAAGGACCGAGCCGTAGACCTGTCCGATGTACCCTATCTCCACCGAGGTGAAGTCCCTGGCGACGTGTTTCCTGGCTATCCCTTTCAGCGAGGAGAAAAGAGCGGCCACGAGCGCCAGCAGCACTCCGGGTCCCATGGAAAAGTTTTTGGACCGTGGAGTATTTCAGTGTTCAGCTGCCGGCTGACATCGGCGACGGTCCGGGGTCGAAGGTCTCATCGTTGACGTCGTCCTCTCCCTCGAGCAGTTCCACGGCTTCTTCCGCGTCCTCTCCGAACTCCTCCCGGAGCTGTTCTTCGGTCCACTCCACGTTCCTGTCCCTGCCTCCGTCCAGCTTTCTCGGAAGGCTGTTCCTCAGTCCCTCGAGGTAGTCGACGAACTCCTGCTGGCCCAGGTACTTCGCCTTCATCCGGTCCAGCTCGGTCCCCATCCTCCTGAACTTTTCCCTGACCGTGTTGGTCCTCATGCTGTACTCCTGCGCGTCAACGGACCCGCGGTCGTTGCTCTCTATTATTCCCTGCCAGCGCTGGTGCTGGTAGAGCTTTGACTGGACCCGGTCCACGGCGTTCTTGCCGTCGATCTTCATCGATTCCTCGGCCTCGTGCCTGAGCCTCTCCAGCCTCGGCGCGTATTCGGTTATCACGGAGTCAAGGTCCTTACCTTCCCCCAGCTCCTGTCTCGCCTGGTCCAGCAGTTCATCCGCCGGTCCCGGTAGTCCTCGAGTTCTTCCTGTATCCTGTCGTACTCGCCCGAGAGTTCTTCTCTCAGCTCCCCTATCTCCTCATTTAGCAGCGATGCGTACGCCCGGGCCTCCCTTCTGGTTATCCTGTGTCCCCCGCTGTACACGGAGTCGTGGTTCCGGTCCTCGTCGTCGTATGTCACGTCGAACAATGGTATTTCGCAGTGAAAAAATCTTGCTCCAGGTCCGCGCGCTCCCGAGAATATGGAATCCTTCTGATTTAAAAGCCGTAATACGAAATATCAAATAGTATGTCATATACCCGGGTGTCGCAGGCATCGGTCTCGGTGGACGAGTTCCAGGGAGAGAGCGCCGGCGAGGAGCTCGTGGAGAGAGCGATGGAGAACGGCGAGGTAGAGGACCCGGACTTCGGCCTGATGTTCTGCTCGGTCCAGTTCGAGCTTGAGGGCCTTGCCTCCGCCGTGGAGGACGAGATCCCCGACTGCGAGTGGCTGGGAAGCACGACCGCCGGGGAGATATCCAGCACGGCCTACGGCCAGGGAAACGCCGTCATACTCCTGGTGGAGACGGATGAGATCGATCTCAGGACCTCCCGCGGCGACAGTATGTTCGAGCACCCGGAGAACGCGGGCCGGAGCGCTGCGGAGGAACTGGTCGATGAGGAGTTCCTCTCCTCGGACAGGGAGAAGATGCTTCTGGCGTACACCTGCGGGTTCAACCTGAAGAACATGGACGCACCCGAGCACTACCTGCTGAGAGGTATACGTGACGTGGTCGGCTCTAACGTACCCGTCTTCGGGGCGGCGGGAGCCGACGAGTACAGGATGACCGGCGATGTCAGGACATTCCTGAACGGCGAGGTCCACGAGGACTCGATCGTGATGGCGAGGATCGAGACCGACCTCGAGTTACACGTCGGACTGGACAACGGATACAGGGACGTCCAGAGGACCGGGGTGATCACCGAGATGGCGGACCGCCGGACGGTCGCGGAGATCGACGGGGAACCTGCTGCGGAGTGGTACGCGGATACTATCGGTGTGGACGTGTCGGACCTGACCTCTCCGGCGACCATGGGGTCGCTGTCGAAGGACGTGAGGGTCTTCCTCGCCTACGCATGGTACAGGCTAAAGGGCGAGGACCCGGAGATGGTCCATGAGTCCGCGAACATCTCGAGGATGAGTCCTCTGGCGGATGTTCTGGAGGCTGGCAACATGAGGGTGAGGGTGCCGATGAGCGTCACTGACGACCACGGCCTGGTCTTCGCGAGACCTCCCCTCTACGAGGGAACTCAGCTCAACGTGCTGGACGCTGACATGGAGGACGTCCTGAGTGCGGCGGACCGGGCCTTCGACGGTATGAGTTCGGAGAGGAACCTTTTCGGTTTCGTGGCGGAGTGCTCCCGGAGGTACAGGATAATGAACGACAACGAGGATAACCTGGTTGAGGACCAGAGAAGGCTCAGCAGGGCGTTCAACGCGCCGTTCGTCGGCTTCTTCTCCTACGGCGAACTGGGAGCTGACGACAAGTTAAACTGCAAGTTCAACAACCAGACGGTGACCGGGTTCGTCTTCCGCAGACCGGAGTAGTCAGCCGTACTGTTCCTCCAGGTACTCGATTATATCGTCGCTCTCGTTCATCACTTTCCCGGTGTTCGGGTCCTTCAACGCGGGCACCTGTGTCTCACCGGTCAACTCCTTCACTTCCTCTCTTCTGCCGTTCGGCTCCACCTGTCTCGCGATGAAGTCGATCTGCATCTGCGTGAGCTTTTTCCTGACCTTCGAGCAGTAGGGACAGCTCTCGAACTGGTAGAGCTCTATGAGTTCTTCAGGTTCTGGCATAGGTTATCACATCAAGAAGTTCTTTTCCGTCACTTATTACTGTTTCAGTCGATCCTCTCCCGGACCTCCTCCAGTATCTCGTCCTGGTCCTCGTAGGTCAGAAGTGCGCTCGCGTCCTCGTAGCTCAGGAAGAGCGCTTTCTCGTGCTCGTCGTGGGGGTTGCCGTCGACGTCCGGGACCGCGTCCTCCTCCACCCTTGCCATGAAGGCGCGGTACTCCCTCTTCACCTTCTCGCCGTCGTCCTCAAAGCTCCATTCGACGGTACTATCAAGGTCCTTCAGTTCCTCTACCTGGTCTTCTCCGATACCTGCCTCTTCCTCAAGTTCTGTCATCGCGGTCTCTTCCTCTTCTCCCTCGAGGTGGCCCTTGACAAGTTCCCAGCCCTCCCAGTTCTTCTTCCTCTTGAGCACCAGGAACCTCGGGTTCCGGTTGGAGTTCTTCCAGACCGCCAGTATCACGCCTTTTTCAGTTCTCATGTAATTAGACCTGTGCTTGATATATAATAACCTCATCGAGGGAAATAGTTTTTATAGATAAGTCCTCTTTTTATTATTGTCTGGTGTCAAAAAGTGATTAACCGGCTCAAGAAGCTGATATCCGACCTCTTCAGCAGCTCAGGAAAAGATGACATCGGGATAGGGATCTACGGTCCTCCGAATGCCGGCAAGTCCACTCTTGCGAACCGGATATCGAAGGACTTGACCGGAGAAGACATGAGCGATGTTTCTGAGGTCCCCCACGAGACCAGGGCTGTCGAGAAGAAGGAAAAGGTTGCTCTGGAGTCGGATGGTCGTTCTATAGAGATGAACTTGCTTGACATGCCCGGCATCTCAACGAACGTCGATTTCAAGGACTTCACCGAACACGGGATCGAGGAGGACGAGGCAAAGGACCGTGCGAAGGAGGCGACCAAGGGTATAGTCGAGGCGATAAAGTACCTCGATGATGTCGACGCCTGCCTCGTGATATTTGACGCCACTGAGGATCCTTACACCCAGGTGAACGTGACCATAATCGGGAACCTGGAGGCAAAGGACATACCGATACTTATTCTTGCGAACAAGATCGATCTGGAGGACGCGGATCCTGCGAGGGTCCGGGATGCTTTCCCTCAGCATCCAGTGATAGAGATTTCAGCGAAGGAAGGGGATAACGTAGACAAACTTTATGAGGAAATAGTCGAAAGGTTAGGTTGATGAGCGAGGACGGTGTGACTATAGAGTTTTTCTCCAAGGACCGTCTCTCCGAGGAGGGGTTCGAGGACAAGCTGGATATGGTCCTCGACCGTGTCAGGGAGAACGCTGTACTGGTTCTTGAAGAGGGATGGACGCCTGAGGAGAAACGACAGCTGATAAGGAAGTCCATGGACGAGATAGATGACGACTTCCCTGGTATAGAGTTCCTGGGACTTGATTCGGGAAGTTCCCGTCTCGACAGGGTGAGGGATTTCTTCTACGAGAGGGTGCTGAACGAGGAGCACCGCAGAGGTATAACGATAGTCGGTAACTCCCGCGTGATGGAGAAAATCAGGGAAGAGAGGGACACGGTTTCTTTCCTTGCTACCTTGGAGGAGGAATGAGATGCCTCACAGATGCATGAACTGTGGTAGGACCTACGAGGACGACTCAGAAGAGCTTATCGATGGATGTGAATGCGGTTCATCGCTCTTCATGTATGAGAAAGGCGAGGAGAAGTCGAAGGAGGAACTCCAGGAGGAGAAGGCGCAGGTCGAATCGGACATCGAGGAGATGATGTTCGAGGGCGAGGAGGAGAGACAGGGTATAAAGATAGAGTTCGACCTCGACTCCATAAGCGTCGAAAGCGAGGGTGTTTACAATATCAACGTCTCAAGGTTGCTGAAGGAGGTCCCGCTCGTCATCGAGAAGAAGGAAGGTGTGTACCATATCCATCTGCCCTCTGCGTTTACACCGGACAAGCAGGATTTCAGCGTAGAGGACCTATGAGGAAAGATGTTATAAATAAGAGGACACCTTTCTTTACCAAGAGGTGTCTAACATGGGTATTATACCTGATTACGAGGACCAGCCGAAGGACGTTTTCGGTCTACCGAAACTGTCTGTAGGTTCCGAGATCGGGATCGCGTTCTTCCTGACGGTGCTGGGAACTATAATGGTATTCACAGTTATCTCACAGTTCTCAACCCGACAGGCCGCACCCGCATACCTCGGAGTGCTGATGGTGAACGTCGGTTTCCTCTTCGCCGTGGAGTCAGTCCATGAACTCGAAGGAGTGGACAACTACCTGGCGGAGAGACTGATGCAGGAAACCGGGGAAGAGCCTGAGGAAGAGTGAAGTGCCCGGAGAGGGTACTAATATAACTTTTTATTCTTTATACTGTTAATATGTCAACCGAGGAACTCGATCTTGAGTTTGAGTTCTCAAACGAGGAGATGGCAAACTTCTTCGAGAACTTCGCGGAAAAGGTCCGCGAGGGCGAGGTCGGACTCAGCTTCAAGGGAAGGGAAGAGGTGAGGATAGCCCCGAACACGGAGAACAACCTCGAGATGGACTTCGAGGACGAGGACGGATACAGGAAGCTCGAGATCGAAGCCACTCTGGTGGAAGAGAAGGACATTGACGAGGAAACGGGGCGGAAGAAGATAGAGGTAGAGATAGTCTAGCTACCGAAACTCTCCAGTATCTCTATCATCCTTTCATTCTGCTCGATTATCCGGTCCAGTTTATCCGCTATCTCACCGTCGCCTGTCTCGGAGGATTTTTCTTCCCGCTTCTTCGGCCTGTCGTACTGATTGGAGTTCTCCGCCTCCCGGGGACTCCGGGATCTATTCCCGCCTCCATCCTGCGAGATCTCTCTTTCTCTCTCCCGGCCAGGTTTTTTCTCTCCAGATCTCTGCTGGCTTCTTGGCTGTCCGGCCCCGCTATCTCTCTCGTTGGCCCGGCTCGTTTCTCCCTGTCTCTCCCTTGAGAGACCCTCGTCAAGGACCTCTATCGGTGTATCGTCTTCAGGCTCTTCTTCCTCCACGTCGTTTTCCTTCGCGGCTTCCATCAGGCTGTCGAAGTTGCCTTTACCGTCTCCGTCGCCGCTGGACCCGTCTTTCGATTCCTCACGGACCGAATCCTTCACGTTGTCATAGTAGTTCATTCTCTGGTTCACCTCGGAGTTCCTGCTTTATATCCTTCAGGAGCCCTATTATCCTCTTGTTCTGGTCGTGTATATCTTTTTTTGTCACTCCATCCTTTTCGTTACCCGGGTCATCGGAGGCGCCGGGTAGCTGTACCTCGCTGTCATCTCCCTGGTCCGCCGTGACCTCTTCTTCCTCCGGTGGATTGATCAGGACCTCCTCTTCCTCACCGCTATCATCACCTCTGTCTACATCAAAAAGCCCCATACGGTAGGTTTTTCCTGGCACTGAAATAAAAGCTTTGGAGCGGAAACTGGAGTCATGGAGGTCAGGGTCAAACCCGCCGGGTCCGTCGATATACTGGAGGAGAACCTGGAGAAAAGGGTTGAATCCGTGGAGAGGGAGGGAGAGGTCCTGGTGGTCGAGACTGAGGATCCTTCGATCTTCGACAGGGTTCCAGGAGTCGAATACTACGAGATCGAGAATGAGAGGACCGAGGGCCTGAAGGGAAGACCTGTCCAGGAACCCGTCTACGCCAGGCTGGAGAGCCGGGAGGACGTCGCCAGAGCGTTGCTCGCGACGATAAACGGCTACGATCTGAGGGTCCTGAACACGGACCGGGAATGGGACCTGAAACTCCTGAAACGTTTCAACCCGGATATAAAGCACCTGAAGTTCGACGAACCCCGGGATTCCCTCGGGATAGAGAAGAGCCTGGACGAGAGGGACGGGATGGAGACTGTCGACGTGGACGTTGAGGAGAGAGACCTGGAGAAGGTCTACGGTTTCCTCCAGGAATGATGGTAAACTTAAAACTGGCCGTGACAAAAAAGTGGTAGTATGGACAAGGACATCGATTTTGACCGGGTAGAGTACGCGACCAACCGGGAAGTGGAGAACGATGAAGGCGAGAAAACCGGAAGAGTGAAGATGTTCTCCTACGACAACGAGACCTTTTTCTACGAGCTGAAGTGCCCTTACTGCCAGCACGAGTTCGAGGGAGAAGACGAACTCGGGCAGAGACCCTGGTGGATAGAATGCCCTGAATGCGGAAGATCGACCAACGTCTACAGGATAAAGGACAAGGAGGAGAAGAAGTTCAAGAACAGGGGCGACACGCCGGAAGACGTGGACCCCGACGAGATCTAGAGATCCTCCTCGGAAACGTATCTCCGGTCCTCCTCCAGCATCGACCTGACGCTCCCCGCCATATCCACGGCTTTCTCCTCCAGGTCCCTGATGTCCGAAACGGTCGCACCGGTCCCCTTCGACTTGCTCAGTGGCTTCCCTTCCTCATCAGCTATCATGGGGGTCAGGAAGTAATCAGGTGTCTCCCCGGTCGCCAGCTCGGTTATACGGGCCACCTTCGCTATCTTCGGGGTCTTCTGCTCCTTCTCCGCGTCACGGTAATCCCCGCCGAACACGTGGACCGCGACGTCCCTCGAAGGGTCACGGACCGGGTCAACGAGGTAGTACACGCCTATATCTCCCGAGAGCTCCGAGGCCGCGAAACCTTCTCCGCACTCGCCGTTCCTGCAGGCGAACACCAGTTCGTCGGTCCTCTCCGAGTAGGCGGCGCCCTTGGCGTGTGAGAACCCGCAGGAGCAGACGTTCACCACCGGGCTCCTGTACCTCCGCCTGAAGCCTCCGCCGAAGATACGGTCGAACTCCTCCATGTTCCCCAGTATCTCCCTGAGCGCGTCGAGGTACTCCCCGTCCCGGTACTTCGAAAGGTAGTTCCTCTCGATCTCTATATCCAGCTCCTCCTCGAGCGCGTCGAGGAACGGCGCGATCTCGTCCATCCGGTGCTCGGCCACGTTTCCATGACCGCCGCAGGGACAGTCCCTCTCGAAGAAAAGCTTCATGACCTGGCTGTTCTCCGGCCTGTGGTTCTCGTGTATATGCGCGGACCAGTCAGTGTCACAGCACATCAGGTCCAGATCCAGGTCCAGTTCATCGGCTATCACGGCGGCGTAGGTTACAGTGAGAAGGTTGCCGACGTGAAGCTCTCCCGAGGGCCGGAAACCGACCGCGACCCTCTCGCCTTCGATATCCTTCTCCTCTACATCGGAGAGGTCCGAGGTTATCGGGTATTCCCAGTCCACGGAAAGAGATGGGGAGAGAAAATTGAAAACGGTTTCCTAGTCCAGTCTCCTCCAGTTCTCGCGGTCCATCTCTCCATCGATGAAGTTGCCGTAGACCCGGTCCTTCCGGAAACGTCCCCCGTCCCATTCGTAGACGGCTCCGTCGCCGACCTCGCCGGGATCGAACTCCTCGACCCTGACGGCGTAGACGGTCCCGTCCGAGTCCACCGCCGGCTTCTCGACCTTTCCGTTGACAAGGACCCGGCCGTCGTTTTCCAGGCCGGAGCCGGCGTACTTCCCGGCGTCGCCGTCGACTATGATGTCTGTGGAGAGGTCCCTGCCTATCATCTTCCAGTCGTTGCCCGGGAGGACGTAAGTGTCGAATTCTTCCTCGGTGTCCACCATCCGACTGGAGTGCTGGATACTGCCGTTGATGAATCCGCCGATGAAGGAGCTCGCGTCACCGCTGGTGCTGTACCGGTCCGAGGCGATCTCGGCGCCCATGTAGAGGCCGCCGGGCGAGAGAGGGAATGCGTCCTTCTCCCCGTCGTCGAGCCTTTTCCTCTTCGGCTCCTTCTTCCCGCGGATGACATCTATACGGTCCTTCATCTCCTCCAGGAAACCATCCCTCGGGACGGACAGGTAGGAATCCCTCGCGGATTCACGTCCCCTCTCCTCGAAGAACTCCGCACGTTCGTACTCGTCCTTCCCGTCCAGGTCCTCGAACCGCGGACCCCCGAACTCCAGGTCCATCTTAACAGAACTCAGGTCGTGTTTCAGGGACCTCTGGAGCCTGCGGTAGACGTTTCCTCCCTCGGCGTCGTCGAACATGCCGAGCCTGTCGTACGCGATGTTTCGCGCAGTAGTATCAGCCAAGTTTTGACACCTCTGGAAACCCATACGGACCCAAGCCTTAAGTTATTTTGTCATCTCTCGATGGCAACAGAGGTCCTGGTTCTGGTTTAATAAAACTGAGTTACAATCTTCAGGACAGGCCTCGATGGCTCAGCCTGGCTAGAGCGGCCCCCTTGTACGAACTGGTTGCCGCACCTTTCCTAAGGAAAGCGTGCTCAGAGCAGTTCTTCCGGAAGGAAGACTGCGGCGCTCAGTTCACACGCAACAGGCCGTTCTCTGAACGGCTTTCAACAAACGGAACTGGTTCACAGAAAGGGGCAGGTCCCGGGTTCAAATCCCGGTCGGGGCTTCATCCGTTCATCTCCGCAGGGTCTGTGAAGTCTTCTCTGTCCAGCTCGTACTCCACCACGGTTATCTCTCTGTCGCTGTCGGTGTACTCGGCTTCTTCTCCGAGTGTTGTCTCCCGCTTGCCGAGTTTCTCTCCGCCGAGAGGTCCGATGAACTTTTCGATGGCTTTCTGGGCTTTCCTGTTGCTCTCCATGGTCTGGACCTCTATCTTCCGGAAGTCTCTCTCGAAAAGGACCTGTATGACTGCCTCGGCGGCCTCGGGCGTCAGTCCCTTCCCCCAGTGCTCTGATGTCAGCCAGAACCCGAGTTCTGCGACCCCTTCCTCCTGGACCTTCACCACGACCTCGCCGAGGAACGGGTGTTCCGAGTCCTCCTTCTCTATCAGGTAGGTCGTGTTCTCGCCTTTCTCGTTGGCGTATTTCCTCTTCTCGAGGAACTCTTCGGCCTCTTCTTCTGTCCCGGGTATCTCGTAGGGGTAGGTCTCGAAGGCGTCCTCGACTCCGCCTGTCTGCATGAATCCGAGGACCTCCTCCCCGGGCTAATCCGTGGTCGATGCCTTCCTGAGGACCAGTCTTTCGGTCTCGATGGTCGATGGGTAGAATCCGTCTTCTTCGGTGCTCATGTTTCAGTACCGTCCTCGGGTTGATTTAAACCTGTTCAGGCGTAGGTGACGTGTTCCTCGTATTTCTCCGGCACGCCCTCCTCCATCACTCTCTCGGAGAGGTCGTAGACGAATTCGAGGACCTCGGCGTAGGTCTCGCGGTCCGGGTCGATCAGCTCCTCCATGTCGTAGTCGTCGTTCTCCTCGTGGTAGACGACCGCGGCGAGAGAAGCGGTCGAGGCCTCTATCACGTTCCATACCTCTCTCATCCTGTCGACGTCCGGGTCGGTCCGCTCGACCTCTCCCTCGCCGACTGAACCCGCCTTCACCCCGCCCTTGCTCATGTTTTCGAACATCCTTGTCATCTCCTTCAGTCCCTCGCCGAACGGTTTATCCTTCGCGGGCTCGACAGGTCCTTTCTCCGGGTTCACGCGGTGCTCCGCCAGGTAGGCGACGAACTCGGTGTACATCGACCTGTTGACCTCGTCTTCGTCCGGGAGGTCGAACTCCCCGTTCTCGTCGTACATCCTGCCGTGGACCGATTCGTGGGCGAGGGAGGCGTCCGGTATACCTCCGGTGCAGAGGAGCACGGTCTCTCCCTCGTCCGGGTAGACCGTGGCGATCGCGGTCCCGTCGACGGTCTGTTCGTCACCTCTCGTTATCCCCTCCTCCACTATCTCTATCCTGTCGTAGGTGTCCGAGAAGCTGAAACCGGCCCCGGCCTCGACTTCCGCGAGCTCGTCCTCAGAGTACTCCAGCGCGTCCTTTATCAGTTCCCTGGAGTCTCCCTCGAGGGCGGTGTGGACAGAGGAAAGCTTGACCTCTTCTCCTTTCATGCCAGTAGATTGGGATTTGAGCGGTATAAACGACCGGGTCCGCGGAAAAGAGATAAAAGAGCTGAGAAGACAGTAAACCTGTGATAGCGTGCCCGGAGCAGTTTTTCTCGAAGGAGAGGACGTGGAACTCAGGACGGTTGAGGAAGAGGACCTGGAGTTCCTCCGCGACAACATAAACAGGCAGGAGATAAGGACCTACGTCGCACACCGCAGACCTGTCAACCTCGAACAGGAGAGAGGTTTCCTCGAGGAAGTGGTCTCCTCGGATGAGGGGATGCACCTCCTCGTATGCAGGGACGGGGAGAGCCGTGGAATGATCTCGGTGGAGCCCCACGAGGAGGAAGGCGTCGGGGTCCTCGGCCTCTGGATCGAGCCTGAGAGCCAGGGAGAGGGGCTCGGTACGGAGGCGACGGAGCTCGTTATAGACCACGCCTTCTCCGAGCTCAGGTACCACAAGCTGATCGCTAAGGTGATGAAGTCGAACAAGCCCTCGAGAAAACTCTGGGAGAGGCACGGCTTCCAGAAGGAGGCGGACCTGAGGTCACAGGTCTACACCGGGGGCGGATACGAGGACGTCCTGCTGTACGGCCTGCTGAGGGACGAATGGCTATGACGGTCGTGAAGATAGGCGGAAGCGTCCTGACCGAGAAAGACGGAAGGAACTCCATCGACAGGGACAGCCTCGAGACGGTCGCCGAAGCCGTATCCCGTGAAAACGACGGGCTGGTGCTGGTCCACGGCGCCGGAAGCTTCGGACATCCGCAGGCCGCCGAGACGGGTCTCTCCGGTGGAAACCTCGAGGGCCTCTACAGTGTCCACCGGGCAGTCAAGGAGCTGAACACGAGGCTCGTGTCTGTACTCCAGGACCGGGATGTCCTCGCCGCGCCGGTCCATCCGTCCTCATGCGCCTGCTTCTCGGACGGGCTCGAAATGATGACCTCCCATTTAGAGGCGATGGTGGATAACGGCGTGGTCCCTGTAATCCACGGAGACGGGGTCATAGACACCGAGAAAGGGGTCTCGGTCCTCTCCGGCGACAGGATAGTCCTGGAGGTCGCGGAAGCCCTCGGCGATGACCACGTCGGCATGTGCATACCTGAAGGCGGGGTGCTCGACGAGGACGGCGAACCGGTTCCCGTGATAGATACTGGGACCGACATACACGTGATGGAGAAGGACGCGAAGGACGTCACAGGAGGCATAGAGAACAAGGTCAGGAGGCTGTCGGAGGTCGGCTCTGAAGCCTATATATTCGGTCCAGAGGACCTCGAGTCGTTCCTCGGCGGGGGGACGCCGGGCACAGAGGTCCGGTGATTTTAGGACTCTTCGTTTCAACTGAACCTTGTCAGTCCGCGGTGAAAATGCCTGTTTTTTATCCCGACCTGAACTGAAACTTGGACACCGGTGGCAGAGCAGTTACTGGAACAGAGGGAGGAGGGGAAGAAGAGGGAAAAACTTGAACAGGAGGAAGAGGAGCAGGAGAAGCTGGAGATAGAATCCGAGCTGCTGGAGGACGGCTCCATCGACGTCGAGGTCATAAGGACAACGCTGACCGCGAAAAAGGAGGTCTTCAGGGAGGACGGGGAGGAGAAAAAGGTCCTGACCTTTGACGAGGACGAGGAGTCCCGGAGCCACAGGATAAGCTCCGCGGAGGACCGCTACCCCGTTGAACGTTTCACGGCGTGGGACAGGCTGGAGGAGATGGAGGTCCCGGAGGAGGACCCGGCGGTGGAGCAGTCGCCGGCGATCTTCGCGCTGAGAAGGATGCCCGCCCCGGGTGTGGAGGAGTTCGAGATCCCGGAGCCGCCCGCGGTCCCGGAGCCAGAGCCCCGGCAGGAACATCTCTCAGTAGAAGAAGTATCCGTCCCCGATACTCCGGCAGGACCCGGAGTCAGGAACAGTTACACGGAGAGACACGAGGTATACGTGGACGAGGAGCAGGTCCGGGAAGACCTGGGTGAGAGTGATGCGGTCCGCGGAGATTCCGTGCGGGAGCAGCGGTCCCGCGCGCTCCCGGAGCCGGAACTCGGGGACGGGAACGAGCTCCCGGAACCTGGGCCCGTCGTCGAGACCGAACTTCCGGAGCCGGGAACCGACCCGGGTTCGGTCCTGCCCGCGGCGGGAGAGGTGCTCGAGGTCGATGTCGATCAGGGGGAGGATTACCTCGATTCGCTTTACAGCTTGCTGAGGGAAGAGGACGGCCTGGAGTCCACAAGCGAGAGAGGAGGGCTGGTGTTCGCGAGTTACGATTCCGACGAGAGCGAGAGAGGGATCCATCAGCGGCTCCTTTACCGGGTGGAGGAGGACGCACTGGAGGGTGAAGCCGGAACTGTCAGCCAGGTGGTGGAGTACCTGTCATCGGAGGGTCTTCTGGAGGCCGAGGTCCTCAGCGAGGAGTTCTACTCCGATGAACCTTTCGAGGTCAACGGGGAGATGATGGAGCCCGGGAGGTACGAGATGGAGATGGTGGACGTCGAGGGCATGGATCGGTCCATGACGGAGTTCTCGGTCGGTTACTCGGACCCGGATCTGGCTGAGGACTCCGCGGGAGCGGTTGAGGTCCGGCCCGGGCAGGTCGTCGAGTTCACTGAGGCGGAGGTCTACTCCGGTCATCAGGCCTCCTGATCGTACAGGTCCTTGCCCACGAGTGTCTCTCCCATCAGGTCGTATTCCTCGGTCTCGAGTATCCTGTCGACTTCACCGTTCGATATCTCCCTGCTGGCCCTGTAATCCGACGCCATCTTCTTCGCCCCGGCTATCGCCCCTCCCTCGCCGTACTGGTCCAGCATCATGTAGGTCATGCCGGCGTAGTTCGCGGCGAGGTCCTTCGCGCTGAAGACGCCGACCGACTCCTTTGCCAGGCCCGCCGCGGTCGTCATCGCAAGCGCGGTCCCCGCTGTCTCAAGGTAACCGAGGTCGTCGACGAACTCTCCCAGGCGCTGTATCATGGTGTTGCCTGACTTCTCGGCGTATTCAGGGAACTTCTCCGAGAACTGGAAGGTCGCCCAGGTCCCCGTGGCGAAGGCTCCGAAGTGTGCCGCCTTGTCAAGACTGTACGTGGAGACTATATCGATACCCGTGCTCTTCAGCTCGGAGGGACCCATCATCTTGAAGGCTCCGAGCAGACCGGCTCCGGAGACGCCTGTGGCGAGGGTCGCCTTCCTGAGGTATCCTCTCTCGGCTTCCGGCTCCAGCTCTCGGTACTCCGCCTCCGACGGGTAATCTATCTCTGACTGCTCCAGCTCCTCCGGTCTAAGGTCGACTTCGCCCTCCTGTTTCTCGAGGTCCGGTATATCGTCGTAACTGGCAGTATCTCCTGGAGCTATGTTCCTGTTCTCGAGGTCGAGGTCGAGGGGTCCTGTCACGTCCTCCTCGACCTCCAGGGCGAACTCCCTCATATGTTGTCACTAATTGGAGACAAATTTATAACTCTTTTCTCCGATTCTTCTTACATGTCGATCCGCTCCGGTCCCGAGGTCCAGGTCGGCGAAAAGGAGGACCGCGTATGGGATGTGGACCGCCTGGATGAGGTAGTTTCTCACGGGGATTCCCGGTGGGCGCTGGAGAACGATGATGTCAGGTCCGTCGGCACTATCTGGGCGGACTGGGCGGCGAAGGACTCCCGGATAGGGGAGATAGATCTTCTCACGGGGCGTCTGGAGAACGTCCAGGTAGATGAGATACGGGAGATCGATACCGGCGACGTCGGCCGGAGGAACACGTGGCAGGATTTCGTTCTTGATGACGTGGAACTGGAGAAACTGGGCGATGTCCGTTCCAACCTACCGCTTACCTGGGAGTCCGAGATCGGCGAGGTCGAGGGGGATGTTGACGTCGACGGTATAGCCTTCCAGCACACCGAGATAGGTGAGGTCCGCGGAGAGGTCTCTGCTGCGACCGCCTTCAAGTGGTCCGAGATAGACGTCTTTGAGGGCGATATCCACGCGGGGACCACCGCCTTCGACCAGTCGGATGTCTCCAGCTTCAGCGGAGAGGTAGATGCGAAGACTGTGATGCAGGACTCCACGGCGGGCGAGATGAGCGGGACGTTCGACGCGGCCTACAACGCTTTCTCGGGCGCTGGTATAGGAGTCATCGACGGGGATATAAGGGCCGGCCGGATCGCCTTCGATGAGTCGGATATAGACCTCGTCACCGGAACCGTAGAGGCGGAAGACGTGGTGTTCAGGAGGACCCACCGGCCGATGTTCGTGGGAGAATCGGTACGTTCCGACGGGGTCCTGGACGAGAAGAGCTTCGGCGGTATAGTCGCGGCGGACGAGGTAGAAGTGGGCCAGTACCGTGAAAACATGTTCGTCGTGACCCCTGAAGAGGACGAGTTCGCCGATTACACCGGGGATGACTGGGAGGGCTTCAAGGACGAGCTCGAATCCCTCAGCGACTCGCTGGAGGCGTCGAGGCTGTTCAACATAGATGTGGAATCGGTCTCGGGGATCGAGGAGATCGAGAGAAAGGAGAAGGAGCTCCAGGAGATGCTGGGCGAAAGCTCCGTCAGGGAGCTCTCCGACGAGATAGAGTACGTCCACGGCTTCTCCGGCATAGATGACGAGTACTTCGCCCAGACACTGCTCGCGGCCGGTGAGGAGATGGAGACGGTCAAGAAGGAGGACGTCCAGGAGTTCGGAGAGGTCTTCCAGGAGATCTCGGAGCAGGCCAGGGAACAGCTCGTGGAGAACCTGGAGACAGGGAAGGAGAACCACAAGCCCGGCAGGGACCTGTTCAACATGGGGAAGCACAGGAAGTACTCCGAGTTCCTCGAGGACGAGGCGGAGGCCCTGGAGGCCCTGATGACGGGCGAAGACTCGGGCGGTCTTGAAAAGATGCTTGAACAGGTCCGCCAGAGGCTGGAGGACGGTTTCATCGAGTCAGATGATTTCTTCGAGGAAGACTCGCCCTACCGCGAGGTGCTGGAGGAGCTCTACCGCAGGCACTCGGACGAGGTCCGTGAACTTGAGAGACTGGCGACCGGTGCGGGGATAGACCTGGAGTTCGACACCGAGTCCCTGCTGAAGAAGTGGGAGGGTGAGAGACAGCACGCCGGGAGGGAAAGAGAGGTCCGGATGGACGATCTGGGGAAGAAGTTCCGGGACGAGATAGAGACCAAGAAGAGGGAGTACACCGTGGAGGCGGTGGAGAACCTCGGGAAGATGAGGGCCCGCGAGTACCATGAGGAGGTCACCGGCGAATGGAGGGACGACCTCGACTGGGACGAGATAATGGTCCTGAAGGCGCACAAGGAGTACGACAAGAACCAGGAATCCGCGGCCCACATACTTGAACACGGCGAGGACGTCTACACTGAGCTCGAGGAGAACAGGGAATGGATCGAGGAAGCCGAGGAGGAGTTCCGCATAACCCTTGAAGAGCTGACGTCGTTCTCCACGGAGAAAAACATGGAGGACATGGACCGCAGGTATGAAAGGAAGAAGAGCAAGAAGCTGGAGGAGATGGAGCACAAGCTGGAGGAGCTCGACGAGATACTGGAGGAGGACCACGACCCGGACTCCTTCGAGGACTTCAGGAGGCTGGCGGAGGAGCTGGAGACCCCTTCCGACAGCCGGGCGCGGAGACTCCACAACGACATCTTCAGGAACGACCTCTCCGAGTTCAGGTCTCTGGTCGCGGAGCAGGAGAGCAAGCCGGAGGAACTCCACGTCAGGGTCGCGGACCCGGTCGAGTCCGTCTCCATGGGCAACTACTTCACGGACTCGTGCTTCGCGATAGGGAAGTTCAACGGATGGGCCGCGGTGGCGAACGCCGTGGACGCGAACAAGCAGGTCCTTTACGCCGAGGACGAGGACGGCGAGGTCGTCGGAAGGGTCCTGACAGGGATAACGGACAGCGGAGAGCTCAGCTACTTCACCACGTACAGCAACACCAACGCGGACCTCGACGACAAGCTGGAGGAGGCGGTCCACGAGTTCGGGGACCGTCTCGGGCTAGAGGTCGTTGAGAGGGACACCTCCGTGAGGACATTGGCGGCGGATACATGGCAGCAGAACGGTCTTTAGTCAAAGTTTTCCGGACCGGTCTTTTTATTCTCGTTCTGCACAGTTGCTTTACATGAGCTATACTACTGAGAGAAGGTTTTCTGCCCCTGTAAAGGATGTAGAGGAGGCGACCGAAGAGGCCCTGAAGGATGAGGGCTTCGGCGTGCTGTGCGACATCCAGATCGATGAAAAGTTCAGGGAGAAGCTGGACGAAGAGTTCAGGGAGTACCGGATCCTGGGAGCGTGTAATCCGCCGCTGGCCCACACCGCTCTCGAGGAGGAGATAGGTATCGGAGCGCTACTGCCTTGCAACGTGATAGTTTACAGGGACGGCGATGAAACCGTTGTGGAGGCTGTGGACCCCGAGGAGATGCTTTCGGTCGTCGACAATCCGGAACTTGACGAGATAGCGGAGGAGGTCGGCGAGAAGCTGGACACGGTTCTCCGGTCGATCAAGCCGGGCACATAAGGGTAATAGGGCTGGGAGGCGGTTGAAGTTTCATGGCCGATATCCCCCTGACCTTCCAGGTCCTGATAGGGATACCTGCTCTTCCGGTCCTGGTGTTCGGGGCCGAGAAAGTAGTGGAAAAGATGGAGAGGATAGCGGCCTATTACAGCATCCCGGACGTCCTGATAGCTATGTCGGTCGTTTCTATAGGGACCAGCCTGCCGGAGTTCGTGCTTCACGTAGTCGGCTCCTTCAAGATACTCTCGAACCCGGGATGTATACAGCAGTTCTACGTACCGGGAGCCGCCACATGCAAGATAATCTCGGCGACGGTCCTCGGCGGGAACATAGGCTCGGACGTGGTACAGCAGACCCTTGTGCTCGGGCTGGTGGTCTTCTCCTTCTCGTTCTTCGGCGACAAGAACCACTTCCAGTTCAGCGAATCCTTCCTGAAAAAGGACTACTTCCCGATGATGGGGACCACGCTGATGACGCTGGTCCTGGCATGGGACGGCATACTCTCAAGGGTAGACGGCGCAGTGCTGGTAGGGAGCTTCATCGCCTACATGTACTACCTTTACCGGACCCGCGACAGGAGGCTGAACCAGGACGTCGAACCCAGCGACAACATAAGGAAGGATATACTGATCGGCACAGGCGGTATACTGGCCGTGGTCGTAAGCGCCCACATCATACTTGAGGCGACGGAGACGGTGGTCCAGGCGACCGGACTGGGAGGTTCACTCATCGGGGTGATGACGGTCGGTTTGGTATCAGCGTTCCCCGAACTCTTCACGGCTATACAGGGCATAAGAAAGAAGGCTGCGGGAATATCGCTCGGAACCCTGATCGGGAGCAACATAACGAACCCGCTCCTCGCGATAGGTCTGGGAAGCCTGCTCTCGACTTACTGGGTGCCACGTCCGCTCGTCCTCTGGGACCTCCCGATGGAGACGGTGACAGCGGGACTCCTTCTCACCTACCTCCTCTTCGTCTCGGACCGGAAGCTCGGGTACAAGGGTGCGATATACCTGATACTGCTGTACTTCTTCTACGCGGTTATCAGGGGTGTCTACTTCTCAAAGGACGCACTGGTCTAGGAACTCTCCTCCTTTTCCTTGTGGGTATCGGAGACCAGAAGCCCCCTGTATATGACGGCCGAGACACCGAGAGCCGTGACGACCGCGGCGCGTATGCTGTCGTTCCTGTGGCCGTGAGGTCCTATACCCTGGAGGAAATCGGGTTCCGGACTCCTGACCAGTTCCTCGCCGTCCACCTGCGAAGCTGCCGGAGCCGCCAGAAAGGAGAGCGCCACCGCGGCGGCCATCAAACTTAGATATCTCACATCCAACCAACCGTCTTCCAGCTATAAAACTTCATTCTCCCCTGCCCGGTGCCTCGGTCACCAGGTAGATATTCCGGAAGAAGTATGTCATCCCTGCGGCCACGCCCAGGAGCATCCCCCGGGTCAGGACCTTCAGGTAGTAGTTGGGATAGACCAGCTCCAGAGCCACGGCGACCATCGAGAACGCGTACAGCAGGGATGAAAACGCCAGGACCACGAACGAGTCTATACCTCTTTCGTCGATAAGGAACTCCGCCATCGAGACCTCTCTGTGCTCCCTGAAGTTCTGGAGAGTCCTGTAGGCGTAGTAAGTCATACCTGCGAACAGGACCGCGCCGATAAAGCCGAAGAATGTATCCGGGTTCATCACCTGAAGAACCTCCTCCACCACCTGTAGGCGACACCGGTCCCTATACCGGCGTATACGAGGGAAAGGAACCGTCCCACATCCAGAAGGATTTTTCTGCCCGTGAAGGCTCCGTAGCCGTAGATCAGGAACGCAGAGGTTTCAAGCGCCAGTCCGTAAAGTATCCAGCGGAACTCTCTGACGCTTTCCTCCGGGTTCAGCTGGAAAGAGGCCATCGCCTTCCTGGGCCTGGTCCTTATCTTCTCCAGGAACTTGAGGGAGAGCACTCCCGCCGCCAGTCCTGCTCCCGCGAGGGCCAGACTCAGTAACACGCTCAGGGGTTCCATGGTTATTAATCCGTAACTCATGTTAAAATTGGTTCCCCAGTCGGTAGATTTAACTTCGCCTAAACCGAAATCCCTCTGTATGAAAGTAGCATTCCATCTCTCAGAGATAAGAGCCGACGAGGTCAGGAAGGCACTGAGGAACATAGAGAACCTCCGGGAGGAGAAAGGTGAAGCCGAGATACACGCGGTGACCAACACCTCGGCCGTAACACTCGCAAGGGAGGGCGGCCAGTTCGAGGAGATGATCACCGAACTGATAGAAGAGAAGGACATAGTCTTCAAGGCCTGTGCCAACTCCATCGAGAGCACGGATATGGAAGAGGAGGACCTCATCGAGGGGGTGGAGGTCGTCGGCTCCGGAGTCGCAGAGCTCGGAGAGCTACAGGACGAGGGATTCGGATACATCAAGCCGTGATGGAGATGAAGACGGTCTTCCACCTGAACTCCTCCGAAGGCTCGAAACAGAGCGAACTACTCGGAAACCTGAAGAACTTCCGCGCCGACAGCAGGACCGAAATCGACGACATCAGGGTGGTCCTGAACGCCGATGCGGTTCGGATGGCGAGGGAAAACTCCGAAGCCGCTGGATACATCAGGGACTACCTCGGGGAAGGTATAAAGTTCCTCGTATGCTCCAACTCCCTGGAGAACAGGGATATGAGGGAGGAAGAGCTTGTCGAGGGGGTCGAGACTGTCGAGTCGGGA
>JBDGSJ010000038.1:0-30695 GCA_042217585.1 Candidatus Nanohaloarchaea archaeon | reverse complement strand
AAGGAAATCGCGAACAAGCTGAGAGAACTCGGCTACATGGAGTGATCCCATGGGTCTGAGAGAGAAAGCGGGTAAGAGCCTGAGCTGGAGGCTGCACGCCTCGGCATCGACCCTGATCGTCTCTTACCTGCTGACGGGCAGCATGAAGGTCGCGGGAAGTCTCGCCGCGGTCCTGATGATCGAGAAGTTCTTCCTGTTCATGTACCACGAAAAACTCTGGGAGATACTAGACGCAAGAGGTTACGTACAATGATTCCACCGCATGGAGGAAAGCTCGTGGACCGGAAGGTCGACGGCGAACAAAAGGAGCGCCTCATGGAAGAGGCCGAAGATATGGAAAGCATCGAAATCGGAAAGGACACTGTCAAGGACCTGCAGAACATAGCGGACGGACGTTACTCGCCGCTCACAGGTTTCATGGACCAGAACAACTTCCTGAAGGTCGTCGAGGACATGACGCTTGAGGACGGGGCGGTGTGGACCGTTCCTGTGGTCCTCGACATAGACGAGAGTCAGAAGGACAGGATCGAGTCGGAGGACAGGATAGTGCTGGAGCATGAGGGCGAGAAGCTGGCCGTGATGGATGTCGACGAGATATACACCTACGACAGGGAGGAGGTCGCTGAGAAGCTCTACACCACCGCTGACACCGACCATCCCGGCGTCCAGATGTACATGGAGAAGGACGAGTACCTGGTCGGAGGCGACATCAGGATGCTGCAGGACGGTTTCAAGGAGTTCCAGGAGTACAACCTGAAGCCGAAGGACACCCGGGTCCTGTTCAAGGAGAAGGGCTGGGAGACCGTCGTCGGCTTCCAGACCCGGAACGCCCCGCACCGCGGCCACGAGTACCTCCAGAAGTCGGCGATGGAGCACGTCGACGCGGTCCTGGTCCATCCCAAGATAGGCGCCAAGAAGTCCGGCGACTACAGGGACGAGGTCATCCTGGAGGCGTACCAGAGCCTTCTGCAGGAGTACTACCCTGACCACTCCGCGATGAGCATCTTCACGGCGAAGATGCGGTACATGGGCCCGAGGGAGGCGGTATTCGACGCGATAGTCAGGAAGAACCACGGCTGCACCCATTTCATCGTGGGAAGGGACCACGCCGGAGTAGGAGATTACTACGGTGAGTACGACGCGCAGAAGATATTCGACGAGGTCGGAGAGGTCGGTATCGAGCCGATGTTCTACGACTACGCGTTCTACTGCGAGAAATGCCACGACACGGTCTCCGAGAAGACCTGCCCGCACGGCGACGAGCACCACGTCACGCCGTCAGGCACGAAGATACGGAACATGCTCAGCGACGGAGAAACTCCGCCCGAGGAGATGATGAGACCGGAAGTCGCCAAAACCGTACAGAGCTTCGACCAGCCGCTGGTGAAGTAGAGATGGGGTTCACGCTCTGGTTCACCGGCCTCCCCTCATCAGGGAAGTCCACGGTCGCCAAACTGGTGGAAGAGGAGCTCAGGTCCCGCGGCAGGGACGTCCACAACCTGGACGGTGACAACCTGAGGAAGAAGCTGCACCCAGACCTCGGCTTCACAGAGGAGGAACGCGCCGTGAACAACCGCAGGATATCTGTCATCGCAGGGCTGCTGAACCGCCATGAGGTCCCGACGATAGTCGCCGCGATCTCACCTTTCAGGGAGGCACGGGAAAATGCCCGGGAGGAGATCGAGAACGAGGGAGAGTTCGTCGAGATATACGTCGAGTGCCCTGTCGAGGTCTGCAAGGAAAGGGACCCGAAGGGGCTTTACGAGAAGGCAGAGGAAGGGAAGATAGAGAACTTCACCGGAGTGAACCATCCGTACGAGGAGCCCGAGGACCCGGAGGTCCACGTCAACACCGCGGAGGAATCTCCCGAGGAATCGGCGCAGAAGATCGTCGACTACCTGGAGGAGAACGGTCTGCTGGAGGAAAGGGACCGGCACACCGGCATGACGACCGAGGAAGAGGAAGAGACCAAAGAACGGCTGAGAGACCTCGGCTACCTCTGAATCAGAGTTCCGACCCGCGTGAGCGGGCCCTCTCCTTCATCTTCTCGACCTGGCTGTACGGCAGCTCCACGTTCCCTACGTAGTCCTTCTCGCTCTCCGTGCCGTGTGAATCAGAGCCACCGGTCCTGATGAGGTCGTGCCCATCCGCGAGTTCGCCTGCCTTCTCCTCGCGGAAGTTTATCTCGATCTCGTGGTCCCGGTCCAGAGCGCCGTAGCTGTACCGGACCTCGATGCCGTCCAGCCCCGTCTCCGCCAGCTTTCCGACCAGCCTGTCCGCGTTTTCCCGCGTCAGGCTCCTGCCGGGATGGGCCAGGGAGGTCGCGCCGCCGTTTTCATGTACGGTCTCGATTACCTCCCCTGCCTTCAGCTTCTTCGTCGGGACGTAGGCGGGCCTGTCCTCCGCGATGTACTTCTCGAATGCCTCGCTGACCGACCCGGCCTCCCCTTTATCCACGAGGACGCGGGCTAGGTGGGGGCGGGCCAGCGGTCCTTCTGCCTTCTCCTCCACGTCGCCTATCAGGACCTCCGACTCGATCTCGTCGTTCAGTTTCCGGACCATCTCCTCCATCCTGTCTCTTCTCAGCCGGTCTATCTTCTCGACCAGGTCCTGGAGCTCGGGGTCGGACGTTTCGAGGAAGTAGCTGAGTATCTCTATCTTCTCCCCCTCGATCTCGCACTTTATCTCGGCGGCGTTGATCAGTTCCACGTCTCCGGCTTCCTTCACTCTTTCATCGTTCTCCCTGTGCAGCGTGTCGTGGTCCGTCACCGCGACGCAGTCGATTCCACGTTCACGGGCGGTCTCGACCACTTTCTCCACGGTGTCGGTCCCGTCGGAGTGGGTGGAATGTGTGTGCAGGTCCGCGTGCTTCATGTTCCAGAATCCGGCTGCGACATATTTGAATCCCCGACTCAGAGTTCTCTGAATCCGTCGCCGTCGTACCTGAACGACTTCTCGTAGAAGATCTCGCCGTCCTCAAGGTCCCTTTCACGGACCGTGACATCTTCTCCTTCCATCTCCAGAAGCTGGGCGGTCCTCTCCGGCGCGTCCTCCCGGTAGTTTTCCTGCGCGGAGGGGCTCTGGACCACCAGCGCGCCGTTCTCGTTGACGTATGCGTCGCCGGTGTGGTAGTGCGCGGTCACGATTATGTCGTAGAATCCGTGGTCCGCGGTCCTTCTTCCCCTGTCGTTTTCCCCGTCCGGGATGAACTCCTGCTCCCACGGGTCGATCCCGACGTGCCTGGGGTTGTGGCTGAAAAGGACTTTGTAGCCGTTCCCTGAGACCTCTTCCTCGAAAAGCTCGACGTTTTTCACGAAATCCGTCACGTCGCCGGTCTTCACCCCGGAGCCGCCGAGCTTGGGGTCCTCCTCCGGCCCCACGGTCGTGGTCTCCCGGTCGGCGTAGTAGCCCTCACCGTCAAGCGAATCCATGTTTCCCGGGCTGTACCTCAGCTCGAGCCCGGAAAAGGCATCCTCCAGCCGGTCCCAGTCCTCCTGCTCCCCGACGTCTCCCGGGACCCAGGCGTACCCGGCGTCTCCCAGTTCCAGTAGTTCCTCCAGAGTCCTTTCACGGAACTGTTCGTCTTCCTCCTCGAAGTGGAGGTCCGAGGTCAGGAGGACAGTCATGCAGAAGCAGCGTGTTGTGATTCTTAAGTAGATAACTGTTTTCTGGGTGTTTCCGGTCCTTCGAAAGGTTAAATAGCTTCATCCGACCTTTCATATCCATGACAGACGTCAAGCCGAAAGTTGTCGACCAGACGGTTTTCGTAGTCGGACATCCGAGGAGCGGGACCTCGCTGGCCTGCCAGCTGGTCCAGAGCGCCGGGGTGGACTTCCCCAGCGACTTCGAGGGAGACCAGTACAACAGAGAGGGATACTTCGAGCTGGAACGCGGAAAAAAGGTCTCCAAGAAGCTGATGGATGAAGCGATGACTCAGGAGAACACGGAGGAGATGAACAAGGTCATCGACCGGCTGAACGAGAGAGACGACTGGGCTGGCCTGAAGATAGTCCGTGCGCCCGCGTTCTTCTTCTACAGGCATCTCGCCGAGGAGATGAAGCTGGTCCTGATCTACAGGAACCCGAGGGACGTAAAGTCCAGCATGCTGCGCAGAGGGATCTCCCAGTTCCCGGTCCCGTGGGCCGAGAACAATAACGCGATGATAGCGGCTTACGAGAACGTCGACGACGCCATAATAATAAGCTACGAATCCCTGCTGTCCGGAGAAGCCTTTGAAACGTTCGAGAAGATAGGGCTGGACGTGGACGAGTCTATAGTCGACACCGGGCAGAGGACGCAGAAGAACTCGGACATAGTTCTGAGCGACAAGGAGAAAAGGGTCTACGAGAAGCTCCAGGAGCTCGAGGAACAGCAGTGATCCGCGGATGATGGTAATAGGCGTGGACGCCGCGACATGGGACGTGATAGAGCCGCACAGGGACCAGCTCCCCAACTTCGACCGGCTGATGGAGGAGTGCGAGACCAAGACGCTCACGGTGGACGAGAAGCCGAAGAGCGCCCCGGTCTGGACCTCCATCTTCACCGGGCTCTCGCAGGAGGAGCACGGCCACACCGACTTCATAGTGGACGACGAGCTCCAGAAACGTGAGGACATCGACGCGGAGTTCGTCTGGGAGCGGATCGACGACTCGGAGGTGGACCAGAAGGTGCTCCAGGTCCCCGCGGTCTACCCGCAGCTCAACCACAACGTGGAGTACGAACCGGTGGGCTACGGCGTCACCTCGGACCTCGACGAGCTTGACGAGGACATGGAGAAGCTGAGGGAGAAAAGCATCGAAGTACTCGAAACCGATCCCGACTTCTTCGCGGTGGTGTTAATGCAGCTGGACAAGGTCTCCCACTTCTACTGGGACGACCAGGACCTGATACTGGACTGGTACAGGAAGATGGACGATGTCCTCGGCGACCTGCTGGAGTACTACGACTTCGACTCCGACGAGCCGCTTATCGTGCTCAGCGACCACGGTTTCGCCGAGTTCGGCGAGGGACGGGTCCAGACGCTGCCCGAGGAGAGCCCTGCCGGAAAGCTGAAGGGCGACCACCACGAGGACGCGGTCCTGATGACGAAGAACGTGGACCGCGAGATCGACGACCCGGAGGACGTCGGGAAGTACGTGCTGGAGTATTACGGGGAGGAGAGATGACCGAACTGATCGTGCTGGGGGTCGACGGCGTCGCGCCCGAATACCTGGAGAGAGCGATAGAGGAGCGGGAGGTCCCGGGATGGGAGAGACTGATGGATGAGGCGTTCTACACCAGGCTTCCCAGCACGGTCCCCGCGGTCACGATACCTGCGTGGATAACGATGTTCTCCGGCTACGGACCGGGAAAGCTGGACGCCTACCACCTCTCGGAGGCAGACTTCGACGAATGGGAGCCGAGCTTCCCGGACTCCTCCCGGTTCCAGGGAAGGTTCTTCTGGGACAACATGGAGAAAGAGGTCGCGCTCCACTACGTCCCCGGGACCACGCCTGCCTATCCGGTCAACGGCGTGATGAGGGGAGGTTTCCCCTCGCCGCACGACTTCGACTTCAGCCCGGAGGACCTCGGGGAGGAGTTCCGGGACCTGGAGAGGATCGACGCGCACCAGAGGAAGACCGCGAAGGGCAAGATACAGGCCGAGTACCACAACTTCGAGGTCGAGCGGGAGATCGCGGACCGGTTCTACGAGAAAAACCCGGAGGTATGGGTGTCCGTGATCCGGATGACGGACCAGGTCTCCCACTTCGCGGAGAAGGACGAACACGTCATCGACTCGTACGTGAAAGCGGACGGAGAGGTCCGGAAAGCGCTTGAAAGAGCGGAGGAGGACGACGCGAACCTTATAGTGGTATCGGACCACGGCTTCTTCCACTCCGACACAATGTTCAACATCTCTGCGTTCCTCCAGGAGCTGGGGCTCCAGGAGGTCGAGGAGGGCGGCGGCGAATCCCTTCTGTACCGGATCGCAGAGCCACTGCTGGACACGCCGCTGAAGAAGTACATGAAGATAGCTCACAGCTACTACAAGGACCTGACGGGCAGGAACCTGTCCGGGAAGAGCGACAACGTGCTCGAGGACGTGAAGAAGAGTTCAGAGGTCCTCCCGAAGCATTTCGGGCTGGGGAAGGACTGCGTCCTCAAGATACATACGGAAGATATGCCACACGGCCACGTAACCGAGGAGAGAAAACATGAGATAATCGACGAACTGGAGGAAGAGCTGGAGAGCCTGGAGAAAGACGGGGAGAAAGTTGTCGACCAGGTTTGGCGCGGCAAGGAGCTCTACGGCGAAGGAGGACCGGAGATAGCTTTCAGGACCACCGACGACTTCATAGTGGAGACCGCGCCCGCCTCCAGGAAGTTTTCGAAGACGAACACCTACACGCACAGGGAGGACGGGGTCTTCTTCGCGAAGGGACCGGATATAGAGGAGGAGGCGGACGGGGAGCTTGAGATAGCGGACGTCGCCCCTCTGGTATACGCGCTGCTGGATGAGAAGGTGCCGCGGGACATCGACGGAGATCTCCCTGAGGACCTCGTGCCCGGCAAATCGTCTGAAACCAGGACCGAGATAGACGGTATAGATTTCTGAGATGATACTATGGTAGAGCCGCCGGTAGAAGTCGAAAAAGTGGAGAAAGCACCGCTAAAAGCCAAGAAGAGAGCCGGAGAACAGCTCCTCGTGGAGGCCCTGGAAGATTCGGGCAGTCTCTCAGTGGAGATAGACGGCTCCAGGGACTCAGTCCTCGCGGCGTGGATGCTCGCCGGGGTATGTGAGGAGGAAGGGTTCGATAAGCCGGGATTCACTGTCCCATCGGTCCCCGAAGAGGTGGAGGAGTTCGTGAAAAGAGTGGCGGACCGGCTCGGTTTCAGCAGGTCCGGTACCGGAGACCTGAAAGTCGTGGGGAGCCGCGAAGCCTCAAGCTACGTGTCAGATGACCGGATCCATCCCCTGCTCCCGTTCACCGATGAGGAGGCGTGGGAGCTGACTTGGGAGGGCCTGGTGGCGGACCTGTCCGTCGAGCTGGATGAGATTCCCGAGTCCCATGAGGAGCTTCCTGAGGACATTGAGCCCGCGGATCTCCCGGTATGGCCCGGTTACTGGAAGGGTAGAGCCCCAAGGGAGGAAGACGGCAGTGGGGAACCGTCGTGGGTCTCCGGGGAGGAGTCCCGCGAGGAGGACATCAAGGACAAGCTCAGGGACCTCGGCTACAGCTGAACCACTGGGCTTTTATCCGGGCAGACCGAATCAATGACCATGAAGTTCCCGAAGGATGTCAGGACCGGGGCGGTCGCAGGACTGGGGACGGCCCTCGTGGAGGCCGCTTACTCCGTGGTGCTGAAGGTCCTTGCGTCTACGACCGGTTTTGAGGTCCTCGCACCTTTGCCGGAGATGTCTCTGGGGATGGTGGCGAGGTACAGCTTCGCGGCCCTGGGTCTCTCCGCACCGGTCTGGGTGGTCCTTGGAGCCCTGGCGGGTTTCGTCTATCACAGGGCCGGAGATCGCTTGCCGGGGGAGGACCGCCTGGAGAGAAGTGCCGCGACCGCAGGCGGGATGTGGCTTTTCTTCGTGGCAGTGGTCCTGGCGCTGGGCCTTGAAACTGTCTACATCGGGACCTTCCTGCTGTCCTCAGCGGCCTATGGAGTGCTTTTCTGGAGGCTGAAGGAGCGGTTCAGCACGGATGAATGACAGTTTTAAACGATAGGTTCCCAGTTCCAGTCATGGAGAGCCGGGTCCTAACCCTTTTCACCCTGGTGATTGTCGCTTCCGGATGCATGCACTCCAGTCCGCCGCTCAGCGGTATGACGCCGGAGGAGAAATACTCGGAACTCGTCTCGAGGAGCCGCAACGCGACGTATCATGTGGAGTACAACGTGACCTTCGAGACAGGAGGGTCGAACATGATGTCGGGGGTGCTTAACAGCGCTGATGTCCACCTCTACAGCTACAGGGGCGACCTGAAGAGCAGGGTAACGATATCGGTCCTCGGGTCCGCCGTGGTGACCTCCGATTACCCCATCAAAGGAGGGAACGCGTCGATCCAGTGCCAGAAAATTACCTCTCTCACATCGGGCTCAGGACTGAAGTGTTCCGTGAAGTATTCTCAGACCTCACAGCTGATGGCCACAGGCCCTTCCAGCTCCTACAGGGACCAGCTGGAGAAGATAAACGTCTCGGCAGGACATATCAAGACTATCGCGGGCCGGGAATGCATGCAGTTCGATGTCACGATACCGGAGGAGGTGATAAACGTTTCAGCGGTGGAGGGACCTTCTCACGCAGGGATGTGTGTGGATATGGAGAAAGGTTACATGGCGAGGATGGCCGTCAACATGACTATGAGATCCGGTCTCGGGAGGACCACTGACATCCGCCTGGCCTTCGAGGCGACGGATTACAGCCCTGAGGTCTCTGAGAGCCGTGTCAAGATACCCCGGGACCTTGTCGTCGGTCTCAGGTGCAAGGACGGACTGAAGGTGGACATATACTCGGCCGACTACTCGGGGCCTCTGAACATAACGGTCAATGACGGCGCTGAGTCATCCACGATAGAATCAGGAGAGCTGAGGACCTTCAACTACACGGAACACATGGTCGACGGGACCAACAGCGTCAACGTGACCGCCGGAGGTAGGACTTACTCCGGCCGGTGCAAGAACCTTGAGGCGGGTCTGGACCTCTGATCAAATACGATTCAGGAGCTGACGGACCGTCTTCCTGACGGACTCCGCCGAGTTCCTCTCCGGTCTCCATCCCTCCGATTTCAGTTTCTCGATATCCAGCCTCATCTCGGGGACGTCTCCGGTCCATCCTTTCTCGCCGCCGGTGTAGCTGAACTCGGGGTCGAGGTCCATCTCGTCCGCGACTATCTCAGCTATCCCGTCGACCGAGATGGAGTCCTCGCTGCCGATGTTGTATGTACCTCCCGACTTCCAGGCCTGTACCATCCCTCTTACTGTGTCTTCGACGTGGAGATAGCTCTTCCTCTGCTTTCCGTTACCGAGTATCTCCAGCTCCTCCGGGTCCTCTCTCAGCTTCATGATGAAGTCGTAGACCACTCCTTTCTGGTTCCTCGGTCCAAGTATGTTCGCCAGCCTGACGATGGAGAGATCAATGTCGAACGTGTGGGAGTAGACCTCGCACATGTGCTCCCCGCCGGCCTTCGTCGCCCCGTACATCGATATAGGGTCAAGGACGTGGTCCTCAGGGGTAGGTATCTCGGCTTCCTCGCCGTAGACGACCGACGAGGACGTGAAGACGAAATCATCAACCTCTGAGTCCACGCAGGCGTCGAGGACCGCCTTGGTTCCCTCCAGGTTCTCGCTGAAGTCCTTCTCCCGGTTCCCGGGGAAGGTGTTGACTTTGGGGTTGGCGGCGAGGTGGAAGACCGCGTCGACGCCTTCCAGGTCCCGTCCCTCAAGCTCCTTTACGTCCTTCTCCAGGATCTCTGCGTCGCCCGGCAGGTTTTCCCTTCTGCCAGAGGAGAAGTTGTCCACCACGAGTACCTCGTGGTCCTCGAGGAGTCTCTCTACCAGGTTTGAGCCGATGAATCCTGCGCCTCCGGTGACTGCGGTCCTCACTGTTTCACACCCGTGATAATTAAAGTGTGAGGAGGGATTGTTATATTATATTATGGCAAAGAAGAGGGTTTCGCTCACTCTCGAGGAGGAGATGGTCGAGAAGGTCGATTCCGAGGCCGAGAAGGAGGATGTCAACAGGTCGCAGATGGTAGAGGAGATGATACAGTCGTATTTCCGTGGCAGAGGTATCGATACCGCGCTGGTCTTCTGCGGCGATCCCGAGGCGAAGACTCTGGACCTCTACGAGGGTAAACCAGTCCTCGGACATATACTGGACCACCTCGGCTCAGAGGGCATATCACGGGTCATACTTCTGGTCGGTCAGAACAGGGAGGAGATAGAGTCACAGTTCGGGTCTGACCACGACGGAATGGCAATAGAGTACGTCGAGGAGGAGGACCCGCAGGGGACCGCTGCCGCGCTCCAGAAGGTCCAGAACAAGGTCAGGTCCACATTCGCGGCGCTGAACGGCCACGTGATAACCGACGTGGACCTCCAGGAGATGACCGAGGTCCACCGTGAGGAGGACTCCATCGCGACGATGGCGCTGACAACGGTCGAATCGCCGGCAAGGTACGGTGTCGCCAGGCTGAAGGGGAGGACCATCCTTGGTTTCGAGGAGAAGCCGGAGCCCGGTGATGAGCCCTCGCGACTGATAAACGCAGGCACATACATCTTCGAGCCAGAGATATTCTCGCACCTGGGCCATGACAGCCTGGAGGAAGTCTTCGCCGATATATCCGGGAGGTCGGAGCTCTCGGGGTACATCTACGGCGGGGAGTGGACCGACGTCGGGGAAGAGTAAAAAATATTACGAAGTAATACACGAGTGGTACTATGGAAAAGGCGCTTGTAACAGGAGGAGCAGGATTCATAGGATCTAACATCGTCGAGGAACTGGTCGAGAGAGGTGTTGACGTGGTCGTGCTTGACGACCTGTACCTCGGCTCCGAGGACAACCTCGCCGACGTGAGAGACCGGATAGAGTTCGTGGAGGGCACGGTCACGGACCCCGGAACAGTAGAGGAAGCAGTAGAGGGTTGTGACAGGGTCTTCCACCTCGCGGCACGGTCCTCCGCTCCCATGCACGCAGAGGAACCGGCCCAGGGAGCAAGGGTCAACATCGAGGGATTCATAAACACCATCGAGGCCGCGAAAGAGGCAGGGGTCGAGAAGATAGTGTACGCCTCGACCAGCTCCATGTACGGGAGCGTCGAACCGCCACACGCCGAGGACAAGGGCGAGGAACCGGTCAACCTGTACAGCGCCTCGAAGATGAGCCGGGAGGACTACGCCGCGGCCTACTCACGGACCTCCGAGATCCATCTCACAGGACTGCGTTTCTTCTCCGTCTACGGTCCGCACGAGAGGGCGAAGGGCAAGTTCGCGAACATAGTCTCCCAGTTCCTCTGGAAGATACAGGAGGGCGAGAGCCCGAAGATCTTCGGCGACGGGACCCAGACCCGTGACTTCACGTTCGTGAAGGACGTGGTCCAGGCCAACATGAAGGCCGCGGAGATCAGGGACGAGACCGACGGCGAGTACTTCAACGTCGGGACCGGAGAGGAGACCACGTTCAACGAGGTTATGGACCTGCTGAACGAGATCATGGGGACCGATGTCGAGGCCGAACACGTGGAGAACCCGATCGACAACTACGTGGAGAGGACGAAGGCCGACATCTCGCGGACCAGAGAGAAACTCGGCTGGGAGCCCGAACACAGCTTCGAGGAAGGGCTGAGGAAGACCGTGGAGTACTACACGGAGCAGGGTTAAAACGTTGCGTGCCTTCATTTTTGGCGTGGTCTGAATGGCGAAGCTCTCGGTCATAGGGTTGGACGGTGTCAACTGGAAGATACTACGAATAGCGATGGAGAAGGGTCTGATGCCCAACATGGAGGAGATACTGGAGGATTCGTACACCGCTAGACTCGAGACCACCTACCCGCCGGTTACTGGTCCTGCATGGACCGCGATAATGACCGGGGAGAACCCGGGAAGGACCGGGCTTTTCGATTTCGTCGAGCACACTGAGGGAGGTAGGCCATACACATCGGCGGATATAGATTCCGAGACGATCTACGAGAGGCTATCCTTGGAATACGATGTCTGTATGGTCAACCTGCCGATGTCCTACCCCCCGAAGTTCAGTGGGCAGTTCGTGGGGAGCTTCCTGGCTCCAGAGGATGACTACGTAAGGCCTGAATCCCTAGAGGAAGAGTTCGATTTTTCGGGTTACAGGAAGTCGATATCTGCGACCGATAAAGCGTTCAACGTCGTCCAGGCAGCCAGTGATGTGGCGGAGGATAAAGAGGATCTGGTCGAGGAGGTCCTTGACTACCAGGATTTCTTCTTCCTGCTTTTCTCCGCGCCGGACTGGGTCATGCACAACCTCTATCACCGGATGCTGGAGGGTGATGAGCGGCCTTTCAGGCCGTTCGCTATAATTGACGAGGCGCTGGGGGAGGTCCGGGAGAGGTCTGACAACCTGATACTGATGTCCGACCACGGTTTCAAGACGTATGACACCGTTTTCCATGTGAACCAGTGGCTGAAGGACAGAGGTTTCCTTGAGGTCTCCGGAACGATGGAGAGCCAGTGGGTCGACAACAGCCTCATAGAGTACGGCCTGAAAGCTGTCTCTTCTTCACGGGTTGCCCGCAGGATCGCGCAGAAGATTTACAGCGCCACGGAGAAAGTCGTCCCGATTCCTGATAACGTGAAGGTCCGGCTGGCGGGGGCCCTGAGCGATGGAATAGATATGGAGGAGTCCCGGGCTTTCTGTCCCAGCTCTGATATCTCTGCGATATACGTGAACGATGACAGGTTCCAGGGCGTTGTAAACGCAGAAGAGAGAAACGAGCTGATCGAGGAGATACTCGAGAAACTTCCGGAAGAGGTACAGGCCAGAAGGGCCGACGAGATATACTCGGGTGAGCACGTGGACCGGGGTCCTGATATAATCTTCACTGGGGAAGACCACAAGATATCCCGGGGAGTATACGGCAAGGTGTTCGCGGAGGCGAAGCTGAACCATCACGGGAGGAAGGGTTTCTTCGCCGCCACGGGAGAGAACTTCACATCTCCAGAGGGGATGCACGACATATCGCTCTACGACTTCGCGCCGACTGTCGCGGACCTCTTCGGAGTGGAGTTCAGCGCTGACGGGGAGGTCATCCCCGTTGTCAAGGAAAGGATAGATTCCGCGTCCGATGTGTCAGATATCGATTTCTGAGCCCCCGAGATCAGCCCAGTAAACGGCGAATCCCAGTAGCGCTGTAAGGCTAACTCCGATACTGCGCTGGACCAGAATCAGTGAAAGAGCCCCCGAGTACCCGAGCCCCATCGCTCCGAGAAGACCCGCGCCCACGGTCTCGACAGGTCCCACTCCGGCGGGCGTTATTGGTAGAGATGACACCAGGCTCATCACCGAGGTTACGAAGGCGGCCTCCCAGAAGCTGACACCGAGTCCCAGTGAAACCGCTAGCATGTAGAAGATCACGGCCTCGGCCACCCACTTGTACGCCGAGTAACTTATGTTCTCCAGCGTTGACGCTCTTGAACTCTTCTCTATCCCCTGGGAGATCCTCAGGAAAGGCCCTTTGATCCGTTCGGGCAGGTGGTCAGCGATACGTTCGACCCGGTCTGTCCCGAAGAGTATGAAGGCGGTCACCCCGGTCACCGCGAGCGTGAATGGTATGAGAAGCCAGTATATACGACCGAGATATCCAGCAGCGATAAATTTCATGGATATCAGGATTATACCGAGCACTGAGGCAAGGTCGTAGAACCTCTCAACAAGAACGGCTCCCAGAACTGACGAGTGGCTGTCTATCTCCTGGTAGCCCTGGAAGATCTTCGACCTCACTGCATCACCGGAGTTGCCGGGTAGAGCCTGGTTGAACCCGTAGGAGATCGAGATAACTCCGAAGCTGTCTCTCAGCGAGAGATCTCTCCCGATCCCCGAGGAAAGGTTTCTCCACCGCATCGAGACAGGGATGTAAGTCGACAGATAGAGGGCCGCCGCCCCGGCCACATAGAGAGGTTCTGCATCCAGAACCGTCGAAGCCACCTTGCGTGGATCCGAAAGGTAGAGAAGCCCGGCCAGGAGTACCAGGCCAGCGGAAAGCCTGAGAAAAGCTTTCAGACGGTCCTCCATCCTTTCACCTCATCATGCGCTCCTTTAGCCTCTTCTCCGTGTTCCTGATCTGGTCGGCCAGCAGTCCGAAGATGAACATCTGGAAAGCCAGTATTACCAGGAGCGACGTGAAGAGCGCCGGCCCGAGGTTGTATATCTTTCCCGCCCGGATTTTCTGCATCACAGTAAGGTAACCAGGATAGGAAGCTGCCACCAGCAGTACGAGTGAGGCAGCGGAGAAAAACTTTAGAGGGTTCATGTCCCTTATACTCCAGATTATCGTGTTTATTATCTTCCAGCCGTCTTTCAGCGGATGAAGTTTGCTTTCACCCCTCCGCCTCCTGTAAGTTATCGGGACCTCTTCCATGGTGACATGGTTCTCGATGGCTGAAAAGGTCATCTCGGTCTCGATACCGAAACCAGGCCTGGTGAAATCCATCTGACGGACCGATTCCGCGGTGAAGGACCTGTAGCCAGAAAGCATGTCGTGGACCGATTCTCCCGTTGAGAAGCGGGTCACCATGTTGAATACCTCGTTACCGAAACGGTTCAGGTGCGGTATAGCCCCCGGTCTCTCCGGTTCACGTTTACCGATGACATGCTCTGCCCCGCCCTCAAGCAGAGGGTCCATAAGTCGGTCCATCTCCTCCGGATCGTAGGTCCCGTCACCATCGATCATCAGGAAGTATTCCGCATCGATCCTGCCGAGGGCCTCCCGCACAGCGTTCCCCTTCCCGCCGCCGAGTCTCTGGTGGAGGACCTCTGCGCCTGCTTCCTTTGCTTTCTCGACAGTGGAGTCAGTGGACCTGCCGTCAATCACGTATTTCTTCACTTCGTGTCCCCGGTATTCGTCGGGAAAACCCCGTACGACCTCTCCTATGGCCTCCTCCTCGTTGAGAGTGGGTATGATTACTGCTATCATCGCGCTAACTCAGCGCGGACCGGTTGACGCGGTAGATACGTACCGCGGGCTGGGTTTTCGATGTGAAGAACGACCTGTTGCCTGTAGTGAGTGCGTTCCCGAGAGGCATCCGGACCTTTCCTATGCTCTTGACGGGGACCAGGCTTCTCCGGACGTTCGTGGTGTCTCTTATGCTTCTCTGGAACGAGGCCGCTACTGCTCTTACCTCCTTTGAGCTGAGACGTCCGTCTCTTGCCAGAATAGCTCTCAGGCGGTTCGGAAGTCGGTAGGGAGGCACTCCCTTCTGCAGCCATCTCGGCTGAGTCCTCTCGTATGTATCGACCACCAGGTAGTCGATACCGTGCTCCCTGATGAAGGAGCTCCACTTTGAACTGTTGTCAGGCGCCCTGAATGCCATCCTCGGGTAGGCGTAGTACCGCATCACTGCCGGGGAGCTAGCTGCTATCGTGGTATTCCGGGGCGTGTTCTTCTGGAACCAGGTCCCGGCCGGGTCGAGTGGCGCGGAACCAGGGGACCCTGCAGCAGCCCTGACGACCCCTGAGTTGTAGGAGGTGAACAGTATGGGCAGCATTATAACGGCCGCTATCATCCAGGGCTTGAGTTTCTCCACGCTGATGTGGCCTGATATCCACTCAGAGGTCCTCCATATCTGGATCCCGGCGACAGTGACCAGCGCCGGAAGGGTGAAGACTATGTACCTGAAGTTCTTGACGGCGGTCACGGACATGAATCCGATCCCCACGCCTATCCATATCCAGGAGAGTTTCTCCGCGTTCCTTCTGGCGAGCAGGGATATCAGGGTCAGTATCACGAACGGTGCGAACCTGAAGTCTATCAGGTTGACCGCTGTAACCGCGGCTATGAACAGGACCGTGAACTTGATCAGGTAGTCGGGGTTCTCATCTATGTATCTCCAGATGTACGAGCCCACCCGTAGAACGACGAATAGTGTCACAAGCCCGGTCAGTATCTGTGGCATCGTTTTCAGGTAGTAAAGGGTCTCCTGCACGCTGATCAGCACAGGGTTCGGGCTCTTGCTCGTGAACGCCAGGGCCCGTGAAAGACCGCATAGAGGGCTTCCGCAGACCGCGAAGCTCCTGAGCATCCACGGGGAGATCGTCAGGACTCCCAGGCCGGCTGATATGTAGTAGTCTCTGTCTGTAAGTGTTTCGTAGAACCGGCTTTTCCTGAAGCTGATGTCCTCCATCACGAGTTCCCTGATTTCGTTCCTCTTGACGGTCAGGAAGTAAAGGGGTAACGCGACACCCAGGCTGTAAGCCGGTTGCTTCGTGATCAGCGTTAGGGCGGCCACAGGTCCCGTCGCCCAGAGCGCGTACCTTGAGTACCTGTAATCGTCGTTCATCCCCAGGTACATGAGCAGGATAGTGGCGGAGTACACCACGGTGAAGGTCGCGCCTATCAGTATCCTCTCGCTGAGGAACCAGAAGATCGGGTTTACAGCCATCATCGCGGCCGCCATCAGTCCGACTTCGCGGTTCCTGAAATGTTTTCCGACCAGGTAGGACACGCCGACACCTATCACGCCCATTATCGGGCTGACCACGCGGACCGCGGTCTCCGTCTTTCCGAATATGTAGGTCGAGAGAGCTATCAGGTAGGGGTAGAGAGGCGGGAACTTGGTTATCTGTCCGTGCCACCGCGGGTCCACGCTGTAGCTGATCAGGTGTTTCGAGATCTCGGTCCCTATCCTGGCGTACCGTCCCTCGTCGACGAACATGCCCTGGAAGAACGCGTACTTGAATCTGAGGAACGTCGCGATTCCAAGTATCGCCAGAAGCACTATGAAGTAGCGGTCCCCGATTAACTCCTTGATATCTTCAGTCACTTCGTCACTGTTCATGGTATCGGCGCGAATAGTAATATCCCCACAACACAGATTAAAGTTTCTGTCCCCGTGAGGACCAAGGTCACCTGTCTCTCCGTGAGTCCTCTCCTCATCAGGGGATGCGTGAGGGAGTAGGTTTTCTCGTGCTGAGGTTTCAAACTGCCGTCGTCCTGAAGTATTCCCCATGAACTCGCGGAGAAACCGCTCCTGAGCTTCAGGAAGAACTCCGCGATCCAGGGGAGGAATATGAAGACGCCGAACTTCTCCATGTTTCCGATCACTATCGCGGAGAATATAGCCGCTCCGCTCAGATAAGTGAGCGAGTCACCGGGAAGGATCGAGGCGGGGTACCGGTTATACCTCAGGAAGGCGAGGAGCGAGACTGAGATACTGAACGCTATCAGGGCTGCCTCGGACCTACCGTTCAGCGAGGCGAAGACGCCGAGAGCTGTGGATGCAACAAAGCTCATCCCGGCTGAAAGCCCGTTGGTCCCGGCAAGCATGTTTATCACGTTCGAGACGAACAACAGTCCGACGGGAAGAAGGAATAGAGGGTAGAAGATCCCCCAGTGAACGGCTCCCACCACTGGAAAGCTCATGGACCAGGAACCCGCCCCCACTGCGATCAGGGGGAACGCGGCCGGAAGGACGAAAAGCATCTTCGGAAGCTGGCTCAACCCCTCCCGGTGGACCTCCGCGGATTCCTCTACATCTCCTCTGGAGACGGCCGAGGTGAACGCGTCCCATAGCCGGTCCGTGGGAGTCTCTATCTCGGACGCGCCGAGATCCACTTCTATATCTTCTCCTGTCTCCTCCCTCACGAGTCCCTCGACATTTATGTGGATGTCGTCGATGAGTCCGATTATGGATATTATGGTCACGGAGCTGAGTGAGGCAAGTATCAGCTCCAGACGGGCTGAACCCGATCCGAGGAAGGAGACGAGGCCGAGATAGGTGCTGACCGAGACCACGAAGCCGAAGAGGACCGCGACGCCACCCGACGTCGGAAGCCTGGGCTTACCTGGCTTCTGCTGGTCCTTGCCGTAGATCTTGGAGAGGAGAAGGTATTTTCGGGCGTAGGGAGTCCCTATCAGGGTGGTGAGGAATCCCAGTGCCAGTGAGACCGTGAGATATATCATCTTGGACCATCTTTGATCTCTGAGTGATCGATCTTCCAGAGCTTTACCCTGTCTCTCAGGTAGGCCTTCCAGTACTTCTCCCTGATGAAACCGGGCGGATGCCCGTTGACGACCCTGTCAAGGTGGTTGACCCTCTTGGCATAGTCGATACCCTTTCCGTCCGTGAAGTAGAGGACCGGGAGCGCGTTCCGGGCCATGTCCTGAGGCACCAGAACCATGCTGATGTTCTCGTCGAAGGGCTGCCTCCTCCTGAGAAGCCGGGTTCTCCGGTTCTCGGGGAGCATCGTCGATTTCTCGAGTGTGTCATAGGGGTGCTCCGCCAGGCAGAGAGTGTCGGTCCTGCCTGTGTTCCTGCCGAACGCGCCTGACTTCGAGACTTTCACAGTGTTGTTGACCCCGAAGGTCTTGTAGCCGCTGTCCTCGGTGAGGATGCAGTTTATCCTGCCCTTCGTCCCGTATCTGCCTGAGGGCGTCAGTATGGTCTTCTGAACGTAGGGCGCCTCCGAGATCAGCCAGCTGCCGTTCTGGCGCGTGTATTCAACCGTGGCTCCGTAGTTCACACGGCCTATCGTGATCCGTCCGCCGGCCCTGACGTAACGCCTCCAGCTGGTCGCTATCTTCACCGTCCTGCTGTCAGGTCCTGATGAACTGACTTTGTAGCTCCGGACCGGCCTCATGACGTTGTACACGGAGTTATTCTCGTGGGCGATCTGGCTCACCGCGCCGTACTTGCTCACCATGCTCTGGTCAAGTGTCAGGTAGTCTACCGAATGCTTTCCGAAGAACTCCGTGTGGTTCTCCGCGTAGTACTGGCTGGAGGTGAAGTACTTCGCTATCGGATAGTTCGTCTTGTTGAGTAAATATTCGCTGTAGTAACCTGCGTTGCTGCCGTCCGCCACTGCAGGCCTCCTGCCCAGGGTCTCGAAGTAGTAACCGTAGTCCCACCAGGACATCAGGACCGAGCCGTCCTCGGTGTACTCGTCCATGTACTGCATCTCCTGGATCCAGTGCGTTCCAGGGCTTCCTCCTATGCTGTTCGCCGCCACGTAACCGGCGGACACGTTAACACCCAGCATGACGCCTACAACCGCCAGGACCGCGAAGAGCTCCACGTTCCTCTGCGGTATGTCCTCGACGATCCTGGTGTAGTCGATCGACCGGGTTATCTCCACGAGGCGGGAGAAAGCCACGCCCGCGGAGAAGGCCACGGGTATGGCGGCAAGCGTCAGGAGCCTGCTCTTGGTCATCGCCCCGAAAAGGTTGGTCAGAAGCCAGAGGACCGGAAGAAGCCTGTACCACTCCCAGTCGGTCCTCGGCCTGGGGAGATGGCCGAAGTAGTAGGCTAGACCCACTGAAGCCATGAAAGCCAGGAAGATCGGCAGAACCGTGATCGCTATAGTCATGCCGCCGAATAGCGCGAATCCTATCCCTATACCCACGAAAACCGTCATTATGGAAGATATGGAGAAGACCGAGTCGTTCGCGTATCTCTGTACGAGGCCGTAGACAGCCACTATCCCGATGCCGCCCGCTGCCGCGGCTATCAGGCTGCCGTTGAAGAACAGCATCAGGGAAACAATCCACGCCGAGAAAACTGCTTCAAGAGCCCCGAGATACTCCAGTCCCGAGACCTCACCTTCGATCACGCCGTACTTCTCCAGAAGTTCTATCACGAGAGGTGTGAATATGACGGCGAAACCTGCCAGTGCGAGAGGCCAAGGACCGAGGAAATTGGTGAAGATGTTCACGATTCCGGTGAGGGCTCCGCTACCGGTCCAGTTCCCCCAGAAGCGAACTGCCGAATTGGCGCCGAAGCTGGATATCAGCTGGCCGACTCCCGCGGCCTGGTTCTCCCCGACGGTCCCTGCAATCACAGCTCCGGCCGACTGCGTCGCCATGGCCATTATCCTCATCATAATGCCGGCGAGATAGTCAGAGAACAGCGGGGAAATCGCGAAAACGAAACCTCCGAGCGCGGACATCCCGGGCACATAGTACTTCAGGCGGTCCTCTCTGATGAGCTCGAACTCCTCGACAGCGTACCTGCTCCAGAGGAGGCTCACCATCCCCATGTTTACCATGAAAGTGGTGCGCGTGAACCAGAACCTGCTCTGGTTCAGGGCGGCGGCCACGCCTCCTGCGACGATCACCGTCGGCACGTAGGCTGCCATGAGTCTCTCAGTGTCCTCGTTCAGGAGCATCACTATACCCACGACCATCGGGTAAAGAAGCCAGAGCATGCTGGAGCCGCCCCACGAGATGGTGAAGAAGCCGAACGCCAGGCCCGAACCTATGCCGGAGACGTAGCTCTCACGCCTCCAGGCCCGGGTGAAGAGGAACATCGAAAGCAGCATGAACATTATGCCGATCGGCTCCTTCTCGAAGAAGCCCGCGGAGGTCCTGTACATCAGACCGGGTATCGTGGCGAAGAAGAGGGCCGCAAAGACTCCTGTCTTCCTGTCGTAGAGCTCTCTCCCGAGGAAGTACATCCACACCGCACCGAGAGCACCCATCAGGGCAGGGTAGAACTGCGCCCACTCGAAGAAGCTCTTGAAGTACAGGAATGGCCCCATCCAGTAGAAGACCGCGGGGAAGATTATGTTCCCCTGGTTTAGCAGGTATGTAGGCGCGTTGTACGGGAAGTACCTGAGAAAGTCAGTGGCAGGTAGCTGGCCCGAGAGAGCGAGATGCTGGGACATCCTGTATATCATGAAAGGGTCCGCCGCCTGTAGGTAACGCATCCCCTGTTCGGGCAGGTAACGGAGCCAGAGAGCCAGTGCGAACACTGATACAACGGCGAGGACCGCCCAGTTGTTCTTCAGTCCCTCGACCGTCAGAAAACTGTTGACCCTCTCGGTATAGTTTGAGAAATCCATTCTATGGAAAACTACTGGTCCTGTACTTTTTTTATTGTCTTCCATGTTCCGGTGAGTTTAAAAGGATTTCAAATTGAATCCGTCCTATGGACATAGAAAAGCATTTCGACAGGATATACCAGGACTACGACAGGTACCTGATAGTCCCTGTAGCCCTGATACTCCTCTCTTTCCTCGCTATCGGATACAGCTACTACGATAACGGCGAGATATTTGACAAGGGGATAGACTTTGGAGGAGGCTCCACCATGACGTACAACCTGTCCGGGGACGTGACCACTTCGCAGGTCCAGCAGGCGTTCGCGGACCAGGGCTGGCCCGGTGCTAACGCGATGATCCAGCGCAGCGGGTCCGGGAACACATACATCAACGTGGAGGTCCCGCTCCCGCTGGTCAACGGTAGCTCGGAGGCCGCAGATGTTCTTTCCCGGGGTCTTGAGAGGAACGTCACTGAGAGGGACGTGGTCCAGTACGCTGAGGTGACCGCGGCGGCGAGCGCCGAGTTCTTCATGCAGGCACAGATAGCGTTCGTACTGGCGTTCACTGTCATGAGCGTCGTGATTTTCATAGCCTTCAGGGATATAATACCGGCCGCTGCCGTGATACTCGCGGCAGGAAGCGATATACTGTTCGCCGCGGCAGGGATGGCGCTGTTCAGCATACCCCTCACCAGAGGATCCATCGCGGCTCTCCTGATGCTGATAGGTTACTCCGTGGACACGGACATCGTTCTCTCGGCAAGGGTCCTCCAGAGGGACAGGAACTCGCTGAAGGAGAGGATCTGGAACTCCGTAAAGACGGGTGTGACGATGAGTTCAGGCGGTATAGCAGGATTCATAATACTTTACGCTGTTTCGATGGCGGTGGTCGGTCCGTCTGAGCTTTCAGAGATCGCCTCGGTCATGGTCATAGGGCTTTTCGCGGACATGCCCTTCACGTGGCTAGGGAACGCGATAATACTCAAGAAGTACAGATCCGGTGAGTTCGAATCACTGGAGAAGAAGATGGGTGAGATACTGCCATGGAGCTGAAGCCGCTGCTCAAGGAATGGAGGATATGGGTCCTCGGGATAGCACTGATTGTTTCTACCCTGATGCTGTTCCCTCACTACGATAAGAGGGGAGGAGACATCGCGCTCGTCACCAACCTCGAGAACCAGACAGGCATAGAGATCTCCGGAGGAACAAAGATGATACTGTCGCTGGAGACGAACGCCACAGGACCGGAACTGAAACAGATGGCCTCGGATACAAGAGACATACTCCAGATCAGGCTCTCGAACTCCAACCTCGGCGACTCCTCGGTCCGGCTCCTAAGGTTCAGTGACGGCTGGAGGATAATGGTGAAGGTGTCGAACCAGAACGCTACCAGGGTCCAGAACCTGATATCCCGGGAGGGAAGCTTCCAGGCACGGATGCCGTTCGTGGTCCCCGAGAGAAGGACCTATGAACTCAGCTCAGGTTCCTACACCCTGATAGACAGGAACTCGACGCTGGTGGTGAGGCAGTCAGGAAAGACACTCGCCAACTACAGTGTTGGAGATGAGTTCAACCTGGGAGAGGTCAACATAACATACACAAGGTACGATGAGGAGGGCCGGATACACATAGAGGCGCTCGTCTACAGCGGAAAAGACATAGAGAGCGTTCCAGAGGCCGGTTCAAGTTCACGGGCATCGCCACGGGTGTACGTGCGACAGGGACAGCCCCGGTTCAGCTTCCCGGTCTACATAAGCACAGAGGCGGCGGAACGCCGTCACCAGATATTCCAGAACTACGAAGTCGGGAACGGAAGGCTCCTGAACGTGTCAGGCGGAGCGGCGCTGATGAGCCTTTACCTGGACGGTAAACAGCAGACGACCCTCGCACAGTCATCCGGTTTCAAGACAGGCCAGCCGCAGGAACGGTCCATTATACAGGGAGGAGCCCAGACAAGGGCTGAGGCCAAACAGCAGATGAGCAGGCTGAGGGCGATCCTGAAGTCAGGGAGTCTGCCGGCGCCCGTCCAGACGGAGAGCATCTCGACCCTCAATCCGGCCTATGGAGAGCAGTTCATTACTGTTGCGACGATATCAATAGTGCTCTCGCTGGTGGCGGTAGGATTCATAATCTTTGTACGGTACAGGGATCCAAGGCTCGCCATACCGATAGTCTTCACTGGAGCCGCCGAGATCTACATCCTTCTC
This sequence comes from Candidatus Nanohaloarchaea archaeon, assembly GCA_042217585.1. Taxonomy (GTDB): domain Archaea; phylum Nanohalarchaeota; class Nanosalinia; order Nanosalinales; family Nanosalinaceae; genus JBDGSJ01. Next base: position 8,004 of record JBDGSJ010000038.1, on the reverse strand, counting down.
GGGACCTACTTCACCACGATAGGCACTCTCAGCCTTTCGGCGATAGCAGGAATAGTGGCGGCCATAGGTACCGGGGTCGATGACCAGATAATAATCACCGATGAATCCGGGAAGGAACAGATAAGCAGCTGGAGTGACAGGATGAAGAGGGCCTTCTTCGTCATCTTCACGTCAGCCGCTTCGACGATAGGGGCGATGAGCCCGGTGATAGCTCCCGGACTGATAAGCATACTGGTAGGGGCCTCAGGTCTGGGTATGATAGGATACACGGTCTACACAAGAGGCACGAACAACCACTACCTGGCGATAGGAGCCTTCGCCATAGCCGTATCAGCTATGACAATGGCGCTCGGACCTGCCGGAGCACCTCTCGCACCCATCCACGACTTCGCCTTCACCACCATCCTCGGAATAATGATAGGTATCTCGATCACCCGGCCGGCTTTCGCCACGGTGATCGAACATATCAAGAACTGAGAGCTTCGCCCCGGACCGACGGAGCAAGATCCACATCTTTCATCCACGGTCGAAGATAAACCCGGCAAGGAAAAATAAGATAAACAGAGATAGGGTGTCGGAAGTTACTGGAGGGACATGACCGCGTCCGCCACGTCCTCCGAGTCCTTCAGCGCTTCGCGGGCCTCTTCTTCGGAGGCTCCTGTCTTCTCTACCACGAGTTCAACGTCCTCCTGGCTTATATCCTCCTGCTCCTCGTAAACTCCCTTGAGCTGGAATATCTCGTTGCCCTGGACATCGAGCTTCGAGAGATCGGGGTCCTCAAAGACCAGCTTCCTGTCTCCTATCTTTACCTCGACCCTGTCAGCATCGATTTCCTCCATGTCGACGCCCATCTGTTTCATCATCTTCGCCATGTCGCCCTTGTTGCCTGGTATCATGCCTGAGGTTTGTTCCCTGTTTTTTAAATCGGTGGTGATATCGGGTTAGACATGATAGATATAACGGCGATAATGGTTCTCGGAGTAATAACCGGAGTCTTCACCGGTCTCGTGCCGGGCATCCATCCGAACACGATCATATTTTCCTCCATGCCACTCTACATGTCTTCTGATGTAGGTCTGAACATCTATCTGGTGTTCATAACCGGTCTTTCAGTTTCTCACACTTTTCATGATTTTCTGCCTGCCATATACCTCGGCGCCCCGGAGGCCGAGTCTGCGCTTTCGGCTCTCCCTGGAGCTGAGATGGCATCCCGCGGGAGGGGGAAGGAGGCCTTCGTCTACACGCTATACGGAGGAGCCTATGCTGTCGTGATGATCGCTACGATGATGCCTGTCCTGCTCCTTGGGCTCTCAAGGCTCTACTCGGCTGTCATGCCGTTCATGGAGTACATCCTCCTGTTCTTCCTCTTCTTTGCAGTCCTCAGCTCGGACCGCGAACAGGGTTCTCTGGTGGTCGCTGCTCTTTCAGGCCTGCTGGGAGTGATGGCGTTCAGGATGCCTGTGAACCAGAAATTCGTCCTTATGCCGGTCTTCTCAGGTCTTTTCGCGGTACCTGCCGTGGCGGGGTCCCTGGGAGGGAGCGGTTTACCTGAGCAGGACGAGCCGGAAGTGGACGCCGGAGGTTCCGCCAGGGGAGGGTTCCTCGGGGCTCTATCAGGCCTTTTCGCGGGCCTGATGCCTGGTATAGGTGCAGCCATAGCTACCACCTTTCTCTCACCTCTGATGGGCTCGCGGAAGGATTTCCTTGCTGGGATGGGGGCGATAAATACATCGGACATACTCACATCGTTCCTCACGATCTATGTCCTCGGGAAGGCGCGCTCGGGAGCCGCCATAACGCTCCAGAGTCTGACAGAGGTTACAGGATCCAGAGCGGTCCTTCTGGGCGGGGCCTCCATGCTCTCCGCGGCCCTGACGATACCTATCGCCCTGAAGGCAGGGGATGCTGTCCCTGGCGTTATAAGATCGACAGGGACGGACAAGGTCCTGGCCGGAGTCCTGCTCATGATAGTCCTTCTGAGCTACTACCTGACCGGTCCCGTCGGACTCCTGGTTCTGCTCACCTCCTCTTCCATAGGGAGTGCGGCACGTGAGGTGGGGAACAGGCAGGCCTGTATGGCGGTCCTTCTCATCCCTTCAGTCATCCAGTTCTCCGGCCTCGGGACAGTTATTTAGTTCAGGAGTCGAAAACAGAGGTATGAACGAGAGAAAAGGCTTTCTGCTTCTCGTGATAATAGTTCTGGGGTACCTGTCGGCCCAGATGCTGATGCCTTTCCTCGCCTATGTCCTGGGAGCCGTCATACTGGCCTTCATAACCTACCCGGTGAAGCAGAGGCTATCCCCCTACATGGGGGAGAAGGCCTCATCGCTGTTCGTAGTGCTTTTATCGATCTTCATAACGATAATACCGGTCTTCTTCATCGGGGGAGCAGTGACGGACGATGCACAGGACCTTCTGTCCGAACTTGAGACCATAGAGACTGTAGACGTGACGAGCATAGAGCAGAAGATACAGGAGCTTACAGGCCAGGATATACAGCTTGAGGAAAGAGTAAAAGATGCGGTCCGCCAGTTCGTTTCCGTAACGGTCGGGAGTTTCTCGCAGATACTTGGCATAGTCACAAACCTCACTATAGGTATATCTCTGATGCTTTTCCTGATGTACTACTTCGTCAAGGATGGCAAGGAGTTCATAGAGTGGCTCAAAGAGATAATACCACTTGACAGGGAAATACAGGAAAACCTCTTCGCCAGGATGAACCGGACCACCTGGGCGGTCGTGAAAGGTCACGTGCTTGTCGCGATAGCCCAGGGCGTGGTCGCTGGAGTAGGAATATTCATCGCAGGAGTTTCCAACTACTTCTTCTGGACCTTTGTGATGGTTATACTGGCGTTCCTGCCCCTTATAGGTTCGATCCTGGTATGGGGTCCCGCAGGCGTTTACATGATAGCTACAGGGGATGTAGGGCCTGGTCTTTTCCTTCTTGCCTATGGCTCGATCGTCGTGGGCCTCACTGACAACTTCCTGAGGCCTCTGCTGGTTGACAGGGGGACGGGTCTGCATCCTGCAACTATAATAATCGGAGTTATGGGAGGCGTGTTTGTTTTCGGGGCTCCAGGTCTCTTTATAGGGCCGATAACTCTCGGAATATTCAAGTCAACGCTTCTGGTCTTCAAAAACAATTACGAGGATTTATAATATCGGTCTTCTTTAAGCGAAAGTATGGCAAGTATGTACGAGGCAGCGACCATGGCATCACTGATTGTGGGTCTCGTGTCCATTCCTGCCGCTTCACAGTCGATAGATGTGCCCGGCAACGTTTCAGAGAACATGCCCGATGTTTCAGAGATAAGCAATATGCCGAGGAACACAGTGACAAGAACTACACCGGAGAGCGCCAGGAAGGTCGTCGAGACCGCCTTCAGCCGTTACAGAGAGGAGATCTCCCAGGGAAGGACCGAGGTCGTACTGAAGGGACCGAGGGCAAAGATGAAGATAGAGACCACACCCACAGGTAAGAGGACTGTTCTCACTACCCCTGGCGGAAAGCTCATCCTCCGCCAGACTCCGGAGAAAACCGTCCAGAAGGTCAAAACTCCCAGAGGAACGCTGAAGACGACCCGGGAGGACGGAGGGGTCAAAGTGGAGTTCGAGGGATCTGACCGTGAAGCCGTCGAGCAGGCCGCGAGGGAACTGAGAAAGATCCTGGAGAAGAAGAGGAAGAAAGCCAGTGAGCACAACATCCGGATGAGGAAGAGGATGAGGCCTGAACTCGGACTCACGGTTCACCCCGACAGCGAGAAGGTCGTGATCACCAACTCCGGGCAGAGAAGGGTCGACCTTGAGGGGTGGAAACTCACTGATTCATCGGGTTCCACCTTCGTCTTCCCGAAGTTCGTCTTAGGGACCGGAGAGGAGGTGACGGTCTACACCGAGTCCGGTGAGGACAACTCGACCGCGCTACACTGGGGGACGTCCTCAGTCTGGAACAACGGCGAGGACACTGCCACGCTCTTCAACGAGAAGGGAGAGGAGATAGCGACGAAATCCTACTGAATCTTCTCGACCTCTCCCTTCACCTTGTATTTTTCACCCGTGAGGATTTTCCTCATCTTGAGTTCCTCTCCCTCCATTACAAGGACGATGTTCCCGATCTTCCGGTCCAGGAAGCTCCTGAGACTTCCTTCTCCCGAACTCACGGACATCACGACTCCCATGATTATGTAGAGATATGAAATAACGATGAAGCTGGTCTGGCTGAACCCCATGAACTTCACTGTCGCAAAGGCGATCCCAGCAAAACTCAAACCGGTGAAAACTCCTTTTTTGATCTCCTTTCTCACATGATAATTGCTTCGGTGGTCCCTGAAAAATCCTTCCCAAACCAGTAAAGGCTCAGGAATCAGAGATAACTTATGGCGGTCTACTACGTCTGCCCCGACTGCGGTTTCAAGCAGAGGTCCAACGCAGAGAAACGGATCAAATGCCACCGCTGCGGCCGCAGCTACAAGAGGTCCAAGGCGAAGACCGAGGACAAGAAACCGGACGAGGAGACCGGGACCGGTTTCGTCAACTACACTAAGGACGATTAAAACATTTGCTCGATACCTGCCTGTGTGAGGACATACAGAATACAGGAAGAGGACCTGGACCTTGAGGAGACCATGACGTGCGGCCAGACCTTCTGCTGGCACAGGGTCTCGGGTGAGCTGTACTCGGATGGACAGCCTCACTTCTACAGTTTCCGTGACGGTAAACCGCTGATAGTCGAGGAGACGGAAGAAGGAGTGGAGGTCAGGACGGAACTGGACCGCGAAGAGGTCGAGAGAGCGCTCGGCCTCCACCACGACCTGGAGGAAGTGTTCTCGACCTTCCCCGAAGACGAGACGCTGGAACTTGCCCGGGACGAGCTATGGGGGTTGAGGCTTCTCCAGGACGACCCCTTCGCCTGCCTCGTGAGCTACCTCTGCTCGCCACAGATGCAGATACCGCGGATAAAACGGATGCACAACGCGATCGCGGATAGATGGGGGGAGACCACCGTGATAGACGGCGTGGAGATGAGAAGGTTCCCGGGACCGTCGGAACTCTCGGATGCGACAGAGCAGGAGCTCCGTGAGATAGGTGTCGGCTACCGCGCGGAGTACATCGAGAGGTCAGTCGAGAAGATAGAGAACGGTTTCTCGCTCGAGGAGACGCGTGAGATGGATTACACCGACGCGAGGGATCACCTCAAACAGCTCCACGGTGTCGGAGACAAGGTGGCGGACTGCGTCCTGCTGTTCTCACTCGGTTTCTACGAGGCTGCTCCGCTTGACACCTGGGCCAGGAAAGCTCTGAAGGTCCACTACCCCGGACTCCACTCGGAAAACTACGCCGAGGCATCAGAGAACATCAGGGACCACTTCGGGGAATACGCGGGCTACGCACAGGAATACATCTTCCACGCGGCCCGGACCGGCCTGCTGGAAGTATAATAAACCTCGAGGCGTGAAGACCGGTTATGAGGATTGGACTTGTCATCGCGAAGTACAACCGCGGGATAACAGAACAGATGGAAGAAGAGGCAGAGGAAGCCGCGGAGGAGAAAGGCGTGGAAATCGAGAAGAAGTACGTCCCGGGAACCTACGACACCCCGCTTGCGGCCGACAGGCTGGCCCGCAGGGACGAAATAGACGCGGTCGCGGTCCTGGGCGCGATAATCGAGGGAGACACCGACCACGACAAGATAATAGGTCACGCGACCGCGAAGAAACTGCAGGACATCGCGGTGGACCGTGACAAACCAGTAACCATGGGTATAACAGGTCCGGGGATGACCGCGGAGGAGGCAAAGGACCGCGTCCATTACGCCGCGAACGCGGTCGATGCAGCGGTCGAGATAGAGGAGATAGGATGAGAGAACAGCAGGAAGAAGTCGCGGAGTTCATCGAGGAGAACGAACTGGGAGGGACGACACCGTTCCGGATAATGGACCTCGTATCCGAGGTCGGAGAGATAGTCAAAGACGCGACCAAGACCGCGGACTACGGCCAGTCACCGGAGGACCTGGAAGTGAAAGAGGAAGAGATAGGGGACGCAATGTTCTCCCTGCTTGCGGTATCCGAGGACCTCGGCATCGACTCGGAGGAGGCTCTCGAAAAAGCCATGGAAAAATACCGCAGAAGGATAGAGGAGAAAGGTGAAGCCGGATCAGGATCACACTCGTGAGAGACGACCTCGAAGAACAGACAGAGAAAGAACTGGAGGTCGAAGAGGGGACCGAGGTAGAGGAGTTCCTGAAAAGCCGCGACATACAGCCGGAGGAAGTCCTCGTGTCGAGGAACGGCACGATAATCTCCGGGAGGCACGAACTCGAGGAAGGGGACACGGTAAAAGTGTTCGACGTTATCGCAGGGGGCTGAATTTTTATCCCTGTCGAAAACAAATACTAACCATGGAATTTCTGGATCTGGAGGGGAAGGAGGACAGACAGATAATCTTTGACGTCTTCGATCTCAACGGTCTCCAGCGCGACATATTCGACCAGCTAGAGGACGCACAGCTCACGGTCCAGGAGATAGCGGACCGCGTTGACAGGAACAGGTCCACGGTCCAGAGAGCTCTTCAGGAGATGCTGGAGAAGGACCTCGTCATGAGGGAGGGGAAGACCGACAAGACCGTCTACTACGTCTACACGACACTACCTATCGACGAACTCAGACAACTGACGCTGGATGCACTGGACACATGGAAGAACGAGGTCGAGCAGAGACTCGCTCAGTAATGCCAGAACAGGAACGCCAGATAACCGACGGCGATGACTTCACTTAATCCCCTGGCGAAAAGCGGCCCTACATCTCTCCCCGCAAGGAAGAGCAGGGTGCCGACGGCAAGGATTCCGAGTACGACCGGTCTGGACTGCTCGAGCAGGACCTCCTTCACCGCGGAAACATCGACTCCGGCCCGATGGTAAGACACCACGAGCTGCAACGCGAGAACGTACTTCAGAGTCACCGCGGCCACCCCCCAGGATTTCTCAACGACCTGCCCTCCTACCGCGGCGAGTAACTGTATCATCACGGGAAAACCTGGTTCCACATACTTATACAATTATCCGGGAGAAAACGGAAGAGTTCCGGGAAGTCACTCGGCCTCCTCTTCTCCTACATCGCTGGTCTGGAAGTCCTTGATTATGATGATGTCGTCAACAGCCTCTACCATCCTGTAAGGGATGATCACGTTCTTGGAGCCCCCGACCTTCTGGGCCAGGTAGGACCCCTTCTCGGCCGCGACGACCACAGCCCGGACAGCGAACTTCCCCAGGTTGATCTCCACGTCCTTCACTTTTCCACAGTACGATCCTTTTGTGGTGAAAACGTCTTTCTCCTTCACGTTCGAGAAGTCCAGGATATTCTCAGTCATCTTGTTTACCACTCCTACAGGTCAAATAACCCTGCAGAAACTTAAATAATTTGGCCGGCTGAGGCCGGCAGATTTTAAGTCTTACATCAGAAAACCTTTCTAGATGGAAATAAGAGAGAGAATAGTCAGGGGCTACATCAACGCCTACCTGAGAAGCGAACAGAAAATGGTGACGAAGCTCCTGGTAAGAGGTCGTATAACCGGAGATGAATGGGAGGAATACTCCAGAGAGCTCAACAAGGTCGCGGGAAGATACGAAACAGGAGAGATCGGTCCCGAAGAATACCTGGACCGGAGAAAAGACATAAAGAAACAGATAAAGTCCCCCGGAGAAAAAGGAGAAGGGATAACCCCGAAAGAAGCCATGGAAAAATACAGGGAACAGAGAGAAAAAGAGGAAAACCTCCTGATCGACGCCATGAAAAGATCCGACCGGTCCTCCCTCAGCCTCCTGCTGAAGATACCATCCATCAAGGCATCACACCTCTTCTCCAGCCTGAGGTACAGCTGAACGACGGATATTAAACAGTTGGACCACCAACCAGAAACCGTGTCGGGGTCGCATAGTCTGGTCATTGCGGTGGCTTGCTAAGCCACTGGGGGTGCAATGCTCCCACGCGGGTTCAAATCCCGCCCCCG
>JBDGSJ010000037.1:0-12153 GCA_042217585.1 Candidatus Nanohaloarchaea archaeon | reverse complement strand
CTCGAGGAGAGGTCCCGCGAAGAAGCTGTGAGATACGTCAGGGAGGAGACCGGTGAGGAGGAACTGGCTGATGCGATAGAGGAGATCGAGGGCGAGAACGCCCGGCTGGAGCAGTTCAGGGAAACTGATGACGAAGAGAAGAGGAGGTCCGTTCTCGAAAGCTATGCGGAGAAAATCTACCGGAGGGAGGACGAATCCCCCTACACCGATCTCCGGAACCTTCTCAGGACCATTTTCTCTATAACCGGCGACCAGGGACATGAATGGGAGAAGACGGTCATGGACCCGGAGAAGGTCAGAGGACTCCGGGAGGACCTCGAGGATTTCGACGAAGAGGAGGTACTGGAAAACCCTGAAACCCGGGAGAAACTGTGTGAAAGGATCGACAGATACCACGACATCGTCAACGGGTAGTACTCAACCCAGTTCTTCCAGAGGACCGGAGAGGTCCTGGACTTCTCCGAGGTACTCCCTCTCTGAACCGTCTCCATCCCTGTAGAGGACCTCTACCTCGGGGTAGAGACCGTTCCTGGATTCGAACCTGACCATGACCTCTTCTTCGCCGGAGCTGAGTGAGAGCTCTGCCTCACCCTCCGTCACGAGCCGGCCGTACTCCTTCATGACGTCAACCATGTCGCCGTCCAGCTCCCATCCATCTATCTCGGCGGCGGATTCAAGTAGGCGCTGGACCCCCTCCACGTCCTCGTCCGGGTGGAACGCGGATGTGAAGGACCTCAACGCCTGTTCCGGGGATGCCTTCCTCGGGGAGTGCTGGTTCATCTCCTCCCTGTCGGACCTGCTCCAGTCGTACGAGTTACCCGCCTCCTCATGCCTCCCCCTGACGAACCGCTTCATCTCCCTGTAGGAGTCGAAACCGTACTCCCCGGGTTCCTCCAGGTAGCCTTCTTCCACCATCTGCCTGAGGTCTCTCCTGGTCCTGAAATCCCAGTCGTCACCCCTGTACCCATCGTCTGAAGAACTTTCCCCGGGGATGAACGGGTTCATCTTCAGCGGGAGTAGCATCATGCCCGCGGTCAACTCCATCCCGGAACTGAAGAGGTCCCCGCCCTGTTTTTCACGGCCGGACCTGCTCATACATACAGTATTTATCCCGCGGACCGTATAAGCGTTTGTCAGCCTTCCGGGATAACGGATAAAAGATTTCGCGGGGGCTTACCCACCGGTGGAGAAGATGGCTACAGGAGAGTACCACTCGATGGACGGCTGGGAGAAAAGCGAGAACACGCCCGGGGACCCGGGTTACTCGTGGGGAAACTTCCTCGACGGTCTCAGGAACGAGGCTGTCAGGACCTTCAACGGCTTCAGCAGGATAAGACAGCTGCTCGACGCGGGCGCCGGCGAGGTCCCGGGAGAGGGATCGCTGGTCGAGCTCGATTTCGAGGAGCCCGGGGCCAGGGTCGCCTACAGGATAGACCAGGTATACGAGGACCAGGTCGACCCGGTCCACAGGCAGAGGGACAGGTTCGTGCTGGCCGGGACCGCCGAAGAGGTCGTGGAGGGAGATTTCGAGCTGGAAGAGGTGCCGCAGGAGATCGAGATAGGTTACGCCTCCGATGACTGGAGGGTCCTGGAGAAAGAGGAGCTGGAGGATCCGCAGGTCAACAGGATGTACAGCTACAGGAACCTGTAGGGGTTAAAACTTCTTCCCGACATCTTCTCTTCCGGGATGAGTTTCGACCCCGAGAAGTTCGTGGACCGGAACTACGCCGGAGAAGTCGACGGATACCGTGAGAACGAGCTCTACCTGCTGGTCCACCCCGGTTTCGGTCTTGAGAACGACGAGTACCGGGAGCTGGACCTGCGTCCAGAGGACCACTTCAGGTACTGCCACGAGCTCTTCAGCGAGCTGGACCGCATGTTTGACTCGGACGCGGAGATAGCGGTCCTCGAGGAGATGGACTCCGGTTATTCCCGGGAGTTCCTGGGTGACTACGCCGGGGAGGTCGACCACTGGTTCGAGACGCTGAGAGGCAGCGCGAAGATCCGTTACCGGGACGCCGACGGCTTCATCGACCTCGTAAGGTCGCTGGAGGACGGCTCCACCGTGACGATCTCCGGCGAGCACAACAACCTGTGCGAGGGCCAGGCCCGCCAGCTGGTTGATTACATAGCTGATTTCGACGGTACGGACCTGAGGCTCAGGAAGGGCGTGGTCTTCCCGGACAGACCGCTTGAGAGAGACGAGTGGAAAAACCTGGAGTACAGCTGACCGTTCAGTTTTTAACACTCAAGCGTTAATACACGGCTCATGGACGACGAGGACCTCCAGCTGCTCTACGGTCTGCGCGATAAGTTCGACGAGATAACGCACAAGAGGCGGGACTCACAGCCCCAGTACAGGCACGTTTACACCTTCCAGGGCGGGGTATCTGAGGACGTCCCCTCGGGAAGGGAGGGTACAATAGATATAGACGGATACGATGAGGTCCCGGAGTACACCCTGGACCAGGTCCGCGGAAAGCCACTGCTCAGGATGACACACAGCTTCGAGGAGATAGAGAGGGCGCTGAGCGGGAACGGCTTCTAGGGCAAAAATGTTCCAGTAAGGTTTTATTCCAGGGAATCAACTCTTCTCCATGGACAAGAACGTCGGTCTGATGGACCAGAAGGTCAGGATCGCGGCGGGAGCCGTACTTGGACTCCTGTCTCTCGGCATACTTTTCACCGAAAAAGTTCCGGGGCCGGAGATCCTCTCGCCCGTGCTCGGGGTGGCCGCGCTGGTCCTGCTGGTGACGGGCTACTTCAGGACCTGCCAGCTCTACAGGATCCTCGATATGGACACGACGGAGGAGTAGTCCTCCTCTACCTTATTTTTTCGGCCTTGTACCCAAGTTTGTCCTCGTAGCCATCGGTGGACATCAGGACCGGGTAGAACTCCTTCGCCGCTCTTCTCTGGAGGCCTCCGTAGGTCGCGTATACCTTGCCGACGTGGACCCTGCTGAAGTTCTCGGCGTGGAACTCCCAGTCACCCTTCACGGTCTCGGTGTACCTGTAGAAATCCGGGTCGGAAAGCTCCGGTTCTCCGGGAAGCACGTCGAAGTGCCTCAGGAAGTTCTCGATGACCTCCACAGCGTTCTCCGCGGCCTGTTCAGTTCCCTGCGTCCCTGTCTCGACAAGTATACCTGGGTCCGCCTCTTCCATCAGGACCCCTGACTCCTCGGGGAACTCGACCACGTTCTCGACTCCCGCGGCCCGGGTCATCTCCCTGACCTCGTCCGTCAGTTCCTTGACGTTCGAGAACGGCTCGGGATGGGACTTCGTGGAGTGGATGTCAAGGACCTTCTGGTCCTCCACTATATCGGTTATCTCCGCGGCGAGCCTCTCCTCGTGGACCTCGCTGTCCGGGTCGCCCGGGAAACTGCTGTTAAGGTCCTTCTCGACGTACCGCTCGCCGATCTCGAGCGCCTCCTCGTTCGCCACGATGAACCGGACCGGTCCCGTGAAGCTGTTCCTCTCCAGCACCTTTTCGATCGCTTTCTTCCCTGCGGGTTCGTCCCCGTGTACCGAACCCACTACCGTTATCTCGGGATCCTCTCCCTTCTCTATTACCTTCATACAGTTAATTTAGGGCGTCCCTCAGCTTTTCAAGTATTCCGGTGCTCTCCAGTTCGGACCTGTCCTTCTCTCCTTTCGCCACCTCTATCGCCTCCTCAAGTTTCTCGTCCGAGGTCACTCCCCGGAACCCGGTCTTCTGGTCCAGCGCCGGCCCATCTACGACTGTCGTCGGGACGGACCGGACGCCGTGGTTCCGGGCTCTCCCCTTCTTCCTGGCGACGTTGGTCATCCTGACCGATACATCGTCGCGGTCCGCGAACTCCTTCACGGCGTCCTTCTGGGGCGGACAGTTCGGGCAGGTGTCGGAGTAGAACAGCTCTATCTTGACTGTCACTGGTCTCAGCTCTCCTGTATGGCCTGCTCTATCCGGTCCGGCTGGTAGCCGACTATGGTTTCTTCGCCGACGAAAACCTGCGGTACTCCTCTCTGTCCGGTCTTCTCTATCATCTTCTTTGCCTTCTCCCGGTCCTCGGCGACGTTGTGCTCGGTGTAGTCGTAGCCGTTCTCCTCCAGCCAGTTCTTGACTTTTGTGCAGTACGGGCACGTCGGGGTCGTGAATACTTCAATCTCGGTCATAGTTTGTGTAATTGTGTTGAACTTTTATACATCAATCGGAACTTCTTTACATCTTGCACCCGAACCTGTCTGCATGGACTGTCCCCGAGAGATCAAGGAGCTCCTCGACGTCCTCTACAACCTTTCACCCGCCGAAACCGAGGTCGTCTACTACCTCTGCGAGGAAGATGCCAGGGTCCAGGAGATAGCAGAAGACCTGGGAAAGGACCGCTCCACGGTTCAGAGGTATCTCTCGACGCTGAGGACCGCGGGCCTTGTGAAACGTGAGAGCGAGGCAGAGGGAGGTAGCAGGGGACGACACTACGTTTACTCCGTCGACCGGCAGGAGATGAAGCAGGAGATCAGGGATAGACTCGACCAGTGGAAGGAGGACAAGATCGCGGTGATAGAGGACCTCTGAGCTCAGTCGGTGTCGAGTTCAAGGGTTGAGCGGTCCTTTATGGACCATGAAACGGTGTCGCCGGGCTCCATCTCCATCACTGCGCCGAGTGTCTCGGGGATCTGCACGTTTAAGAACCCCCGTTCTCCATCGAGGACCTCTGATTCGCCGCTGTCCGCGGAGTCGGGCTTTTTCAGGGAGTAGGCTTCGAGCCTCCCCGACTCCATCTTCTCCGTGACCCCCTCGTTGGAGTCGGTGAACCATATCTCGGCGTTCACCTCCCGGAAATCCCTGAACCATTTCAGCTGTGAATGCCTCAGGCCGTCACCCTCACCCTTCACCTCGACGAACAGGTATTCTCCGGTATCGTCGAAGGCGAGGAAGTCCGGGACTCCCGGCCTGAATGCGTTACCGAGCTCCTCGACTCCCTGTGCGCGGACCCTGCGGCTTACCTCGTCACAGATCTTCGGGTACTCCTCCTGGAACTCCTGTATGGTGTTCGGCGTGGTCCGGAGGACGTTGTCGAAGTTGCTTTCCAGTACCTGCCGCGCGATCTCCTCGGTCCGGGTGATGTCGCGCTCCTCCATGTGACGGTATTTAGCACCGGGCTATTTAGTCCTGACTCAGGTGATCCCTCACCGCGGCCTCCAGTCCGGGTTCAAGTAGCTGTTCAGCGGCGCCTGCCTCCTCTGCGATCTCCTCCAGCGCGTACATCACGGAGTGGTATATCTCGGGCGTGGTGACATCGTGGATCTCGGGGTCCAAATCCCCGGAGGCCAGTTCGGCGAGCTCTCCCGCGTCGGCAGGATCGCTGTACTCTTCGGGCATCCGGGGCACCGAACCCTCCCTGTACTCCAGGAGGTAGTCGAAGAGGTCCCGTGCATCCCTCCTCTTCTCGCGGAGTTCCTCGTCAAGAGGAAGTCCTCCGGTTTCCAGCGCGTGGACCGTGAACTCCGCGGTCACGTGATCCCCATCGTACAGGTGTACGGGATAGGTCCGGCCCGGTTCACAGGACTCTGCCTCCGCCATGACCGAAAGATAGTTCCCGGAACTGAAAAATCATCACTGCTCCAGAACGTGGTATCCTATCGCCGCGGACATTATGATGATGCCTGCGATGAAAAGCGGCGCCTGTGCGGCGAGGACCGCGGCTGCGACCCCTGAGAGCATAGAAGGTCCTGCGTTCCCGAGGGCGCGGAGGCTCTGGTTGGTCCCGAGAGCGAGGCCCTGGTCCCTGTCCGGACTCTTTTTCGATACGAGAGTGTTCAGCGAGATAGTGGTGAAAGAATTGCTGAGGGAAAAAAGCGTGACCGCCGCGATGAAGACCAAGAAGACCGGGGATAGCGGCTGCAGGAAGATGAAGAAGCCTGTAAGGAACAGCGCCACCGGCATGACCCTCTCCTCCCTGAAACGGTCCAGTCCTTTTGGAACGATGTAGCCCTGACCGATTATCGACAGGACCCCTATGTAGAAGAAAAAGCCGCCGGTCTGGACCTGGCTGAAGCCGAACCTCTCCACGAGGAAGACAGGGACGAAGGTGGTGAAGAACGCGAAGCCCGAGAAGTAGAAGAAGTTGGCCCCAAGGAGCTTTCTTATACCTGGTATCGCAAGGCCCTTCCTGAGCTGGCTGAAAGGTTTCGTCCACCGGATCTTCGACTTCTCCATGGGACTGGTCTCCTCGAGCCTCCAGGTTATGAACATGAGGCTCAAAGTCGAGAGCCCCGCGGCGAACCAGAGAGGTGTTGAAGCCCCGAACACCGCCATCATGTCCGATGAAAGAAGTCCTCCGAGGAAAGGTCCGAACATGAAGCCGAGTCCGAATGCCGCCCCCAGCAGTCCGAATCCCCTGGATTTCTCTGATTCCTCCGATACATCCGCTATGGTCGCCTGACCCACCGAGATAAGTCCTCCTGTAAGCCCGTTCACGAACCTGGAGGCGAACAGGACCGCGACGCTCTCCATCATTATACCGAGGGCGAACACCACGCTCGCCACGACCGTGCCGAGGACCGACAGCTGCATCACACTCTTTCGCCCGTAGACGTCGCTCAGTTCTCCCAGCAGGGGGGTGCTGAGGAACTGGGCGAGCGGGTACAGACCTATAGTCACGCCCAGGAGCACGTATCCCATCCCCTGTGAGGCAGCCTGTGAAAGTATGTAGAACTTCGATGATGGCTCGGTGAAGAGCAGAGGCACCAGGGGTATGATGACACCGAAGCTGATCACTTCTGCGACGACCGTTATGAAGAGCGTCTGTATTACTTCAGATTTCTCCACATCTAAGGACCGGTGCCATCTTTTTTATTTTTTCAACGAACGTTCAGGAGAACCCGGCTTCTGCGCCAAGGACCATGAAAAGGACCCACGCACCGGCTGTCAGAGAGGCGGAACCTGAGATAACTGTTAACTGCGGGATGTTTGTGGCGTGGAGGGAGAAGTAGAGGGACGCAATCGAGATAGCAGCAAGGACGTAAAGCATGAGACGCGGTCTTCTCATGCTTCTCCCGGTGACAAGCTCTCCCCGCACCATGAAGTCGGAGAAAGGTGAGTTCCAGGCGATCCCGGAACGGGTCGCGCTGTCCTGGAACAGGTGGAGGAACATTCCCGATCCGTAGGAGGCCAGGAATACGGCCAGGTATCCCGGCCCTATCCCGAGCTGGAGGACCGGCCAGAGGAGGTAGAACCCGGTAAGGCCGGTGATCGTGGCGACGCCGAGGATGGAGTGGGAGAACGCCCTGTGCCCGTGACCGAAGTCGTAACCCCTCAACAGCACATGGTCGTAGAGACCCAGCGAAGGCCTGTAGATCAGGTAACGGGTCAGGTAGCCGAAGAGCGGCAGTACAGGCCCTATGAAGTCGTTTACAAGCCTCCCCGTGCCGTGGTCCAGACCTTTCAGATCCGAGTGGAAGACCGCCGCATCCGGTGAGTCGATGTCCGGTATCAAAGAGCCTACCCCGACACCAAGCAGCGAGACCAGGACCTCGACACCGTGCTGTGGAAGGAAAGCAGGGAGGACTGCGGCGGCGGTCCCCAGCGATAGCATAAGGTGCTGTCTTCCCAGCATCACACCTGTTTTGGCGGCCACCACTCAATAAGTTTTCGTCCGTCAGCCGCCCAACGCACTTAAATTTCGAGCACCCAATGGTCTGGCCGTGAGCTCTGAGTCCGGAGGACTGGATTACCTTTCCCAGCTGGAGCGATCCCCCAATAAAAGATACGAGTCCAGGGCGGTCTTCGGGGATGAAGACTCATGGGCCGAGGTCCGTGAATACGACAACCTCGAGGTGTACGAGTGGGAGGCGGACTCCGACTTCAGACAGCTCCTTGACGCCATCGAACCCCTCTACCCGCTGTCACAGGACCCCGGCCTTGAGATGGTGAGGGAGAAGGGAAGGGTCCGGGACGCGGACGACGATCACGTCGAGCTCTCCAACGAGTACGTCTATGACCCGGTGGCTGAATGGAGGGGGAAGGACCGGTGGTCGGAGTACTCCCTGATACAGGTCAACCTGAACGGCGCGAAGGTCGCCTACGACGAGAAGGAGGGCTTCCCCCGGGTCAGGGTTTTCTCCAGCGAATGGGGTCCGCAGGTCTTCGAGGAGCTTTTCCCCGAGACCGTGGAGGACAGCTCCGCCGGCGAGATCGTCCGGGAGGTCTCGGAGGTCTACTGATCTCCCTCTTGGAGCACCTTCACCAATCCCAGCAGTACCGCTGCCTTGGAGGCGCTGTAAGTCTTGACGATATTGAGCATGTATAGTCCGGCCTTGACTGCTGTCCAGAACTGGTACAGGAAGTACGTCGTGGTGAGCAGCAGAGGGATCAGCACTATAACCAACGCGTAAAGGACCGAGGTCTCGTAGACGTCACGGGCGTACAGCACTAGCGAGAAAAGCAGTCCAGCGATTATCAGCAATCCAGCTATGACACCCGCGTAAAAGGAGACGCTGGCCGCTGAACCTCCTGTTTTCATCCCGGTTTTTACTCCTGCCTTCAGGGTCTTGCCTATCAGCCACATGAAGATATAGAATACCACGTTGACCAGGAAGAAGAAACCTGAGACCTTCATGGCCGCGAAGGGAGTGATGGGCTCCTGGTGATGCTTAGGGATAACCTGCTTCGCGGTGAAATGGATGAGAACCGACTGCAGGAAAAACCCGACGACGAAAGTCAGGAACAGGAGCGATATAGAGAGCAGACTCAGGGCCATAGTCCCAGTATACAGTCATCCGAATAAAAAGATTAGAGCGCTCTCCCAGAGAACAGAAAAACTTTACTGGTTCGCCGACACGATCTCGACGACATCCAGATGCTCCAGTTCGTGGTCCGCACCTATTTGCCGGTCCTCCCTGCAGTCGATCGCATGGAGGAAACCCTCGCCGAGGTCCGAGTGGATGCTGTAGGCGAAGTCCTCCGCGGTCGAGCCCTCCGGGACAAGGAAGCAGTCCGGCAGGATGTTCCCTTTCTCATCCCCCAGGCCGTCGGCTCCTCCCGGGAAGACCGCCATCACGCCGAGCTCGTCGAAGAGCGCGGTCTCCATCGCCCTCTGGACCCCTGTGCCGCCGTACTCCTCGATGAAATCCCGTATGTCCTCCAGCCCCTGCTCCTTCTCCGGGGGAAGGTCCTCGAGGACCTCGAAATCTTCCTCGCCGGGTGTGTAGTCGACGGCTCCCTGCTCCGCGGCGTTCTTCAGTGCCTTCTCGGCATGGGCCGAGCAGGGGACGATGTCAAGGTGCTCGTACTCCGGGTCCGAGGTTATCTCCCTGTAGTTCTCCTGTGCCTTCTCCATATCCATCTTGTTCGCCGCGATCACCATCGGCTTGGTCTCCTTCCTTATCTCACGCGCCAGCTCCTTCCTCTGGTCTTTTTCCCAGCCGTCCGGATCGAGCTCCAGGCCGAGCGAAAGTATTATCTGCTTTATCTCGTTCTTGCCGGTCCTGAAGGCGGACATCTGATCCGCCAGCTCCTCCTCGAGCTTGACCTCTTTCTGCTGTCGCTTGTTCTCGAACCTCTGGATACCTTTCTCCAGTATTTCCAGGTACCACATGTCCAGCTCTTCCTCGAGGAAGTCGATGTCCTCCCTCGGGTCGTGGCCCTCCGTCGGCTCGCCCTCTATATCGGTCTCCCCGGAGAAATCCACTATGTGTATCAGGACGTCAGCCTCGTTGAGGTCCGTCAGGAACTGGTTGCCGAGTCCCTTCCCCTCGTGTGCACCGGGTATCAGGCCGGCGACGTCGACAAGTTTCACCGGCACGAACCGGGTCCCGTCCTCGCAGAAACCGACCCTCGGGTCACAGCTCTCCCCGAAATCCGGAGCGGCGCAGTCCACCCGGACATAAGCCTCCCCCACGGAGGGATCTATGGTCGTGAAGGGGTAGTCGCCCTCGTCGATGCTGTTCATCGTCGCCGCGTTGAAGAAAGTCGACTTGCCGACGGAAGGCTTACCCACCAGACCGATTCTGTAGGCCATACGGAAATAGAGAAAGGAAAAAGTTATATGGACTCCCGACGAGCCTCAGTCGGGGAACAGCAGGAGAGAGGTGGTCGTGTTGTGGTAACCCCTTATCTTCGCCTGGTCCGAATGGCAGACCTCACCGTAGCTCTCGAAACCTGCGAAAGGTGACTCGAGTTCGTCCCGTATACGATGGGTCGCTTCCCCGAAGTCATCCTCAAGTATACTGGCGTGGCACACGCAGTCGAACACCAGGGCTCCGGACCAGGAGTCCATCTCCTCCCTGGCCCTTGAAGCGACCCTGCCCGTGCTCTCGATCTCCTCCCGGTGAGTCGTCGACATCACATGGACCTCGGTTCCCTCCTCGATCCTGACGGCGAGCTCGATCGGTCCGTCCAGTCCGTGCTTCCCCGCTGTCAGACCCGGCCACCGGACCCTGTACTCTCCGTCGCCGGTCTCGATCCCCAGCTCGTACATCAGCAGCAGTTTCTTGAACTCCTCTTCACCGAGATCCCTGACGTCTATCCCGAACTGTTCACGCGCCTTCTCCTCTATCACGTCCCTCCAGACCTCTATGGCCGGTCTTCCCTCAAGTTCGTTGATCGTGCTGCCATCGGCGTCGGTGACCTCGAGACCGTCGGAAAGCGGGCTGTGGCCGTGTCCGACCGCGAAGGAGAACGGTTTCTCCGAGGCGATGACCGCGAGCGCCACCGCATCGGTCTCGGATCCTTCCTCGGTCAGGACCCGGGTCTCCTCCATCTTCAGGTCGTCCGCGGCGGAACCCCCGGCGAAGGGGACCTTCTTCTCGAAGTACGCGAACTGGGATACGGTCTCGCCGACACCTCTGAGGCCGTCGTGAAGGTTTATACCCGCCATGTGGGGATGGTCCTCGACCTCGTCAGGTAACTGTGAGGCAGCCTCCTGAACGGCTGAATGCGGGTCCCCGGATATGCCCGAACCGATCGCGGTGAAGAACTTCATCTGGTCCGAGCTTATCAGGGCCAGGGCCAGAGATCCCTCCTTCACTTCCTTCTCCGTGAACTCGCCGGCCGAGGTACAGCCTATCACCTTCGGCGCCCCCGAGGCTTCTTTCACCACCTCGAGGACCTCATCCACGTCGTACTCGGGCGATACGAAAAGGACCGCGAAATCTGGTTGCCCGGAGTTTAAACCCTTCTCTGCCTCAGAAACAGCTTTTCTTGCGGTTTTCTCGGCCGAATCCTCTTTTTCTATCGCCGTGCCCATCTCGGTAGCCATAATAAACGTTTGAAGATGAAATCTGCCCGGATTTAAAATCCTCTAGTAGAAAAGTGGAAGATTCCTTACAGGGAAGTCCCGGGCTCAGGCTATTCTTAAAACTTTCGAATATCCATTCGGTCCTGTGAGAAAACTTGAACTCCCGGGGCGCGGACCCGACAAGCCGACTCTGGACGAGGAGGACATAGAGCTGATCAGAGAGATAGGCATAGGAGGGGTAAAGGAGCAGGCCCGGGAGATAGTCAGGGACAAGCTTTCGGGAGAGTCGGGCCGGGAAGGGAAGGAGACTCCAAGGGCTGGCAACCCGGTCTACAAGGCCATGCATGCATGTCACGCGGATTCCCGAGTGAAACTCTCCCGGGCACACAGGGTCCCGGCTGGAAGAGACCTCACCGAGTCACATGTGGAGGCGATAGTCAACATGCTGACAAGGTGGATCGCGAGGGAGTACAACTTCTACATGGAGGAGAAGGAGGAGAAGCAGAGGAGCCTCTCCGAGTTCGAAAGAGAGGGTTAGAGGTGCTCACTGAGGTTATCAGGCAGCTCTATACCTTCCGTGTCCACTTCATCCCTCAGCTCGTATGCGATGAGGGAGGAGGCCACGGGACCGGTAACGTCCGTGTAACTTTCCACAAGACCGCTCAGTACGTCCTTCCCGGAACCATTCACCTGCAGCACGTTTCCGTCTTCATCCACGCTGAGGTCGCTGGTGTCCCGGGCTATCTCGATAGCCTTTTCCTTCCCGAGAGTTTCCATCTCCTTCCCGATAGCCACTTCTATCGCTTCCTTGTATCCTGCCATAAGGAAACATTCTCCCGGGCGTATAGAAAAACTTCTGATACATTATTCCAACCGGTTCACAGGTGTTCCCTCACGTTCTCCGGCAGGTCGATCTTCTCTATGTCCATCTCATCCC
>JBDGSJ010000036.1:0-9646 GCA_042217585.1 Candidatus Nanohaloarchaea archaeon | reverse complement strand
TCCCGGTTCGGGCATCTTTAGCTCTCAGAAACCTGTTATTTTCCTGCAAGATTCTCTCGTGTTGCCAGGAACTCCTGTAGAAGAACTCGTACTTGAACGGTTTATCTGATTCCGTTACTCCTGTTATCTTTATGGACCTATCCCAGACTGAAAAACAGACCTTTCTCTCTGGCTGTCTTGGGCTCCACCCAGGGCGATCCATCGGAGCTCTTTGACTCTCCTGAGCCCTGTTCCTCCGGGGAGAGAGCCCTGTTTATCTTCTTCCTGCTCTCCCGGAAGTCTGTGTTCTCTTCTGTAAGGTGCTGGATCCCGGCTCCTATATCCATTATCTGTTCTCCAGCAGTTGAGAAGAACTGGCTGATACTGCACTTTATGTCTCCGCATCCTTGATCCGTTGCGGCGACTCCCCCCGACACCGCCATAAGCACGGCGGCGGAAAACACGGCCAGTTTTCTCATGGAGAAGGATTCTCCTCCAAACCTTTAAATGGTGACGCTTTTTCAGCGGTTCAGACCGGTCCGTGCGCCCTGAGTTCCCTGGTGAAGAGATTTAACTGCTGAGGTACAGTTTGAAGGGTGATGGAGCCAGTCCCGAAACTCAACGTTTACTTCGAAAGTCCGAGGGAGGGATCGGAGTACGAACAGAAACTGCTGCTTTACAGCGAGGAGATGCCGGAAGACCTGCTGGATCAGTATCCTGAGCCAGGGACCTCGATGAGCTACGACAGGTTTGTTAACTGGAGGTATGAAAACAGGGCCAGGATGGAGTCTCTCGGGGTTGATCTCCCGGAGAGATGGGGTCTGGAGGAGAGACTGGTCAGGGAGGACCCGGTGGTGGCGCTGGATATGATGAAGAGCGATGACCGGACCGACGTGCTGAGGTCCGCGGAGAGGAGCGCGGGAAACGACGCATCGGATGACCGGCTTTACCGGGAGGTGGTCCAGGCCCTCAACGAGAGGAACCCCAGCGAGATACTGGATGGGGAGGATTTCGCTGACCGGCTTGAGGTCGCGTTCGAGGAGGAGTACAGGGTACCGGTCCAGTGATTCAGTCCTCCTCCCACTCGCCAGACCTGTAGTATCGCTGGAAGTACTCGGACCACTTCTTTAACTCGTGCTTTATCTCCTGTTCGGAGAGCGCCCGGTCCCCGGATGATATCATCCCCGAGACTATCCTGGCGGCGTCGTGGCCTGCGGACTGCCGGGTTATCCTGAGGTCTCTCTCGTCGAGCCCTGATTTCTTTCTCCGCACGATCTCGTAATCGTCGGGGTCGATCTTCTCCTCGACCGGCTCCCGGTCCGTCCTCTCACCGAACCCGTG
Source organism: Candidatus Nanohaloarchaea archaeon (assembly GCA_042217585.1). Lineage (GTDB taxonomy): Archaea > Nanohalarchaeota > Nanosalinia > Nanosalinales > Nanosalinaceae > JBDGSJ01. Next base: position 8,326 of record JBDGSJ010000036.1, on the reverse strand, counting down.
GAAGTTGAGGAATCCTTCAGCCGTGATGCTCCATCTCAGCTCCCAGGTCTCCCCGATGTACCTGTCCTTCTTCTCCGGTATGTTCTCGACGAAGGAGTCCCGGAGCGTGGAGTAGCGGTTCCCGCTGGAGTCCTCGACTACCAGCACTTCGAAACCTCCTCTCTCCTCGACTTCGATGTCCTTCACCTCCACGGCTCTCTCCATTATTTCGGATCGCTGGCTCTTACCTTCCCCGACCTCGTTCATAGGTACTTCTTGACTCCCGAAGCTTATCCATCTTCCGGCGCGGCTGCTCCCAGCGTTTCACGGGCCGTCTTCCCCAGCAGTAGACCCGCCGCCGCTGAGAAGGCAGTGAGGACGGTGATGTAGGTCATCAACTCTTCGAGCCGGAGGACTGACCCTATGGGGTGGACCGCGAGGGATGAGACGACTGTGAAGGGGTTGTAGCGGAGGCCCATCGTCGATACGAAAAGCGCCATGATCAGTGCGTAGACGAGGTTTGCCTCCTTGCGGGTCCTGAACTTGAGTCCCACCGCGGCCGAGAGGAAGAGGTACCCGGCCTGGAATATGCCCACCGTCAGAAGGACGGGGAGAGGGTTCTGTATATCTATGCCCCTGAAACCGAACAGCGCGACCCAGAGACCTGCCTGGAAGAGTCCTAGGACCATGTAAGCGGCGGATTTCTGGAAGGCGATGGATACCGGGGAGACCGGCGATATCCTGAGGAGTTCCATCGTATCATCTGAGTACTCCCCGGTTATCGAGTCTATCACCAGGTTCCCGGCCAGCAGAACCGGGAGGAAAAGGAGTACTGGCATGAGCATCAGGTAGGTGAACTTCCAGCGCAGGTTCGAGAGCCGTGCCTTTTCCAGCGGGACACCGGAACTCTCCCTGAGGTCAGCTACGGAGATCCCGCCGAGCCTTGTGACAAGGTCCTTCCTCAGCCGCTCCTCGTAGAGCGTCAGGTCCGACTTCACGCTCTGAAGGGCGAACTGGCTTCTTATCGAGGACCGGTCCACGTAGATCTGGAGGCTTACCCGGTTGGAGAAGTTCTCCGGCACTATCACGAGGTCGAATTCCTCCTTCTCCCTGACCAGGGTGCTCCTCGGATGGACCTGCGCTTGCTCACCTATTATCCCGGAGAGGTTTTGCGAATAGGCGCTTTCGGCGATACCTATATCGAACTCGCCCCCGGGTGATGCACCCATGAAAGCGGACGCCCCTGAGAGAGCGAGTGAGAAGAAGAGCAGGAGGGCCAGCTGGAAAAGAAAGCTGGAGACCACGGTCCCCTCCTTCACGACGGTCCTCAGCTCCCTGAAGACTACCGGCGCTTTCTTTCTCAGTCTCATGCGATCACCAGCACCGCGAAGTTGTATGCCGCGTGGACGAGCACTGCGACCGCGACTGCTCTTTTGAAGGACCTCCAGTTTTCGCCCTCCAGCAGGTGACCGAAAAGCCCGCCGAGAGCCGCGTGGAAAGCTATCGGGAGGACCGCCATCGAACCGAGGACCGCCACCGGTCCGTTCACACCCTGGAGGGAGAACAGCAGGAGGCGCTCCGCGATCCCGAACCCGGCGCCCGACAGAGCTCCTGCGACGACCCTTTCACGGCCTTCAGCTCTGGTCCTCCGGATGTTCAGGAACGCTCCAAGGTTTTTCAGCGACTCCTCTATCATCGCCCCGCCGAGGACCAGGAGAGGCCACATACCCGTGGAAAGCACCAGGGGAAGCAGCAGTGCCTCTCCAAGCAGCGCCAGGGGGAGCGATGCCGCTCCGTAGAGGAATAGGCTGGTCCTGCTTCCCAGGAGTCTCTGGAACATGTGGGAGATTCTTCCCCTGATGGTCCTCGGACTGAGGAAGTCCTCCTCGTTGAAGAGCTCGCCGAACATCCTGAAGTTGGCGAAGGCCAGCAGGAGGGAAGGTCCGAGACCCATCGCCACCTTCGTCAGCGCAGGACTTTCTCCCCGGAGCCCGGTGATTATCAGCGTTAGAGGGGAGAGGAATGCAAGGTCCGAGGTGTTGATGAAGAAGGTCGGAAGTATCAGGAGGGAGACCAGGCTGGAACCGACCACCATCTTCATCATGGAGAGGTCCTTGAAGCTCTTTGCCACCATCGACATGGAGAAATGGACGCTGAAGTAGAACAGGACGACAGCTATCCCGGTGATGTAAATCAGCGGGTTGAAACCGGCGCCGAACAGGACCAGCAGGAAGGTTACGGCTCCACCACCCATCAGGAAGTAGGGCAGCGATTTACCGAGTATTATCTTCCACCTGCTGTGAGGAAGGATGAAGAGTAAAGTGGCTTTCTCGTCCTCCTTCTCTTCCTGGAAGGAGTTCGAGAAAAGGGATGAGAGCAGGACCAGCGGAGTTACTATCAGCATCGCCGCCATCACAGCCCTGAACGGCAGGGGAGAGGAGAGTTTCGAGGGCCGAACAGACGTCCCGTACCTCGTATCCTGCACCAGGAAACGGAGGTCCGCCAGCGATATCGATTCCGCGCCGTCCCTCAGCGTCTTCCCTCCGCCCGGTCCTCCGGGACCTCCGGGTCTGCTCCTCTCCTCTTCTGTATCCAGAGTGGTATTATTTACAGGTCTGAGGGTCTCCATGTCGTCAACAGAGACCCAGACAGGGTATGCACTGGACCGGTTGACCTTACCCCGGCGGACCGCGGACCTTAGGAGGTCTGAGTTGGTCTTCTCCGCGGCGGTGATGATCGAGTGGAGGGCCGCCCTTGCCTGGGGTCTTTCATCGACGAATACGTCGGCATCCTTCCCGGCGACGACCAGAGGGTAATCACCCCTCCATTCCATCCGGTTCAGGAGCCTCTCGTTCGATTCTATCGCCCGTTCAAGTTCCGGATTCTTGACTGTCACCGGGTAGACGCCGGGATTCGCCGCCAGTCCCAGCTGGGTTCTCGCACCGATGGAGAGACCGAGGAGCAGCAGCAGGAGGAATGCGTATATCTTGAGTTCCCTCGAGGTCGATGACCTTGACCTCTTAACCTCCATTCCCGCGATCCCGATCAGATCCCGCAGCCATTCAGTCCGAGAACTTTTCAAGGAAGACCTCCTCAAGACCCTGTTTCTCCACCTTCAGGTCCTGGATTTTTTCCCTGTTATCCTCCGCGAACTCCATAAGCTCCTCTACACCCTGGAAATGCTTCACTCCGGTCCCGGTCTCTACAGTGAAGATCGATGTCCGACGTCCTATCTCATCGACACCGCCCATCATCTCCTTCTCTCCCTCGTTCAGGACCAGCACCCGGTCCGCCAGCTTCTCCACATGGACGAGGTTGTGGCCCGTGAGTATCAGGGTGGCGTCCAGTTCCCTGATGAATCTTAGCAGGAAATCCGCGGTCACGGGGTCCAGCCCGGAGGCGGGCTCATCGTATATGAGGAGCTCGGGGTCGTTGATCAGCGACCTTATCAGCAGGACCTTCCTCTTCATCCCCTTTGAGAGCTCTCCCATCTTCTTCTCCATGTCACTCTCTGTTAGCTCCAGCTTCTGCCGGAGGTCCTCTATGGTCTCCGAGGCCTCTTCCTCCGGGACGCGGTACATGTCCGCGAAGAACATCAGGTATTCTCTGGTCCGCATGTTGTCGTAGACGGCGGATTCCTCGGGCATGTACCCTATCCTTCTCTGCATCCTCTCCCTGTTATCCTCCCCGAGTTCCTCGCCGAAAACCCGGATAATGCCGGAATCATGTTCTATAAGTCCTGAGATGGACTTCATGGCCGTGGTCTTCCCGGCTCCGTTCGGACCTATTATGGCAAAGTTCTCTCCTTCCTCCACTGAAAAGCTCAGTCCCTTTAGAGCCTGGTTTTCCCCGTAGCTTTTCTCCAGGTTCTTCACTTCTACAGCTTTCACGTCCAAGATTTGGTGCGGTCTCTTTTAGTGATTTCACCCCTCGGACCATGCTGAAGTTATAATAAGCTCTGCCCACGACAAGACCATATGAGGAACCTGGAACTGTCATCAATCTCCACCCAGAGACTCTACGGTGGATCGATAGCTGTGATATCCGGGATATACTCCATCTACGTGGCGACTTTTGGAGTGACGGGGTCGATGGCGGTTATGTGGCTGATGTTCATACTTGGGCTCATCACGTCGGTCCACGGAGCGCTCATACTGACCGGCTACACCGGCATGATAGACCCGTACTCTGGGCCCCTGATGATGGCATACTCCGTTTTCATGGCGGTGAACCAGATTGTTTCATGGATCTCCCGCGGCTCCATCAGCCAGGGCATGATGGCACTGGCGGTGATGATGGCTTTCAGCGGCGCCATAATGACTGTGAGAGAGGAGGAAATGGAGCCGGGTAAAGATTAAACACGTGAGCCACAAACCTTCTATCATGGGACTAGCATCTCAGACCTGCACTGCATGTAGCGGAGGAGTCGACCCGATCAAGGGCGATGAAATCGACGAGAAGATGGAACAGCTGGATGGAGACTGGGAGGTCATCAATGAGCACCACCTGAAGAGGGATTTCGAGTTCGAGGACTTCCAGGAGGCCCTCGATTTCGTGAACAAGGTCGGCGGGATCGCCGAGGAGGAAGGCCACCACCCCAACATAGAGTTCACCTGGGGCAAGGCGACCATCAAGCTGTACACCCACAAGATTGACGGCCTGTACGACAACGACTTCATAATGGCCGCGAAGATCGACCAGATGCACAGGGAAGAGTTCACGGAGTAAGATGAAGATAGGAGTAATATCGGACATCCACTCGAACCGTTACGCGCTGGATGCGGTTCTCGAGAAGCTTTCAGGGGTCGACACAGTCATCTGCGCCGGCGATGTCACCGGTTACTACCTCTGGCCCGGCGAGGTGATACAGAGGCTGAAAGAGGAGGACATAAGATCGGTCCGCGGGAACCACGACGACGCGGTTGCCACAGGATTAGCCTTCAGGTTCAACCCTGTCGCGAGGAAGGCCGTCGATATCAACCGGGAACTGCTGGATGACAGGGAGCTCGAGTACCTGAAGGACCTTCCGGACCACATGCGGTGGGACCTCGGCGGAAAGGACACCTACATGGTCCACGGCTCACCCAGAAGACCGATCAGCGAGTACATCTACGCCGGCGACGTGGACCGCGACTTCCTTGACGAGAACTTCGATAGGAAACCCCGGGTCCTGATAATGGGACACACCCACATGCCGTTCGCGAAGAACGTGGGGGCGACACTGGTCCTGAACCCCGGGAGCGTCGGCCAGCCGAGGGACGGGGACCCCCGCGCCAGCTACGCGATACTGGACACGGAAAAGATGGAGGCGAGGGTCCACCGGGCGAGGTATGCCATAGATGAAGTCGTGGAGGAGGCGGGGGACCGGCTGCCCGAGAGACTTCTCCAGAGACTCAAGAAGGGAAGATAACGGGCCGGGAACCGATTTAAACCTGGCTCAATCATTTCTCCACATGAAGGTCCGGTTCATAGGCCCCTACTCCTCGGGGAAGACCACCATAATCAAGATGCTGAAGGAGTCGACCGAACTGATGACCAAGCCCACTCCCGCCTACAAGAAGCAGGGGACCGTGGAGATGCCGTTCATAGGTGACGTGGATGAGGAGTCCTTCGACGAGGAGGGCGAGGTAGCGCTGACGGAGCTCGGTGGACAGGAGGAGTTCTGGGAGAAGCACAGGGACAACGTTGAGAAGTTCATCGCTGACGTGGACCTTCTTGTCGGAGTCTTCAACCTGAAGAAGCCTGAGGACGACGAGGAGTACCAGGAGGAACTGGAGAGGTACAGGAAGTACATCGAATCGTTCCTCGTCGGCACGCAGGAATCCGACAGGGACATACACTGGGGATTCATGATAAACCAGCTCACCGAGGAGGACCTCGAGGAGGAGAAGTACATGGAGAGACTGGAGGACATAGAGGGGCTTCTCGAGGACGTGTTCTCGGACCACGGCTCAGATTACGTCGTGGAGAAGGTGTACGGGATGGAATCCGAGTCCGCACGGAGAGCCTTCTTCAGCATCTACTTCGAGTACGCGGACCAGGAAAAAGTCATGAACCAGCTATGTGACGAGATAGGCTCCCTGATCGAGGCCGACGCGGTCACGATAGTCAACGAGGAGGGGATAATCCTCGGGGAGTCCGGCAGGGGAGGAAAGAAGCTGGCGGAGAAGTACGGCCAGGTCGGAGAGATCTTTAGGAGGATGGAGACCGGCGACGACAACGTGGCCGTTTTCTCCGACGCGGAGGGCATATCCGGGAACTACCTCAAGCCTGGCGGAAAACTGGATTACAGCGTCGCCTTCTACGTCGAGATGGAGGAAGGGCCTGACGCCGCGGTCATAATGCATCCCGGCATGCACCTGAACACCGTGTTGCTCAGACTGGGTTACATACAGGAAAGGCTTTATGAGATAATAAGAGAATTCCTCAACAGAGAATGAGTCGATCCACCGTCCTTTACAGGTTCAGCGAATCCGAGGGACCCGTCCTTTTCAGCTCCTCGGGAGAAGTCACCGAGGAAGAGAGGGATGAACTCGAATCCATACTTTTCGTGAAGGACGAGGAAGAGGTCAGCAGGACCGACATCGGCGACAGGAAGGCCCTTATACACCTCGTGACAAACGAGACCCCCTGGATGAAGGGCGGCGGCGAGGAGTACTACCTTCTCGCGGTCCTATACGAGGATAACGAGGATAACGAGAGGATCTCCGGTGAACTGGAGCTTGAAGGGCTGGACCAGGAGTTCCTCCAGACCATCAAGGACAACTGGAAGGGTCTCTATGCCGACGAGAAAGATACTCTTGAGGAGCACGACGCGGACCGCGAGACTGTCCGCGAGCAGAAGGAAAATATAGAGGACGCGTTCCAGGACTTCAACGAACTGCTGGAGAGCCAGTGGAGCCGGATGAGCGATATAGTGGAGGAGCAGCAGGAGGCGCTCGCCTCGAGCGGTAAGGTATCGGCGACAAAGGGAAGGGTAGCCCCTCCGAAGGAGATAGCGCTCCTGACCGCGATATACGCCCCGATATTCGCAACTGCCTTCACCAGCTTCTGGGGGCTGGTTGAGAGGATATGGGAGTACAACATGCCCTCCATCACGTACGAGGTGATCGGGCTTCAGGTAGCTGCGTACGAGTTCCAGCTCGTCGGTCTCTTCCTTACAATGGGTATCTTCTCTCTCGCGTCAACACGTTTCTGGAGGAAGAGGTACTGGATGGGGATAGCGGGTTACCTCGGCCTGATGCTGATAACGTTCCTGCCACTGGTGAACCCCGACGCTATGTGGTTCTACGGCGTCATCGCCGGACCGTCGATGGCGGTCCTCCTGGTGCCGCTGGGCTACGACTTCGCGAGAAACAGTGTGCCGGAGCAGAGGGGTCTGATGATGCTTGCGATGGGAGGAACAGCGTTCGTGACAGGGCTTTTCATGGAGCTTCTTACGTTCCTTAACCCTGATTATGCACTCACCGGCTTCCTCGTTCTCTACGCCGTTTCTCTGACTGCTTTCGTGTACTACCACGTGAAGAAGGACGGCTTCGAGAGGGATACCAGGTCCTTCGTCGTACATGAGGTGTCGACAGGGAATCTGTGGCTTCTGATAGGAAGTTTCCTCGTATTCATGACCTCGTCGTCCTTCGTCCCATGGGGAATGGATAATCCTGTCTCGGTCAGTCTGTACCGTCTGCTGGAGGTCCTGGGCCTTGTCGCCGTGATCGGTCTGCTCAAGAAGAGGAAAGAGGCCGACATAAGGACGGTCTACATCATAACGATACTCTCAGTAGGAGTCAGCGTGATGCTCTACGGTATAGGAACGCTGGAAGTGGTACAGTACCTCGGTCTCGCGGTAAACGCTGTGGCATGGGGACCGCTCCTCGGAATCTTCATGTACATGATGTGGGTGGATTCGGCCCGTCCGGAGAGGTCGGTCCGCTGGATTGGGATAGCGCAGGCGGTTTTCTACTTCGGAGGTGTTATCGGGGTTCTTACCGGGCGGTACTTCTCACTCTTCATTCCCCGAACCACTGTGGGGTTCATAGCGGCCCTGCTGACATACCTGGCGGTTTTCCCGGTTTTCAGGGCCAGAGATACCAAAAGGATGAAGATAGTGGACTGATCCGTGACTCAAATAACGGTTTTAAAGGACCTCTCGTAATACTATCTACATGACGGGCCATGGGCAGCAGTGGATACTTGAATTCGCGATAGGTGCTGTCTCACTCGTGGCCAGTATCTTCTCCGCGAAACTCCTTCAGAACATGGACGACCACACTGACAGGGTCCTCACGCAGTTCAAACTTAGGGCGGAAGAGACGTTCAACGACGTAAGGATACTCGTAGTGATGGAGCT
>JBDGSJ010000035.1:0-5787 GCA_042217585.1 Candidatus Nanohaloarchaea archaeon | reverse complement strand
ATAGTGGTTTGCTACTTTGCAATAACGTCACCCTTCTTTTTATATCTTCCTGTTAGAAGGGCGCGGATTCAGTTCCGCCCCCTTGAACGTTTGAACTGGGAGAAGGCGGGGGTTCAGGCGGCGGCTGGTTTTTCTAGCATGGATTCTACTTGGTCTGCGGTGACGTCGGAGTCGGGATTGCTCATGACTTCGTCGTACATGTCTTTGAGGTCGTCGCCCTCGTTTTCCCTGGCTTTCTCCCGGAGCTCTTTGTTCCTGGTTTTGTGTATGTCGAGCTTGGCGAGGCCGGGAACGTTTTTCTCCACCTTTACCTGCTCGGTGGATACTGTTTCTCCATCCGCGTTTCCTGTGATTTCTATCTGGTTTTCGCCGGCTTCCAGTGCGTATACCGGTATCTCGAAGCCCTTCTTCGCGACTTTTTTCGAGCCGGGCTCCAGGCGTGTTATGGTTTCACCGTTTACCCTGACGTCGACCGTCTCGATCTGCCGGTTAGCGCTCAGCTTGAAGTCCACGAGAGTCGAGAAGTCCTCAAGGCTGTGGTCATCGCCCCAGACCGATGGCAGGGCCAGTTTCTCGCGGGTCTTGCGATTGATGGCGGCTTTTCCCGAGAACTCCTCGCGACCACCATTGCTGTTTCCATTCCTTGAAGGATTGGATTCTTTCTCCGGCAGCGCGCCCGATCTTTTGAGACCTTCGAATATAGCTCCTCCAGCTGCTATCGTTCCCGCGGCCTTCAGGAGCCCCCTTTTGGTAATAAAGCTGCTCTCCTCTTGCTCTCGGGATTGTCTTATCTCCCCCGCCGTCTCTCTCGATTCAACGATAACCTTGTCCTTCTCGTTTTTGTCCTCGCCATGCGCCATCCAGGAGAATCCCTCGTTGTTACCAATTAATAGTGGCAGCCAGGTTTATATATTTTGGCGTTGAGAAGCCAGGGACACGATTTGTATTACAAGAAACCTGTATAGCCTCTATATCGGCTATCTGTATTACAGGTCTGCGGGCTTTCCCGGCGGTGCCTGCGAGCGACCGCAGCCGGCCGGACTTATTTATTTGGGCCGTGCCGAATTTAGTCCATGGATAGCTACAGGCTGGTGCTGGCCTTTCTGGTGCTGATGGCTTCTGTCAGTCTTGCAACAGCCTACCAGAGCCAGGGCTCGACCGATTCTCCGGGAACCACGGCTGATGACAGCCCATCCGGAAGCACCAGCCCGGAGTGCTACTACAACCTTGACTCCTGCGACTCGAACGGAGGCGGAGATGACACCCCTGCCGAGTGCGAGGACGGCAAGGACAACAACGGTCTCTGGGGCCGTGACTATGACCCGGGTCTTTACGACGATGATGGCAAGATAACCGATGACGAGAACGGGGACGGATACCCGGGGGACCCCGGTTGCTCGACACGGTTCGACCATACCGAGAGCATGATGTGGGACACGGACCTTACCGCCACGATGGAGGAGCTGCCGGACTCCAGCCTGTCCTTCTCCGGAGACGAAACGGTCTACTTCAAGGACCAGAGGGTCATCGCCGGCAACGAAGTGAGCAGCAAGGAGTTCCCCGACAAGATGTCGGGCGGCGACTACGTCGAGAGGCACGTCGGCGCGGCCTACTCCGAGACAGGCGACGGGCTCTACACCCAGACAGGGCTCGGCAGCGACCCATCATCCCAGTCGAAGAAGACATACACCGATCTTCCTTCCGGAAGCGTTGAAAGTGATGGGAGACTGGTCGACCCGCCCAACCCGCTGGGAAGCGCGACCTGCGGCGACGGCTACTACCAGGACTCCGAGTACAGCGGCGACGGAGAGCTACCGGGTGAGGAAAAAGATGCGAGGCAGTACGATGATTCAAAGAAGGAAAGTTCGCCTATAGAGTGCCGTGTCGATTACGGAAAGGTGCTGCTCCAGCCCTCCTTTGATGGTGGAACATTCAACATAGATGAGGATGATGAGGGTGACCTAGGTGAACTAGATAACGACGGAAATTTGAAGGACTCTTTCACAACCATTTACGGTAAGGAGGATCTGAACGTGAAAGACGACGAGGAGGAACCTGAATGTGTTAAGGAGGATGAGAAGACAGGTGAATGTGAGGATTGGGACTGCGACCAGGTAGGCGCTGACGCACCTGAGTCGGTTACGACGAACGACTACTGGACCATTAGCGGCGACACGATGACCCGTCACAAGGTTGAGAGAGTAGGTCCCTGGAGGTCGAATGACGAGATTTCTTGTGGTGACGATTACGAGTGGGACAATAATTACAGGACGGTCAACTGTAATGACTGGAACAACCATGATGGAGGCGGCGATAGAGGGCTTAACACTGCTTCGCGGGGTAACGTCGACCAGGATTACTCCAAGGCAGAGAACGATCCGGCCGGAACTTTCACGGACTACACTGCCTACAGCGCTGATCTGGACCCGGGCCATGTCTGGTGTGCCTTCGACCCTTCGAACACCATCACCGTGGATGCTGACGGGCCGAAGGGGCGCGGTGACGGATTCGTCGTTATCAAGTCGGGTGAGGAGATTATAGGTACCAAGGGCCCGACTAACGCGGACACTGTCGGCAAGATGGTGCATTCCAAGCTTCACGGCGACTCGCTCTCGAAGTCCAGCAGGAACTACCTGCAGAGAACGCTCTACGAGGGCCAGTGGAGCCTTGACTGCCCCAGCAACGCGAACTACTGCATAAAGTACCTCGACTTCTACACGAAGGATTCCGGATGGAGCACGGAGGACCAGGCGGTCGCTGTCGATGCGATTACTGTCGATGGAAAGAAGGCGATAACCCCCGACCAGAGCTACTCCGCGTGCAAGTTCATAAACCAGATACACAGCAGATCGGCCGGCGAGGACCGCGAGCTGCTGGACTGCGACTACGAGGCCTCTGCTGGAGGCGCAGGCGGTGATATGAGCCCGCTGCTGCAGGCCTGTGGAGACACCGACAAGGAGCATCTTATTACTGCGGAGGGCAACCAGCTGGACTTCGGTTTCCTGTCGAAGGAGATATTCTACTCGCAGAAATGCGTGGACTACAGCAGCGGCGGTGATGTGGATGCCTCCGGCGTCACGAAACCGGGCAGCGACGAGGTCAGGACCGTTTCCGAGAAAGCCTGCGTGCTCAACCACCTGGCGTACGCCGAGGGCTCGGTGGTCGATGTCGCCCAGTATGACAGGGGTACAGAACGCGGGGACTACAGCCCGGACTACGAGGTCTGTCTGGACGCGGACCTGGATATAAACGACAGGCAGGAGTGGGACAACGTCGAGAATCAGGGCCCCAAGGACCAGAGCCTGGACCTTGGCGGCGAGTGGTACGACCTCGACGACCAGAGGGTGCAGGAGTATGTCAGGAAGAACTTCGATGCCAGCGATTACGACAACCAGGCCCGCCGGGTGGAAACCTTCATGAGGAGCAACGTCAATCCGCAGCATCCCGACTTCAACCCGACCGGGGATTCGGAGTCTCCAGGTCTGGCGATGGAGGACGACTGCGGCAACGACAGGTTCGCCGATGGTTTCCAGTGCGAGGAGGAGAAGAGCCGGACCAGCACGGGCAACCTGTTCTTCACGTTCTTCAACACGGTGATAGAGAGTGGCAGCTGAGGTGTCTTCCCGGTGAAGCAACGGCTCTTCCTGATGGCCCTAGTGGTTCTTGTATCGCTGGCAGGGGCAGTAACATACACCGATAGCCCGGCGGAGGGAAGTTTCTCCAGCGACAGCAACTCGGACTTCGACTACAAGGCGGGCGAGTTCGATGTCAAGGTGGAGGGTATCCTGCCGCCTACCTCGGAGCAGCTGGATATCACTGCGGACGGCATAAAGCAGGACACCTACGTTGCGTTCAACGACACCAGTTCCTACGACTGCGTGGATCCACGCTACGATTACTACCCGAATATAATCCCTGACGAGGGCGAATCGGTGTGCTACGAGTACAACGACGAGGATATCTACAACAAGGAGCACAAGTGGAGGTTCAACCCGCCGCTTCCAGGTAAGTACGAGATAAGGGCCAAGGGAAAGCTTGAGGCCAGTGCGGGCTGCGACGAAACTGATGGCACACTGACAACGGAGGAAGGCTATGCATACATAGAAATAGGCGGAAGGAAGATTGAGGCAGCCACTGATGCACCCGACAACTGCGACTTCGTTACCGCGACCAACACGACGACCTTCGACTTCACGTACACCGCGAGTTTCAAATCGACCCAGCTGGCCCAGGCAAACTCGGGTTATAGCTCGGACGAGGCATATGGAGAGGTCATAATCGACAAGTGGTATTTCACCTACTACGAGCCGATAGGGAACACGCTCGTCAACGTGGGCGGAGAGAACTTCACCGGTCGCACCATAGGAACTGACGATTACTACAATATCCAGGGGTCCGATTTCAACGGCTGGAACAACACGACGGTCAGCTTCAAGGTGGATTTCAGCGGCCAGTACGACGGTATGACCTTCGACGACACGAGGATGGTCTCGGTGGAGGGGGAGTACCTGGCGACATCGCCGTCCGGCGTGAGCCCGGAGGCCTACCGGTGGGTTAGGGAGAGCAACACGTCGGATGTCCTGGTAAGCTACAAGAACCTGGACTCCGGGTCGGAAGATGACTATATCAGGAGGAAGGACAACTTTGACAGGAAGCACACCGAGATCAACTCAGGAAAGTACATACTGCAGATCAGGTCGTCTGCGGGTAACTACCCTGTGGAGGTCGGGGTCAGGGACTTCCGGCTCAAGGCCGACAAGTTCATACAGGTCGACCAGACGCGGACCTTTCACCCGCAGCTCTCAGTCGGGGACAACAACGTGGAGATATTCACGACCAACGCGAACGACCTTACCTACCGGCTTCAGTGGGCGGAGTGCAAGGAGATAGCCAAGGATGTGAGCCCGGAGGACGGTGCGAGCGTGGACACCTCCAGCCCGACGCTGGCCGTCACGAACAGCTGCAACTCGATAGACAACGTGACCTTCAGGAACGCGGACACGGAAACCGTGGTGAAGAAGTTCACCGATGCAAGCAACGGCGAGCGGCTGGAGGCCGATACCGACCTTTCCATAGGTGACAGGTACAACTGGTACATCAGGTTCTGCGACCAGGGCGAATGCTTCGAGACCCCGGTCTACTCCTTCACGGTCGGTGTGAGCAACCCCGATGCTGGGAAGGTCGAGATAAAGGAGAGCACCACCACGGGGCTGGACATGAACGTGCGCGACGAGGACTTCAACCCGAACGGGACCGACGAGGAACCATTCGAGGTTTACTCGAGAGGTTTCATCAACAAGCTTGAGGACGACTCCAACCAGCTCGAGCCCGGGATGGAGACAGCGACCTACGGCATGGAGACCGGCGACACGAGCACGGTAAGGATCTGGAACGATTCCGTAGGCGCGGAAAGCTACGCGGACCAGTGGGCGATAACGCCGTACAGGAACTGGTCGATCGACACGACGGGCAAGCCTTACCCGCCGTGGAACAGTTACTACAAGAACCAGGAGAACGAAAGGGACACGATGAGCGCTGACACGGTGCTGAAAACTACGAAGGCGTTCGGCAACTCCCTGGCTGTCGTGGCGCAGAAGGACATAACACGGGACGGCGAGTTCATCGCCCAGCAGGGAGCGGGCGTCTGGATAGACCCGGACATGGTGGACTCGAGCGACAGCTTCAGCGACCGGTACGTCGGCCCGGACATGACGTGGGAGGACCTGATTGACTTCGACGCCGACCTGACAGGGCCCGACTCGGGAATAGGCTACGACGCGGGAGACG
>JBDGSJ010000034.1:0-3617 GCA_042217585.1 Candidatus Nanohaloarchaea archaeon | reverse complement strand
CCACCGCCAGTATTATCAGGAGGACCGACGCAAGCACTGGAGTGATGCCCTTCCTTCTGCGGCTTTCCTTTGATATCATTTCCTCTATACCTGAATTTGACTCTCTTGTCTTTTATTATCTTGCGCGGCTGAAGGGAAATCATTTCTGCCCAGGACCAATATATTTAAAATTGTCATTGATAAGTGGCAAATATGTCAGAAATAAGGGAGTCCCAGCTGGAGGATGAAAACCTGGAGGATCTGAAAAAAGATCTCGTTGAAACCGAGGGCTTCATGGAGAGTTATAAGGGCCATAGCATAAGAGAGCAGATGGAAGAGATAGCAAGGAACTCGGACTCAGCGGAAACTTACGTCGCCGAGAACGGTGTTGTTGTGATAGATGGCTCAGAGCTCGAAGACCTGTCCAGCAGATGGGCTGACGAGTACGGAGAAGAGTTCGTGGACCGGTGGATGGACCGAGAGGAGTTCGATGAATCGGACCGCAAATTCCTGGAGACAGAAATGCTTCCGCATGTGGCTTCAGAGTACGCAAAGAAGTTCGAGGGCGACTACTTCCTGGTGCTGGATGACGAACAGAGGAGAGAGAATACCCGGAAGGGCGCCTCTAGGCTGACAAAAGGGCTGGTCGCCGCAGGTCTCATGCTTCCGCCGGCGATAATCGCGATGGGTGGAGACACAGGGGTGACCTGTGATGACAGACACGCAGACCATACAGCCCAGCCGGTAGACGCCCAAGTAGACTGGGCAGATCTGCAGAAGGATATAAGAAAGTCCGAGACGCGAATGGCGGGGGAACTCCAGGAGGCGGTCAAGGAAGCGAGAACCGGTAAGACACCGGACAGTCTTGATCACCTTGAGGAGCTGAACACGGACCCCCAGCTCAGGGATCTCCTGGGGAAGAGAGAAATGATAACCCTTCAGGACGTCTCCGACAACGACATGGACGGGTTGATTTACGCAAAGGAGAAGCAGATATCTACCGATCCGGCTGATTCAGATACCGATGGCGATGGTCTGCTGGATGGCTGGGAAGTCTATGGAATCCAGCGAGGCGGCTTCAGGCCATTGGATCTATCAGATCACGCAGATCCTCTGGAAAAAGATCTTTTCGTACAGATAGTGGGAGATGAGAACCTTGACCAAGAAACAAAGCAGGAACTGGTCCAGGAATATGCTAAAGCTCCTATGAACGGGATATCGCTTCACCTGGACACGGGTGTGAACATCGCAGGTGAGAACCCATCGGTGAAGCAGTTCTACTGTTCAGAAACCTCGATAGATCCGGACAGCAGAAATGTGTTCGACCCCGTGGGGAGCGCCCAGTACGGTACCTTCCATTTCATGGCACTTGAAGAGGTGCCTGACAGAGGGATACATACGAAATTACTGGGTTTCGGGGAGAGGCCTGGAGACGTGACTCAGGTTGACGCCGACATAACAGATAATAGTGAACTATTCCAGGAGGTCTTCATGCACGAGATAGGACATAATATACTAGGAAAGATAGACCCGGAACACAGGTTCAGCGACACGGAGAAAGGGATGTACCACTCTAAATACGGCGGAAGTAACGGAGAGAGACACGTGATGTATCCTGTGGCCGACTCCCAAGATCCCGCAGACACCTACCATCCCGGGGTCTGGAGCCAGATAGAAAACGAGGGGGTGGAAGGTCTCCCGGATCTCAAACCCGATAACTGGATAATATCGTACAGCGATAGCTAAGGTGTCACGGATGATCCCTGGCGATAGAGCCCTTGAAGACCTGAAGGAAAGAGAGCTCAGGGACCAGTTGAGAGAGGTGGTCCAGGAGGACGACGACCCCCGGAACTATGTCGCAGGAAATGGAAAAGTCGTGGTAGATGAAAGCAACCTGGACAGAATCTCCAGAGAATGGGCTGAAAGGTACAGGGATGAATGGTACGATAGCTGGACCAGCCGCGAGATACCTGACGATTTCGATGAGAAAGACGAGTTCTTTATAAAGGATTCGCTGGAACACGTCCCTGAGAGCCACATGCGGGACCCGGGGAACACCGAGTTGATGTTGACCGGAGAAAAAACCAGGGATAAGGAAGGAGGTGTGAAGAAATACGCTCTGAAGGGGGCTGCAGTTGTTGGACTGGGGGCCGCGGTTGCACCCTGGGCTCTTGCCAGCCAGCCGTTGATCGACGCTGGAGTTAAGGAGGCCAGACAGATGTTCTACAACCCTTCGATGCGTGTTGAGCATCCCGACATCACCCCTGATGAACCTGCGATGATCGCAGGAGAAAATGTTCTGGCTGAAGAACCCGAGACGGACTACGGACCACAGAAAAAAGACATAAGGAACTTCTTCGGCTCACAGGCACCCGATTACTACTTCAGGGACGCTGACGGGGACAGGCTCCTGAACGGCAAGGAACTCCTCGTCGGAACCGATCCGTTCAACGAGGATACCGACGAAGACGGACTTAAGGACAGCTGGGAGGTGTACGGAGTGCGTATCGGCACCAAGAAAGCCGTGCCGCTTTCAGAGTACGGCGCGGACCCTCTCCAGAAAGATATTTTCATCCAGGTCACAGGGGGAAATATCGAGGAATACACAGAAGAGAACATAAGGTCAGACTTTGAGAATGCTCCTGTCTCAAACCCTGATGGCACAATAGGAATCGATATACATATAGATGAGAGAGCTGAGGGCAGTAAAAGCCTGGGCGGCGTGAATATAAACTCCCCGGGAGATTGGGCTTTCGATCGGGGACGCGGAAGCGTTGATTCAATTATCTCAGAGGCAGGGGAGGACAGCTTCAGGAAAGGGACGTTCCATTTTGCTTACATCGGAGAACTCCCGGACATGGATATAACAGATAATCAACGGACCGTCGGATACGGAGAGGTTAACGGGGACGCCATGATCCTCAGGGAGAAATACCTAAATAAGGCTTTCGAGCCTAATGGCGCGGCGCTCTTCAACCACGAACTGGGCCACAATGTGCTCGGTATACTTGATGCAAGAAACTGGGGAGATTCCCCCACCCACAGCAAATACCAGAAAAGAGTCTGCCTCCCGACCGGCCAGGCCTGCTTCGTAAACCCTGAGAAAGCCAGAAGCTGTAATCCCAGACCCGGAGGAGCGATGTACCATACCATGCAGGGTGTAAGCGACTACCACCCGAACGTTTGGAGCGAGATAGAGAGAGACGGACTGCTCGGACTTCCTGAACCAGAGAACTGGCACATCTACTATCCAGAAAACTGATTTAATATTTGCCAAAGAGAGGTCACAACATGAGAGGAGAATCCGTAAATTCCCAGAACTACGACCCGAGAAAAATCGCCCTGATGGAAAAAGTGAATGAAGACATGGAGGGATTCAGGGCAAGAGAACGAGTCGCGGACGTAGTCAGGGATGAATTCCAGGACGAACCGCTGGCATATGTCACCGAAAAAGGAAAAGTGGTGGTTGATGAATCGCTGGTAGACGAGGTCGGCAGGAGGACGGCCGAAAGATACGAAGAGAATTATGCAAGGGAGATGTCGGAGGCAACCGAGTTCGATGAGAAGGACCGGGAGTTCATCAGAAGGGAGCTGGCAGAAGATATACCGGCTGAACAGATCAGAAGATTCAGCGGCGA
>JBDGSJ010000033.1:0-19962 GCA_042217585.1 Candidatus Nanohaloarchaea archaeon | reverse complement strand
AGCTCGCATCCTGAGACAGGCGGCGGTCCCGGGTTCGAACCCCGGGTGGTCCATCGGTTCAATCAATGGAAGAGGTTTCTCGCGAGGAGGTCATCGATTCTTGGCTTCGCCGAGATATAGAGGAACACGGTGACAAAGATGTTCAGGTTGATGACCTAAATGAGTCTGAGAAAGTTGACAAACTAATGTATCTTAATGAAGAATCTGCATCTTTTATGGAAGACCGCTCCTTTCGTTGGTACAAAACGGAACTTCCCAGAGAGTGCTTTCTGCAAACTTATCATATATGGGAAGGCTTTGATGTGCCTGAAAGCACAGTGGGCGAACTTGGAAAGAAACTGAACTGCGACAAACCAGAGGTCCAAGAACCGATGGAAGACAGCGATATCGATTTAGATGCTATTCGGGAAATTGCAGATAATTATCCGGAAAAAACCGCAGAATACCCTCTTATTGTCACTAAAGAGAGGAGCATCTGGAAAATAAGGGACGGGAACCATAGGGCAATGGGTCTTTCTCTTCATATGGCTCAGGGAGGCGATTATAAACCAGAGAAGGCGTATATCGGGTTCAAGAAAAACCAAGATTTATTTGAGAGAATCAGGGATTCGCTGATTAGATTTTCTGAATTTTTCAGAAATAGATTTCGGACCTAGAGTTCCTGTAGTTCCCGGAGTTCTTTCTGCATGGACCTTATCTCGGGGTGGAACCAGCGGAGGGCGTAGTTCCAGAGCCAGACGGTGGACCGCGGTAGTTCGGCTCTTTTCTCGGAGCTCTCGGCTTCTTCCCATGTCTGTTCGCCGAACTCTGCGACGGATTTGTACCTGCTGGTGTGTGGTCCGTAGGTGGGGTCGGCGGTGATCCATTCTCCGTTGACGTGGACCTCTACGGGTGCGTGGATGGATTCTTCCTCTTCTTCGCTGTGTTCGTTGTACATGGTGCAGTTGAGGTAGTTGTACCGTGCGGGTATGTCGATGGACCGGAGCAGGGATACGAGCAGGTTGGATTTGGAGAAGCTCATGGCTCTCTCCGGGTTGTAGCGCAGTATCTTTCCGGAGCCGATTATCTTTTTCTTCATGTCCCAGCAGTACCGGTCCCGGACCCATTCGTGGAGCCGTCTTGCTTTCTCCCGGTCCGTGGTCTGTTTGTCGATTATTTCCTCTGCTTTCGCCCTCATCGTCGGGTTGACCGGACAGAGGCAGCCGGGTTCGAGGTACTCGTAGTCGACCACGGTCCCTATTGCTTTTTTCCGCGATAAATAGTTTTCTGTGGTCCGGAGGAGGGTTCAGTCCGTGTTGTAGACCACCAGTGTCGGATACATGAAGTTCCTGTACTTCTCCATCGCGAAACTGTCGCCTATCACCAGGTTCCAGTCCCTGAACCTTTTCTCCATCAGCTCCCTGAGCCTGTCGGTGTTGTTCCGGAAGAAGTTGAGCTTTGAGACGTGGACGTTGAGCTGGACCGGCTCCTCCTCTCCTATCTGGTCCAGGCTCTCCTCGACGGCGGACCGGTAGCGGTCCCAGTGGGCGGCGCGGACCAGGTGTATCTCCTTGAGGTCTTCGAGGTCGAACGCGGCCATCAGGACCGGGAGTTCGATGGAGCCTATGGCGTCCCTCTGGTCCTCCATGGAGAGCAGCATGTAATAGCTGAATCCTCCTTTTCCGAGGTCGCTGGACGCTATCGGGTACTCCTCCTTTATGTCGGTTATCGTCTTGCCGTCTATCTCGTGTATCAGGTTCCCTGTCTTCCTGAAGTCCCGGGATTCCATCACTATCTCCAACTCATCCATGTTCTCGTCTGTCGGGGGGAGCACCTGTGAGATCTCCAGCCTGTCTTCCGGGAGGTTCAGGATGTAGAAGCCGTCGCTGGACCTGAGTTCCCCGTTTATCGCCTCGTATCCTTTCTCCCAGTCGCCGGCGTCCAGCGAGTTGTTCACGAGGAACTCCTCTTCTTCCTCGACGAGGTCGTAGAAGGCGTTCCAGGTCCTGAAGGCCAGTCCTGTTCCCGATTCGACCAGTTCGTCCCTGATCTCGGCGACGATCGATTCCCTCCGGTCCGGTTTCTGGAAGAAATTGGTTATCTGGTCTTCAATCCTGTTTCTGAGGTCTTCCCCGCCGGCTCGTCTCCCGCCGGGCCGGAATACAACGCTCATCTCTCCTTCTCCGGTGTTCTCCCTGTAGAACTCCTCGATCCTTTCTTCTGACGCGGTCCACGGGTCCTCTCCCAGCTCCTCGGTCGAGGTCTCTATCCCGCTGAGACCGACTGCCAGCGCTCCCGAGGTCATCAATCCCTGTGTCCCGTCCGACATGAAACCGGCGACCGATACCCCGACCAACTCAGTTTCTCTCCCCATCTCATCTTTCAGGGCGGCCACGAATTCCTCAAGTTCTCTTTCTGAATGGTGGACAGTCGTGAAGTAGACCATGACGACGGAGAGTCCTTCATCCTTCATCTTCTCCGCGAGTTCTCGTCCTCCCTCTTCATCCAGGCGGTCCGTGTGTCTTTTGAGCTGTTCCATCTTCTCGGTCTTCTATCGGTAAGGTATTAAGGCTCGGTTTCAGGTGAGCGAGGCCATCCCGCCGCTGAGACTGTATGCCTCGAAGCCTTCTTTCTGGAGTTTCCTGGCTATCATCTCGCTGTATTTGCCTCTCCAGCAGACCACCACTATAGGTTCCACGTCCGGCACTTTCTCCTCTATGTCTACGTCTTCCTCCTCGAACTTCCTGTAGTAGGTGTTGACTATGGCCTCGTGGCGGATATGCCTCTGCTCGAAGTCTTCTCTGGTCCTGACGTCGAGGATGCTGTATCCATCGTGTTCTTCCAGCCAACCGGGATCGACTGAACGGACCAGTTTTCTCACCTCAGGGCCTGCTTCAGCCGGGCCAGGAACCCTCTGACACCGGTCTTTCCCTCACCGAGTTCTGCCAGGGTTTCACTGTACTCCTCCCGGACCTCTTTATCCTCCTCAAGGAAGTCGTCCGTCATCTATATCACCTGTCTCAAGGTACTCAGCGATCTCGCTCCGCGAGTAAAGTCCGTGGTTTTCCAGGACCTGTGCCAGCAGCTTTCCGTCCTTCGCCCCGACCTCCAGACCGTTGTTCCAGAGAAATAGGACCGATATCACCAGGGAGAGCGACCTGTTCCTGTCGCTGAAGACGTTCGCCCCTGCGATGCCTTTCAGGAGCGCCGCTGCCCTCATGTAGGGTCCTTCCTCATTCTCGGCGTCCTTGATCACCTTTCTGAACCTGACCGGGGTGGATTCCTCTCCCTGCTCGCTGCCGGGATAGGCTCTCATTATCCTGTCGTGCTCCTTATCTATCTGCTTCCAGGTCGGAAAATCCATCCGGTCGATTATTGTTTTCTCCCGGTTAAATCATTTCCCTGAGCTACCCGATACTTAAGCCTGTGTTACAGAGTTTCATCCATGGCGCAGGGACCTCTCTACGAACTTGACGGGCTCAGGACCGCGGAGATGTACGGCGTCGAAGTCATACTTGATGGCGATTCGCCGGTCGGGACCGTGCAGGATGGAGTCCTGGAATCATTGGAGCCTGGCTACGAGGAGGACCTCGAGGACCTGGACCTGGAGTACAACCCGGAATAACTGACTTCAATCTCCCGGTCCATGATTGGCCGTGAGGTTCGAAACCCGGAGGAAACTGGTGCATGTGTTAGAGGGAGTTCTGGGGATCGCGGTCATCTACCTGGACCTGCAGCCGCTCGCTGTCTTCAGCGCTCTTCTCATGGTCGGCATAGTCCTTTCATACGCCGCGAGGGAGGGCGACCATCCGTTCCTTGACTTCTTCGTGGACCGGCTGGGGAGGGAGGACCCGACCCTTCCCGGCCAGGGCTCGCTCTTCATGCTGGCCGGTTTCATCGCCGCGGTCCTGGTCCTTCCCGCGGAAGCTGCGATGGCGGCAGTAGCGACGGTGGCCTTCGGGGACAGCGCCGCTGCCTTCATCGGGAGGTACTACGGGAGGACCCGGAACCCGCTGAACGACGGCAAGACGGTGGAGGCGTCGGTCGCCGGCTTCGTCCTCTCGTCTTTCGCCGCCGGTTTCTTCGTGAGCCCGGGGTCGGCGGTCCTGATGTCGTTTGCGGCGATGGTGGTGGAGGCCTGGCCCGCGCACCTGGGGGGTTACGAGCTGGACGACAACTTTTCGATGCCTGTCGTCGCGGCCCTGGTCTACCTGCTGGTCCATGGTCTCTGATCCCGGAGGTATTTCACATTCACCGGTTATACCCAGGATGTGGAGCAGAGACCACTGATCTTCGACCTGGATAACACCCTGGTGACCAACTCGGACGAGGTCTACAGATCCTTCAACGCCGCTCTCCGGTACTTCGGTGTCGACGAGGTCCCTCCGGAACGATACGACTCAATAGATTTCTGGTCTCTCGACAGCGAGGGCAAGAACACGGCGCTGGACCGCCTGGGCGTGGAAAGGTCGCCGGAGGAGTTCCGGGATGTCTTTGACTGGCTTTACACCGCCAAGACCGAGCACTACATACTTGAGGGCAGGATCAGGGTCCTCCCCGGTGTGAGGAACTTTCTCTCGCGGGTGAGGGGGACCAGCCCTTACCTCGGGATAGTGACGAACTCCCCGCATGAGACCGCCCACCTGAAGCTTTCGATGCTGGGCCTGGACCGTTTCTTCGACAGGGTGGTGACGCCGAGGGAGGTCCCGAGGAAGCCGGATCCCTCGGGTCTGGAAAAGCTGGTTGAGGAGTCAGGTCTTCGCGGCGATGAGTTCCTGTACGTGGGCGATTCCCGGAAGGACCTGGTGGCGGCCCGGCGGGCGGGGCTCGAGCCGCTGATGGTGTCGGATCAGGATATGGATGTCCCGAGGCAGTTCCGGAGCTTCAGGGAGCTGGAGAGGTCTTTCAGGGGCTGAGGTCTACACTATCCCGTCTTCCGGCTCCAGTTCCAGCGGACTTGAAGGCAGTTCCCCGGGGAGTTCGCTCCGGTTGTAGACCCGGGGCGCGACGTCGTTCGGCGAGTCCGGGTAGAATATCGAGGCGACAGCCTGTATGTGTTTCCTGCCGACGCCGAGTTCGAACTGTCCCCCGCCGTACATCCTGATGCCTTTCTTCCTGCAGTACTCGACGGTCTCCAGGAAAGATCTCACGGTCCCGAACCTTGAGGGCTTCATGTTGAGGACCTCAGGTGTGAACGGCAGTTCCCTGACCGATTCCACGCCCTTCACGGGTTCATCCCAGGTCACCCTGTCCTCTTCCCCCCGGAAGACCTCCTCCGTGTTCCC
Source organism: Candidatus Nanohaloarchaea archaeon (assembly GCA_042217585.1). GTDB lineage: Archaea > Nanohalarchaeota > Nanosalinia > Nanosalinales > Nanosalinaceae > JBDGSJ01. The sequence goes on along the minus strand of JBDGSJ010000033.1, from coordinate 14,698 downwards.
GTCTATCATCGGGTCCTCGAGTATGGCGTCGGGGAGTCCTGAGACCACGGTGCTGTAGAGTTCCGGGTCCGCCGGGGGCTGGCCTATGTCCTTCTCGTAGTGCGCCTTGAAGTCGACCACGCGGACCCTGTCCATCTCCCTCAGCTTCTCCACGAATTCCCCGTCCCATGATCCGGAGACGTCCAGCTTGAACTCGACGCCGGGTTCACGGCTGGTGAACTCCTCCAGTAGCTCGATCTGCTTCCCGTCCATCCCGGGCGACGCCACGAACCTCACCGGGCTGTAATCCATGCCGAGGACCGATCCCAGGTCCTCACCGTTCTGCTTCAGCGCGAGGTCCAGCACGGCGCTCTCCACCGCCCATCGACGGTAGTTCCGCTGCGTTTCATCGGCCTCCATCTCCCCGGGGAAGAGCCTCTTCTCCTCCAGGGACCTCGAGAAACCGTCGAAGCTGTAGCTTCCCTCGATCTCCATCTCCGGGTAGATGTGCTTCTCGTTCTCGTATATGACGTCCTCTCCCCTTCCCGTGTGACCGTTTCCCGACACCTCAACCACGGTCGTCCTCCGGGTGAAGTCCTTCGAGACGTTTTTCTCCTTCTGTCTGGTATCGAACTCTGTGATCTTCAGTTCCAGGTCCTTCACGGCCTCGTAAAGTTTCACGTTCAGTGTTTGCGTGTCGATGAACACATTCTTTTCGATGGATCCTCCCACAGATTCCTCAGTATCCCACGGGAAATTCCTTCTATGAGGTTCGTCGATGATTTCCTGGAGTTCCTCCAGAACTACGGGGTGATGGGTCTTGCGGTCGCATTCGTGATAGGACAGGCCGCCAAGGACCTCGTGACCGCCACGGTCAACGACCTGATAATGCCGGTTGTCGGTGTCTTCCTGCCGGGCGGTGCGTGGAGGGAGGCGACCCTGACCGTCATGAGCGTCGAGTTACGGATCGGCCACTTCCTCAGCGTCCTGCTGGATTTCGTCATCATCGCCGCCCTGGTCTTCCTGTTCGCCAGGCACGTGATGAAGAAGAAGGATTTGGAGAAGATCTAGGTCCTCTCCACCGGCATGTAGTCCGGTTCCCCGGCGTGCTCCCTGAAACCGGTATCGCCCGCCATCTTCAGGACGTCGAACTCAAAGCTGTTGGCGAGGCTGCCGGCGAATGAGAGGTCAAGGTCCACGCAGACGTACCTGTCCGTGTCCTCCAGCTCCACGTCCAGCCCGACCTGTTTACCGCCCGTCTTTTCACCTTCCATTCGCATCTCGGGGTTCTCAAAACCGTTGACCGATCTGAGCCGGAATCCGGTGTTCAGGTAATCCGGGAGGTCGTTCATCTTTCTCCCACAGCCCCTGCATTCTTCGTCGCCCAGGACGTACCTCACCGGGCTGCCGGTCCCGATCGAGCCTGGGTCCAGTTCCAGCCTTCTTCCGCGGACCTCTTCCGCGATCTCCGCCGGTTCCTTCCCGTAGTAGCTCCCGATGCTGTTGCTCATCTTCTTCCATCTCGTGGGTGCGTGGGTCTTCTTCACGGTCCTCTTCGCCCATGCGAGCTCCGCGTCCCGGATCTCGCCCTCCACCCGGACCGCGCCGTTCTCAAGCATCTCGTCCAGGTCCTCATCGAACAGACCGCAGATCTTCCGGGCTCCGTCGCCGACCTCGGCGTCCAGTCTTATCTCGCCGGGAAGGAAGGAGCTCTCGACTGAGGCTTCCTCCAGTTCCTCGATCAGGTCCTCGCCCTCCAGTATCTCGCCCGAGGAGTAGTCTATGACCAGTTCCCTCGGGCTGTAGTGGTGCTCCCTCCGGTCCCTGAGCTCGGCCCTGAGAGTGATCTCGCCTCCCTCTCCGGTCTTCTCGAGTCCGGCGATCCCTCCTGCCCGGGTGAGGCTGCCGGTCCCGGGGTTGTACAGGTTTTCACCGGCGGCTTCTCTTATCATCTCGGCGAACTCTCCGGCTGTCAGGTCCTCCTCCGCGAGAGCCTCCGAGGTCCTCTCGTATTCGAGCATTATCCTTGGCAGTTCGTTGTCCACTTCCAGCAGTTCCTCCAGTGTGATGGTGATCGACCTCCTTTCACATCCTGTTATGGGGTTCTGTCCGTTTTCTTTCGGTCTGGTGTACCGGGTAGTACACACCGGTGATTTGTTAACGGTCCGGAACTTCAGTTGACACATGGGAGAGGTCTCCGTGGACTGCGGTGAGGTGGAGGAGATACTGACGCCGGAAGATATAGTCAAGCTGAACAGGCTGGTCACGGAGCCGGGATCCTTCGAGGAAGAGGTCTCGCTGGGTGAGGAGGAACCGGTCCAGATAGAGGTCGGTCACAGTCCCGAGCTGGAGTTCTCACGGGAGGAGGATTACCACGAGGTCGGCAACGAGGGGATACTGGAGACCCTCGTCTACACCAAGCTCCCGCATATCTGCGGAGAAAACAGCGACGCGCTCTGGCTCTCCTCCATCATCATGTACCACATCGCCGAGAACCAGGCGTTCTACGAGGGGAACAAGAGGACCGCGTATCTTTCAGGTGCGCTTTTCTTCGTGAAGGCCCAGCTGATCCAGAGAGACCAGGCAGTCTATCCTATACTGGACAAGGCGCTAACAAGGAAGCTTTCCCGCGCTGCGACCCGCAGAATCGACCAGGAGGACCTTTACGGGTATCTTCTGGAGGTCCTGGGCGGCGAGCTCGAGAAGATCAGCTCTATGCAGTGATCCTGCCTACCTTCTCCTCCGAGGAGAACCACGACTTGATCCGGTTCTTGAGAGCGGTAAACCTGCTTCTTTCCTCCTTCGCAGGTTCTTCCTCGGCCAGTCTCTCGAGGCCGTCGCTGTTCTCATCCAGGAGTTCCCCGATTATCTCCTTTTCCTCCTCATCGAACATGTGTGAAAATGCTCCCTCAAGGTAAATAAATCCGGCGGCCCGGTAAAGGGGCTCAGGAGAGTATCCTCCCGCCGTTCTCCAGCCGGAACTCCACGGTATCGCCCAGCTGAGGCTCTTCGTCGTAATCACCTATCATCGCGGTCTGGCTGTCTCCGTACATCACACGGTACTCGCCGTCCTCCCTCCCGATGACCTTGCCCTCGTAGGTCTCCGAGAGATCAGCGTAGTGGTCCCTGACCCGGAGGCTGACCTCTTTCCTCAGCTCCTCGGGAACGTCCACCGCGAGTTCGAGGTCGTCGGTCGCCTCGCTCCAGTCCTCCCCGCCGACCGCGACGCCTTTCTCCTGGAGCTCCGACAGGGCCTGGAAGTACGGACGCGCGAGGTAGTCGCCCTTCTCCCGGTCCACGAGTTCACCGCCTTCCGGCCTTGAGACGCCGAGAAGGTGGGCGAAGGTCTCGAACTGGAAATGCAGGTCGTCGTGGAACTCCACCGGTATCTCGTACTCTGTCTCCCCCTCCTCGAGGACCAGTTTTCCGTCCTCGAACCGGTACTGCTCGTCGTCCAGGAAGTAGACGTTCGCGTTTCCATCCTTCTCCTTTCCCACATCGGGGTTTTCCTCAAACGCGTTCCAGATCATCTGCCGCTCTGACTGCCCCAGGTCGTCTATACCGTACAGCTCCTCCGCGGCCTCATTTATCGAAACGTTCCCGTTCTCCTCCAGGTACTCCGCCTGTAGCTCCATCCTCTCCTCCGGGTCAAGCTGCCTCAGGGCCGGACCTCCGTCTCCGACAGGCTCTCCCTCGGAATCTACGTCACGTTCCTCTCCGGTCCCGAGCTCAGGGTCCAGCGCCCCCGCCGCATCACGGAGATGCTCCAGGTCCCTGTCGATCTCCTCCTGGAGATCGGTGAAGAACTGCTCCGCCTCCTCCGAGTACCTGTTTACAAGAAGTTCGCGGGCGACCTCGACACCGTCCTGGTCCTCAAGCTCGCCCTCGATGTACTTTTCGACATCCTCAAGGCTCGTTATCGCCGGTCCTGACATGCAGAGCTGTTACTGGTCCGTGAATATAACTCTTATTCCAGCGGCGGAAGTTCCTTCACCTCATTCCCGGACCTTTCGGAGAGTTCCTCGACCGCGTCCTCCTTCGAGGTCAGGTAGATCACCTGCCATCCCTGATCCGCCAGTTCCTCAAGCATCTCTGCCTGTCTCCGGAGCCTTTCCCGGTCGGAAGTTATCAGCGCGTCGTCCATCAGGAAGAAACCGGGCTCCTGTAGTAGCTCCTCGCCCAGAGCCACCCTTATGGACAGGTAGAGCTGGTCCCTCGTGCCCTCGCTCAGCTTCTCCGGCGGAAGTTCCTCTCCGGTGGACCTCTTCACCCTGATCTCGTTTTCCTCCCTGTCGTAGCTCACCCCGGTGTAACGGTCATCAGTTACCTCCGCGAATATCTCGGAGGCTCTGCTTCCGCTCTCGAAGAGCTCCGCGGTCTCCTGCTTCTCCTCCTGCTGTATCTCGCCGAACACCTCGATCGCGGTCCTTCCCGCCTCCGCATCGGATTCTATCTCATCGACCAGTTCCTCCAGCATCCCGGCCAGTTCCTCCAGGTCCTCCACGGTTTTCAGCTGGAAGTCGAACTTCTCTCCGGTGAAGGGCCTGAAATCGATCTCCTGGGCCTCCCTCTGGAACTCGTCAAGTCTCCTCCTGTGGTCCTCAAGTTCTCTGTCTATCTCCTCGACCCGTTCCTCCGCTTCATCCAGTTCTTCCCCGACCTCATCCAGTCTTTCCTCGGAGTAATCGACGTCCACTTCCTCCAGGTCCCCCCGGATCTCCTCCGCCCTGTCGAGCGATTCCTCGACCAGCTCTCTTCCCTCCCTGTCCTTCCCCGTGATGTCGCTCAGGACCCCGCTGACACGGTTCTTCTCCTTTTCCAGCTGCCTGATCTCGTCCCTGACCTCCTCTATCCTTCCCTTCAGTTCCTCGATCTCGTCGCACTCCAGTCCCGTCGATCTTCCCTCGGAGAGGATCCGGTCGGCCTCCGCCTCTATCTCCGATATGCTTCCGGCCACACCGTCCTCGGTCCTCCTGAAGTACAGGAAGGCCAGTAATGGGAGTCCTCCTCCAAGCACGCCGGCGACCGAGGCACCCGTGATCCCTCCCGCGAAGAAACCTCCCGCAGCTCCCAGTGCGGCTCCGATTCCCGCGGAAAGGACCGACGCCCGGGAATACCGTTCAAGGTCCTTCTTTCTGTTTCTCAGCCGCTTCAGGTCCTCCTGTCTGTCCATCAGGTCGTCGATGCGGTCCTCGAGTTCCCCGAGGCTCTGTTTATCGGGCTTCCCGTCCAGTTCCTCGAGCAGTCCATCCAGCTTTTCCGCGTTTCTCTCCAGTTTCCCTATCTTCTCTTTACGGTCCTCGACTTTCCCGGCCTTCTCCAGTTTCTCCTTGAGGTCCTTGAGCTCCTGCTTCCTTTCCCGGGCGTTGTAGAGGTCGGCCTCGGAGACCTCGGCGTCTTTTCTCTCTTCCAGGTATGATTCCAGTTCCTCGAGAAGTTCAGCGGCTTTTTTCCTGTTCTTCTTGGCGTCGCTGTACTTGTTGGATATGTTCTTCCTTTTCTCGGTCAGTCTCCCCTCCTCCAGGAGTTTGCTCTTTATCTTCTGGATGTCCTCGGTCCTTCTCCCGGTCAGCTTGTCGGTTATGCTGTTGTAGAACGATTTCCTCTCGTCCTCCGGGAAACTGAGGTTCCCGCGGTTTATCACGAAGATGTTCCGTATCTCCTCGGGTCTGAGTCTGCCGCTGTAGTTCTGGCTGTAGTGGTCTGTCAGGTCCGTCTCGCCGTCGAGCCTCTGGTCCTCCCTGCCGGAGACCTCCGTGTAACCTGCCGGTTCATCCTCCACGGCGGCGTTCCCGGGTTTTTCTCCGGAGAGGTGCCTGAGGACCGCCTCGCTCAGGAGGCTTTTCCCGGACTCGTTCGGACCCTTCACCACGTTCAACCCCTCTTCAAGCTCCAGCTCCTTCCTCAGGGGTCCGTAGCTCTGTATGAATACCTGTTCTATCTTCACTCCGGCTTCACCTCGCCCGAGACGATCAGGTCAGAGAGGACCTCTATGACCTGCTCCCTCGCTCTTTCACCTTCCTCTGCCTCGCGGGACTCCATCTTCTCCGTGAACCTCCTGTAAAGAGGATGGTCCATGACCTCGGCCGCGGACCTCGTCCTGTCCTCTGGCTCGAAATCTCCGGTGGCTTCCTCCAGTCTCTCGCTGAAATCTTGCTCCTCCATCTCCGTGAAGCCGTCCAGGACTATCTCCGGGCTGCATCTGTCGTCCTCGCGGCGTGAAACCCATCTCTCGAGCTCTTCAAGGACCTCTCCTGCCTCACCGGGGCTTATGGTCCTCCTGAAACTGTCGTGGTAGAAGCTGTCGAGCTCCACCGGCGAAACACTTTCGTCCTCCGTGTCCACCAGCACCGCGTGTCTCTTCCCCTCCTCTGAAGATGATACGGATACGGGAGAGCCGGGGTAGATGAAGGTCCCGTTCTCCAGCGCTATCTCCCGGTCCCTCGAATGTATGTGGCCGGCGAGGATGAAGCTGTAATCCAGTTCGGACAGGGTGGACCTGTCCACCGGGAAGTACAGGTTCTCGTCCCCGCAGTCGTCCGAGTGGAAACCACCGTCGATGGTGCAGTGAAGCAGCAGTACGTCGGATCCGTCCTGCTTAAGGGCGGAGAAAAGCTCCTCATCCATCTCCGACCTGAACGGAACTCCGGTGAAGGACTCTTCCTCCACCTCCTCACTGTCCAGGGGCTGGTCAACAAGCACGTCTATGTCCTCCCCGAAGTTCTTCGAATCCCTGTACACCTCAGAGTCGTGGTTGCCCGGTATCGCAACCACCGGGAAGCTGTTACCGCTGAAAAGCTCCCGGACCCGCGGCCTCATCTTCTCTGCGTCCTCAGGAGAGTCGAACAGGTCCCCGCTGATTGTCAGCAGGTCGGCATCCTCCTTTTCCGCCTTTTTCAGGACCTCTTCAAGAGCCTCCGTCCTCTCCGGATGGTCCGTCGAGAGGTGGACGTCCGCCGTGTGAAGTATCCTCACGTGACCAGTTGATGGAAAAGGAATTAAACCAGTTCCGACCCGGTAAAAAGTCTTGAGAACAAATCATCTTTCATGGAGGAGGTCCGGAGGGACGAACTGGAGGAGTTCTACGATGCCCTTGAGGATCTTTCCGTCGGCGTCGAGCCTTTCAGGACCGAGATAGGTTCGAGGCCCGCCATTGTTAACACGGATCCCGGTCTCCTGCGGCTGGACGGCAGGACCGTGGGTTACATTGATTACAGGTTCGCTGAGAAGAGGGACGGTGAGTTCGGTGAGAGGGGAAGGGCCGAGACCTACGTCCCGGGCGTCCTGAGGGACGGCAGGTTCGATCCGGTGCTCTGGAAATCGGAGAGACAGGAGATAAAGTCTGAGCTTGAAGATGAGGAGGTGGCGGACACGGTCCATTTCGCGCCGAGGTCGTACTACCTGCCCGGCGACAGGACCAGTCCGGAGATAGACCCGGAGCACGAGTACCTGAACCGGATACTGGTGGAGGAGGGTTTCGACATGGACCGGTATCTTGAGGAGGGTATCGAACCTTCCACGGGCGTCGTCAGGATAACCAACTCGTTCTACGGCTACCTTGAGGCGGAGAAGTACGAACCGGAATCCGGTGTCGAGACGGATATAGTGGTCCTCGGGGAGCTCAGGCCCGGCGGAGAGATAAGACCGGTCGAAAACGAGAGAGCCCTGTACGCGATCAGGGAGAAGCTGGATTCTGACATTGACGACATCGACCGGGTCTACGCGGAGGAGATCTAGCGGCGGACCCTGAAACCGGGCAGGCCCTCGGGTTCCTCGCGCTGGACCTCGACATCTTCCACATCGGCCAGTCTCGGACCTTCGTGGCAGAACTCTATCATCTTCTCGACGTCCTCTTCTTCTCCCTCGAAGACGGCCTCGACCCTTCCATCCTCAAGATTCCTGACCCAGCCGTAGACCTCGAGTTCCCGCGCTTTTCTCCTTGTCGAGGCCCTGAAGGTTACTCCCTGGACCTTCCCCGATATCCAGACGTGGGCGCGCTCCATGTAACCGGAAAGTTCACCGTAGATGGATAAAACTTGGTCAGTGGAGGGTGCCCTCACGGACGTCGTAGTCGTGGGCGAAAAGCGCATATCCGACCTCGGCCGCGGACCGCCCGGTTCCCGATGCCATATCCCGTATCTCCTCGATCATCCTGACGTAGTCAGAGGGTCCGAAGCTCTCCTTCCGGCCCTCCACCCGGTCCAGGCGTTCCAGCGACGCCCAGACCCTCGTGTCGACCACTGCGTGTCTCTCCGGGTCCAGCGCGGTCAGGACACAGGAGGCTGTCGGGGCCTTGAAACCCCGGAGCGAGGAGATCAGCGCTATCCTGCTGAAGTCTCCATCTACCTTCAGGACGTTGGAGGTCACCTCCCTGCACCGGTCCTCAGGGTTGTTCTGGACGTGGTACGCGGACCTCGTCGAGGATTCGTACGCTATCTCGTAGAGCTGGTCCTGCGTCAGGTGTCCCTGCTCCCTGTACTTCTCGCCGTAGCTCTCCAGTTTCCCGGGAAGGATTCCCTGCGTCTCGGAGTACAGGTCCAGGTAACGGTCCAGGTCAATCTCCATCCGTGTCCATCCCTCCTTCCCGTGCGATGTCCTCCATCTCCTCCTCTTTCACCGTCATCCCGGTGGTCATCAGGTACCTGAGGCCTTCCCCAACGCTCATCCCCGACTCCTTTATCTGGTTCTCGGGGACGAGGAGGAGTTCCCCGGTCGTCGGGTTGGGGCTCGCGGGCAGGAAGACGCTCCTGAGGTCCTCTCCTCCGTCGATCCTGTCAGGCGCCTCCCCTGTCACGAAACCGATCTTGTAGGTGTCCTCCCTCGGATACTGGACCAGTACCGTGCTCCTGAAACTGCTTTCGCGGTCGCTGAAGGCTGTCGAGACCTGCTTGATCGTCGAGTAGATCCCCCTGACAAGCGGTATCAGGTTCACGAGGTTTCCGAAGACGTTGAGGAACTTCCTGCCGGACCTGGTCCGCGTGAGGAACCCGGAGAAGGTCACGGCCACGAATACCAGCAGGAGGCCGAGGAACTGGGCTGCCAGCCTGTCGTTGGAGGTGTAGCGTGTGAGCCCGGTCGCGGCGACCACAGGATCTATGACGAACAGGCTCCAGTCGAACATCAGTTTGAGCACGAATACTGTCAGGACAAGAGGAGCCAGCAGAAGCAGCCCCGAAACAAAGTAGTCTTTCAGGCGGTCCGCTGTCCCCATTCTTTCACCTCTTCCCTCCTTCGAATACGCTTTTCCACGAGAGGAGGTCCAGGACGTGTTGCTCCCTGTCCAGAACGGTCCTCGCCATGCTGTATCCGAGGAATGCGCCCGCGATGACGTCAGTCGGGTAGTGGAGACCGAGGTAGATCCTCGAGATACCTATCAGCGCGGCCACCGAGTAAACGTAGAGCTTTTTCTCCCTGGTCTCGTGCGCCAGGACCGTCGCAACAGAGAACGCGACCGTGGTGTGGCCCGACGGGAACGCTAACATGGACCACGGGTCCACGTTGCTGACGATGACTTCAGGTCTCATCCTCCCCACTATCCTCTTGAGAGAGAATGTCAGTGCTCCGGAGAACGCAGTGGCAACGGTCGAAAGGACGAAAACCCTTCTCTCCGAGCTGAAGTATAGTCCGGCCAGGAAGGCGCCTATCACCGTTATCGATCCCATCGCCGTCACAGAGAGGAAGACCTTGGTCAGGACAGGTGACCTGTAGGCCGCCAGGGCCTCCATGACCGCTGTCTCAAGGGGCATGAACCCTTTTTTGTCATTCCTCCTTATTAGAGGTGCGGACCACGGGGCTGAACGATCGTTCGAAACTATTTTATTCGGTCGAGAGAAAAAATGTTCCTGTGAAAAAGGTAAAGGTAGAGGACCTGAAGAAGTCCTTCGGAGAAGTCGAGGCCCTGAAGGGAGTGGACCTGGATGTGGAGGAGGGAGAGATAGTCGGCTTCCTCGGGCCGAACGGAGCCGGAAAATCGACCACCGTGGAGATACTGACCGGTCAGAGGGACCGCGACTCGGGGGACGTAGATGTCCTCGGGATGGACCCGGGCGAAGAAGGCGTGGAACTGAGGAAGAAGCTCGGGGTCCTGCCGGAGCGAGAGGACCCGCCCAGCTTCATGAAGGCGAGGGAGTACCTCGAGTTCGTCGCCGACATACGTGACGAGGAGATCGATATCGAGCACTGGGTCGGGAAGTTCAGGATGGAGGGCAAGATGGAGTCCCTCAGCAGGAGCCTCTCGAAGGGCGAGAGACAGAAACTGATGATAGTACAGGCGCTTTTCCACGACCCGGAGCTGGTCTTCATCGACGAGCCGCTGATAAACCTGGACCCGGTGATACAGGAGGAGGCGAAACAGCTCTTCAGGGATTACCGCGAGGACGGCGGGACCATGTTCCTGTGCACCCACGTGGTCTCTCTGGCAGAGGAGCTCTGCGACCGCGTGTTCTTCCTCAGGGACGGCGAGGTAATAGACGAGTTCGAGGACACCGAAAACTTGAAGGACAAGTTCCTGGACGACTATGATTACTAAAAAGATGATCAAAGAGGAGTGGAGGATGCACTCCGAGCTGTTCCGGGGCCGCTACTTCGCCATGTTCCCGGTCATGATCTTCGCTCTATCACTGGGATTCACATACGGCGTCGTGAGGTACTCGACGCTTGGGGCGTCGGTCCTCGGCGACGCGGTCCAGTTCTTCGGGCTTTTCGTCGGCCTCGCGGTCGGAAGCCTAGGTTTCTCGGGTAAGGACGCGATGAAGAACGTCCTCGGACCGGTGAACTTCATAATATACTCCTCGAGGACCCTTCCTATCTCACGCAGGAAGCTGATGGCTGCGTTCATCGTCAAGGACATGATTTACTACACCGGTCTTTTCCTGGTCCCGATCTCGCTGGGACTGCTGATACCGACCGGCTTCTCGACCGTGATGTCGGTGGTGAACATGCACCTCTGGTTCCTCGGAGGACTGGCGCTCTCCGTGGCGTTCGCAAGGGTCTCGCTGGAACTGCCGACGCCAGGACTGGATTACTCGGACTGGTCCGACCCACTGACACAGAAGAGCGTGCTGGACCTCTGGAGGTCCTCGGGCGGTATCATAAAGGTGCTGTTCTCGCTCGCGGTGCTCACAGGCTTCTACTGGTTCATGGTCCTGTACTTCCCGATAACCGGTGTCTTCCTCTCCAACCCGATGCTCTCGTACTCGGTCCTGCTCGGCATCTCCTCTCTGACCGTGTACAACTGGGTTAACAGGTTCGACAAGGTCGAGGACTACGACCACCTGCCGGTCGACGCCGAGATGCTCCTGGAGTCGAAGGAGAGGGCCTTCCTCCTGATCTCGCTGTCCATAACCTCGCTGTTCTTCCTGATCTCCCTGTTCTTCTACAGGGACCACATCCTGCTCTCGTACGGCACGATGGTCAGCGGGATAGTCTACACCCTCGGACTGGCGTCCTACCTGACCGGTCTGGACCCCAACGAGAAGCTCTTCGACGCTTCAGTCTTCGGGGTCTACCTGGCCCTGAACTCGGTGCTGGTGGTTCCCGTGCTGTTCCTGTCGGTTTTCCTGGTGAGGCCGCTCCAGCCGTACTACGTCGGACTCCTCATGCTGATGCTGGGGTCCGGGACCTACCTCGCGAAGAGGTCAAGGGAGAAGATCTGATCTCAGGACCTCTCCGCAGTGGGAGTAGTAGAACCAGTCCACCATCATAGGCATTCCCTGGAGGACCACGCCCCCGAGGAACGCCGCGCCGACCAGAGAAGGGTCGGAGAACAGCAGGACAGCGAAAACGACGTTTCCAGCGGCCGCCGCGGTGTAGACGTACCGTGAGAAGCCGTCCATCTTCCAGGCGGTGTAGGCGAACCCTGCGGCGCCGAACAGGAACCATTTCTCGAAGTAACCGAATGACCTCGTCGAGTACGCGAGACCGAACGCGATCCCTGCCACGTTCCCCAGCAAACCGAGGACGGTTAAACCGGCCCATACCGGGTTGACCTCGAGCAGTCCCGTGCCTTTCCTCACCTTCCTGACGGTCAGCGCGACCGGTATCGCCATCAGCACGACCCAGGTCAGCACTATACTTGTCTCCGCTCTTGCGACCGGCATCGCCGCCGCGATAACGTCCGACAGGGCGTAACCGAGTGTCACGGTCAGCCCCCAGAAGAACACGAGGTTGAGGTCCGAGGTAAAGTCTTCAAGCTACATGGAGGAAAGAGAGAAAAAGGAGGATTTATCTCTTTCCCCGTCAGGCCGTCACCTTCCTCCGCTCCTCCTGTTCGACGGCGGGCTCGTAAAGTCCCAGGTCCTCGCCGAGGTCCATGAGCTCCGAGTCGTCCTCCGGGAGCTCCTCGACCGGTACGCTGGGCTCTATACCGTCGTAAGGCCAGTGATCGCCTTCCTCTATCTCCTGCCACCCGGCGTAAACCTCGTCATCCTGCTCAACGATGACCACGCCGTAGGACCGGTCTCCGGCGTGTACACGCCCGAGTTTCTCGGTGTAAAGTTCTTCAGGGTCGTCGTAGTTCACCAGCCTGGTGTTCTCCAGCTCTGCCTCGACGTCGTCCAGGTTCAACTCCTCTCACCTCTGTCCACTGGCATCGCCTCTGCTGGAGCGGTAGAAGGTTTCTGGGGTGCGGAACGGGGTTGAAGTGTAGTGTGGTCTTTTCATGTAGAACACCTCTGAACTGCGGAAACCCGGATCTTCTCCAGGTCCCTAGAAGCTAAAGGTAAAATAGGTGCTGTAGCCAGGGGTCCGGGTGAAAGCCTTCCACCGACTACCGGCTACAGACATGAGGATACATGCTTTCTCCCGGTTTAAATGGTTTCCGGTAGCGAGAGCCGGTGGAGAGGACCGTAGTTTTTGCGAGTAAGGGATAAAAAATTCGAATACCATACCAGTCCGTGGAAACCGAACTCCTCAGCGACGCGGAGGAATACATCGAGGAACTCGACGTGGGCAGGACCGCGGGATTCGAACCACAGCTGATAAACAGCGTTGAGGAGGACCGGTTCGTCCTGGATGACTGCCTGGTCTACGACCTGGCCGGGAAGGTGGAGCGGGAGGGAAGATCCGGGATGTTCGGCGACCTGTACTCGGAGGGCTGGCGGGACATACTCGGTTTCCTGGACCGGGCGCACCAGCAGGACGTCGAGGTCCTGACCGCGGAGGACCTGGACGAGAGGGTCTGGGAGAACTACAGGAACGGCAGGATATCTCACACGGAAAACCCGGGAGAGAGCAACATAGAGATGATACTGAGGCTTTTCGACGTTTTCACCCGGGACTTCGACCTGGAGAGCTACGAGCCCGAGGAGCTGGATGTCAGCGGTCCCGGTTACAGGGACAGGAGGTACGTCTCCGCGGCGCAGGACCAGGACGCGGCACTTGTCACGGTGGACGCGGATTTCGCGGAGTTCAACGGCCAGGTCCCGTACACGACCCCCTACGGGGCTCTAAGCTCGATCTAGAGATACCTCCAGCCTCTCGAGTTCCTTCAGGCGGTGGGGCAGGTTAAGCGGGTTCAGGTCATGTCCTATCTCGACGAGCTCCCGGGAGACCTCACATGTCTGTCTCTGGAGCTCTTCAAGGTCCATCGCCTCCCTGTTCTCCCAGGTCCTGTCCCTCCACCTGACGATCACGTTCCGGAACTCACGGTCCACCACCATCGGCATCAGGACCGCCGCGAGGTTCAGCCTGTCAGGACGGTTCAGGACCAGGTATCTCAGCAGGCTAACTATCTCGCTCTCAAGGACCTCGTTTATCCTGTCGTAGTCCTTCCTGTGGCGGAAACCGGCCTCCTCGAGGGCCGGGGCGAGGTCCGCGTTTATGTGGACGTTTATCCCGAGCATCATCTCGAGGGACGCCATCGAGTCGTTCCTCCGGCAGTAATCGAAGTACGGGGACCAGGGCCTCCCGGGGTCCTCGCCGTCCAGGTACTCCTTCACCGGCTCGAAGTATCTCCTGGCGAAAACGACGTCCAGCCGGTCCATCTCGCCGGGATGGTCGAAGAAACCCTGCCTCTTCCTCTCCTGCACCGAGCTCGTGACCCTGTAATAAGCCTTCAGGAACGGCAGGAGGCTCCTGTACCTCTCCCTCTCGCCGAGGAACTGCTGGAGGGCCTCCATCCCCTCTATCACGTCCTCGATGGTGGACGGTTCACCAATCTCTATCTTCTCGAAGACCTCATCCTTCCTCATTCACTACCGCCCCAGGAGAACCAGAGAAGTCGCCGAATAAAAAATTCACAGGTAGTCTCTCTCGGCGAAGTACTCGAACTCCACAGCGAACTCCTCGATCTCCTCGTCGGATACCTCGCTGTCAACGACGTACTTGCCGTTCTCCCTGTGGACCAGTCCCGCCTCCTCGAACGGTTCAAGCCCCTTCTGGGCCGTCTCCCTTCCGAGACCGGTCTCCTCCACCAGTTCCGGGACCGGGATCTCATCCATTCCTGTCAGCAGGTCCTCGTAGTCCTCGAGGTTCGCGTACGCCTGGACCACCCTGTAGGTGTTCAGGTCTCTCGTCGCCTCGTAGGCCGCCGATTGCGGACTTTCCATCGAATACAATACTGGTGGCTCAGCTCTTATTACCGTACGGGTCCTGCCTCGGGTGACGGAGCACGGCGACACCCACCATGACGAACTCAACATCATCAGGAAGGGGGTGAACTACGGCTGGCCGGTCATAGAGGGTTACGCGGACCGGCCTGGGATGAAGCCTCCGGTCCTGA
>JBDGSJ010000032.1:0-23597 GCA_042217585.1 Candidatus Nanohaloarchaea archaeon | reverse complement strand
TTGATTGTTTACCACCTGATGTCAACAATTGTCCTGTTTTCTTCTTTTTTCTGAATGTTTAAGTAAGTCTTCACTCGTCGTCTTCTCTGGCTTCCTCGAACATCTTCACGGCTTTCTTTCTCTCCCTGTCGTGGTCCAGTATCGGCCTCGGGTAATCTTCTCCGATGACGCATCCTGAATCTTGCTGAACGGACTCGGGCATCTTGTGGGGTTCGTGGATGTACTGGTCCGGGACCTCTCTGAGCTCCTCCACCCATTCCCTGATGTATTCTCCGTCGGGGTCGAATTTTTCTCCCTGGGTCCAAGGGTTGAAGACGCGGAAGTACGGCTGTGCGTCGGTCCCTATGGAGTAGGCCCACTGTATCCCTCCTATCATTGAGGCGAGTTCGGCGTCGACGAACATCTTCTTGAAGTAGCGGTGGAGACGTTTCCAGTCGGCGTGGAGGTCCTTGGCGGCGAAGCTTGTGACGACCATCCTCAGCCTGTTGTGCATCCAGCCCGTGGACCTCAGCTGGCGCATCCCCGCGTCGACGAACGGGAAGCCGGTCCTTCCCTCGATGAACTTCTGCCATTTCCGGTCAGGGCAGTTCCACTCTATGGATTCGTACTGTCTGAGGAACGGTTTCTCGACGCAGTAGGGGTAGTTCCACATCACCTGGAAGTAGAAGTCGCGCCAGGCAAGTTCTTCCTGCCAGGTCTTTATGCCGGAGGTGTCGCTGTCCGGGTTGCGGGCCTTTATCCTCTCCGCGGTCCAGTATGCCTCGCGGACCGAGACCGTCCCGAACTTGAGGTGCGGTGAGAGCTTTGACGTGGAGTCGTCGGCGGGCAGGTCCCTGTTTTCGCCGTAGTCCCATATCCGGTCCTTGAAGGCCTCGAGCCGTTCAAGCCCTTCCTCCCTTCCGCCCTTCCAGACGTCCATCCCCGGGTTCTCGAAGCCGAGTTCTTCCAGCGACGGTATAGGGTCGGAATCCTTCTCCGGGACGGTATAGCTTTCCGGGTCCCTCGGCCTGGGTTTTTCCCGTTCGAACCATTTGTCGCGGTAGTAGGAGTACACCTTGTAGGGGTCGCCGGAGTTGGTCAGTATCTCTTCTTTCTCGTGGAGGACGATGTCCTTGAAGTCCTTAACTTCGACTTCCATGCCCCGGACCTTCGAGTCCCTTTCCCTCGAGTACGGCGAGTAGTCGCGGTTGAAGTGTACCGCGTCGGCGTCCGCCTCATCGACGATCCTTTCGAGCTCTTCGATAGGTTTCCCCTTGCGGACCACCAGGTCCTTCCCGTCCTCCTTCATGGACTGCTTCAGCTCTTTCAGGGATTCCCTCCAGAACTTGACCCGGGGGTAACCGAGCGTCTCCCCGGAGAAGTATTCGTCGTCCACCACGTAGAACGGTATTATCTCTTCGTGTTCTTTCGAGGCCTCGACGAGTGCGGTGTTATCCCTCTGCCTCATGGACCGCCTTATCCAGACTATCGCTGTCACGTTTACCGGTTGAGGGGGTGAATGTAAAGTTATTTTCGCAAGGGGTAGGTCTCGCCCATGTCCTCGAGTTCGGCCTCGATCTCCATGTCCAGCAGTCCGTCGCTGAGGTGCTGGAGCGGGGTCTTCATCTCGCCGGGCTGTACGTAGCCGGGCTCTCTGGGTCCTTCTTCCCTGTACCTTTCGATCCGCCTGGACGCCTCGGCGGCGTACTCCTTCGCCCGGTTGTACTTCCAGAGAAGTCCTGCCTCCTCGCCGTATTCGCCGTCCTCGATGAGTGCGGCGATCTTTCCCTCCGGGGGGAGGAAAGATGCTTCATCGCCCGTTACGACGTCGTTCCTTATCAGCTGTTCTGCCATGTCCTCTTTCTCCTTCTTCAGTATCATCTTCTTGGCGGCGTGGGCCTTCCGCCAGACCTGGCTCATCTCCCGGGATATGGCGGGCAGGTCGGATGACACGGGCAGACCGCCGTACCGGAGTTTCTCGGATTCAGAGAGAAGCTCGGTCCCGAGCCGGTGGAACTCCTCGATGGCGTCCTCAACCGACTCGAAGTCGTAATCCTTCTCCTGCATACATGTGTTTTTGTTCTCCAGGTTTTTCTGGATTACTGTTGCTGGAAGAAATCGTCCAGCTCCTTCTTTTCCTCCTCGGGGCCCAGGACTATCATCTCGTCGCCGCTCTCCAGGCCTACATCCATCCTTGAGGTGTAGACCTCTTCTCCTTTCAGGACCGTCACGACGTTGAAATCTCCGGGGAATCCCCGGGATTCCGTCACCTCCTTCACGGTCTTCCCGGCAAGTTTCGAGTCCTCCTTCACCGAGGCCTTGAGTATCTCCCTGCCGCCGGAGAGGTTCGCGAGCTTGACGAGGTACGGGTGCTCTATCGCGGAGAGGAACTCGGAGAGAAGTATATCGGTGTTGCCTATGGTCTCCGCGCCTATTATCTCGAACGCGTCGAAGTATTCGTCGTCCTCGAGCCTCGTGACGACCTTGGGGACCCCGAACTTCTTTCCCAGGGAGCAGACGACCATGTTCTCGTTGTCTCCCTTCAGTGTGGATACCAGCGCGTCCGCCTTCCCTATCCCTGCGTCCTCGAGCGCCGAGATCATGGTCGGGGACCTGTTGATCACCGTTGCGCCGGAGGAGGAGTAGAGCCTCTCGCACTTGTCCTCGTCCTCGTCTATCACCACTACGTCGTGGCGGCCCTCCAGCTTCTGGACCATCCTCCTTGAGAGCGTGTTTATCCCTGCTATGACTACATACATGGGCCTGTTTATTCCTTGAACAGCTTGGTATTTAATAGTGCCAACAGCGGGAGCATCTCCAGCCTTCCTGCGAGCATGAGCAGTATGAACACGAGCTTGGAGTAGACCCCTGTCTCGACGAGTTCAGGACCGGAGATGTAGACGGGTCCCATGTTGCCGGCGGTGGAGACGGTGGTAGATAGAGCTGATATCAGGCTCATGTCCTCGAGGAACAGTACCGCGACGGCTCCCATGAAAACCATTATGACCCATACGAAGAACAGGGAGGCTATGGTCCTGATCGCGGAGCTGTCCAGTATCTCCCCGTCGATCTTGACCTCGTTTATCGCACTCTCGGGAAGAGTGTAGGACCTCAGCCTGGTCCGAAGGAGCTCTATCATCGTCTTGAGCCGGAACATCTTCAGTCCTCCCGCGGTCGATCCGAGGGAGCCTCCTATGAACATCACGGCCAGGAATAGGGTCTGTATAGCCACTGAGAACGTCATTACCGGTGTGGTGGAGAACCCTGTGGAGGAGATCAGGGCCGCGGCCTGGAAAAGGCCGTCGAGGAAGGCCTTCCCGATCGTGGGTCTCCTGGGCAGGAGGGTCGCTGCTGTCAGGAGTCCGACGGATGCGAACGTGAGGAAGTACATCTTGAACTCGGAGTTCCTGAGGAAAGGTTTCGCCTCGGCGCGGAGGAACCGGTACAGCAGGACGAAGTTGACTCCGCCTATGAACATGAACAGTATCCCGGCGCTCTGTATCGCCTGTGAGAAGGCATCGAAACCTGCGTTGATCGGGGAGAATCCTCCCGTGGATATAGTCGAGAAACCGTAGAGGACCGCGTTGAAGGGTTCCATGCCCAGGGCGATGTAGGTGGAGGCGATGAGTATAGTGAGGAAGCCGTAGACCCTCCAGAGGTCTATTATGGATTTCGAGAGCGAGGGTCTTATGGAACCGGAATCCGTCTTGTGGGCTTCCGCGGAGAAAAGTCTTCGTGAGACCCCGCCTGATTCACGGATTATCGCTATGAAGAACGTGAGTATGCCGAGGCCTCCCACCCACTGCATGAAGGACCTCCAGAAAAGCACTGACCTCGGAAGGCTTTCCGGCGAGAGGACCATCGACATCCCTGTCGTGGTCAGCCCTGATGAGGCCTCGAAGACGGCACCCATGAAAGTCAGGTAGCGGAAAAGAGGTATGGCTCCTATCACGATGGCGAGCCCCCATCCGAGGACCGTCGCTATAAGCGCCTCCGAGGTCGTGGGTTCGTCGGCCTTCCCGAGAAACCCTATCAGATGTCCGGTTATCAGGGCGGTGAAGGCTGCGACGGAGAAATCTATCACGACCGAGAGCGGCTCCGAGTAGTAAACGGCTATGAGGAGAGGTACAGCGGTGAGGACCGAGTAGACCTTCAGTATCCTTCCGGTCAGCCCCGAGACAACTCTGCTCCTCATGTCGGTGAATGGGTTTTTCCCGGATAAAAATCCGGGTCTATTGATAAAACTTGGTTTCCAATCTTGAACTGCTCGGGACGCGAGAACTGAGCAGGTGAAAAACTATGCAGATAACTATCGGAACACAGGACGGCGAAACATACCAGACCGAAATCGACGACTCGACTCAACTGGTTGGAAAGAAGATAGGGGACGAGTTCGACGGGGGGATCGTCGGACTCGACGGCTACAGCCTGGAGATAACAGGCGGAAGCGACGAGGACGGCTTCCCGATGAGGGAATCCATCGAGGGACCGGAAAGAGAGAAGGTCCTGATAGGGGACGGACAGGGAATCAGGCAGGAAGAAGACGGCGTCCGGGAAAGAAAGTCGGTACGCGGCAACACCGTGTCAGACGAGATACAGCAGCTCAACACCCGGGTAACTGAAGAGGGAAGCGACCCGGTAGGGGAACTCCTCGGACAGGAGTAAAAAAACCCCCAAGCTAATCCGCTTCCGGAAATTCAAAGGAGGAAAAAAGATGACCAACGGCGTACCTGAAGTCAACATCGGGCTCGTGGGCCACGTGGACCACGGAAAGACAACTCTCACACAGGCTCTCTCCGGCAAATGGACCGACGAGCACAGCGAGGAACTGAAGAAAGGGATAACGATCAGGCTCGGGTACGCCGACGTGACGTACTACCGGGATGAAGAAGGAGAACTGAACGTCGACGGTGACGGAGAGGAGGTCCGAAGCGTGTCGCTCGTGGACGCTCCAGGACACGAAACGCTGATGGCTAATGTCCTTTCCGGCGCCGCGATAATGGACGGTGCAGTACTTGTCATCGCGGCAGATGAGGAGTGTCCGCAGCCCCAGACCCGCGAACACCTTGCCGCGCTGGACATCATCGGGGTCGACAACATCGTGATAGTGCAGAACAAGGTCGACATAGTCGACGAAGAGAGAGCCCGCGAGAACTACAGGGAGATTCAGGAGTTCGTTGAAGGGACCGTCGCGGAGGACGCACCGGTGATTCCGATCTCGGCACAGCAGGAGATAAACATCGACAAAGTCCTCGAGGCGATTGAAAGCGAGATACCCACGCCGGAGAGGGACCGTGACGCGGAGCCGAGGATGCTGGTCGCGCGGTCCTTTGACATCAACAAGCCCGGAACTGAGCCCGGCGACCTCCGGGGAGGAGTGGTCGGCGGTAGCCTGATACAGGGAGAGCTCGAGGAAGGAGAGGAGATAGAGATAAGGCCGGGGATCAGAGACGGGGATAACTGGTACTCCGTGACGACCGAGGTCCGGAGCGTCATGCACGGCTCGACGCCCGTGGAGAAAGGCACCCCGGGAGGACTCCTCGCTATCGAAACTGAGCTTGACCCTGCGATGACCAAGTCGGATGGCCTCTCGGGCAACGTGCTGGGCCGGAAGGGTGAACTTCCGGACACCACGGACAGCATAGAGGTGGAGACTGAACTTATGGACCGGATCGTTGGCTCCGAGGGAGAGGACGAGGTCGAAAACATAAAGGAAAAGGAGGCTCTGATGATCAACGTCGGTACCGGCAAATCCGCCGGAGTGGTGACCCAGGCCGGGAAGAACGTAAGGCTCAACCTGAAGGTCCCGATATGCGCAGAGGAGGGAGACCGCATCGCGATTTCCCGTCAGATAGGCTCTCGCTGGCGGCTTATCGGCCACGGAAGGATCAAATCCACAGAGTGAAATCGAAAGAGTTTTTATACCCCGAGGGGTGAAAAGAGGTTATGGTCGATCCTGTTACTTCTCTGCTCAACTTCGCATCGAGCGGCAGCACGGGAGTTAGGATACTTCTGACCCTTGCGATACTGGTCGTGGGTCATACGGCAGTCAAACTCTTCGCTGCTGTCGCGAGGAGGCTCTGGATCGACCGGAGAGAAGAAGCCACGAGGAAAGAGGTCGAGAGACGAGAGAAGTTCATACATCAGGCGTCCTACATACTTGACGGGGCGGCTGTGCTCGGCGCTCTATTCTACCTCAACAGCCCGGTGACCACGAAACTTTACCAGAAGCTCGTTGAGCTCGCGCCGCAGGCCCTTTCCGTGCTGATGCTGGGAGTCCTCGGGATCATAATAATTGACATAACCACGGAGGCCGGGAAACGGTTCCTGAAAACGCTCGGAGCCCAGAGATACTTCAGGGAAGCAGGCCTCTCGGGAGACGCCTTTAACTTCGTGACGATGCTGGTCAAGGGATTCCTGTACCTCATCCTCCTTCAGATAGTCTTTGACCAGATGGGGATAGGGCAGACACTTCTCAGTGAGCTTGTAAACGCGTCTTCGTGGGCGATAGCGTTCCTGATCGCCGGGCTCCTGTTCTACGGCTTCAAGGACCTCTTCCAGAACTTCGCCGCCGGCATATACCTCAAGAACTCGAGGATAGTCAGACCGGGAGAGGAGGTCCGGATGGAGGAGGAAAGCGGTGAGATAAGGGACGTCTCACTGTTCTCCACCACTGTGGACACGGACACCGGCTACACACTGCTCACGCCGAACAGGGAGATCATGGAGTCGCCGCTCAAATTCAAGAGGACTCAGAGCGACCTTGAGACGATGGAGGACATAACCAGTTACTTCGTCACACAGCATCCATCATTCTGCGGACCTGCGTCGGCCGAGATGGCTCTTGAGATATTCGGCTACAGGCACGACCAGGACGAGATAGGTGAGAAAGCAGGATGCGAGGTCGGCGAGGGAACCGATGTACCGGACCTGATGGAGGCTGTCGAGGACCTGACCAACGAGGACGTGAAGACGGCCTGGGTAGAGTACGACAAGATAGGGGATCTGGGCGACGAGTTCAAGGCCTGGTTCAACGATGGGGCGCTGATAATACCGAACTTCTACAAGCCGGAGATCTTCCCGGAGGCGACCACCGGTCATTACGTCCTGTCGGTGGGTGTCGAGGGAAGCGAGGTCCTGGTGATGGACCCGAGCGGGACGAAGGGCGGCGTATATTACATCGAGAAGGACCGGCTGAAGGAGGCGATGGCGGAGTTCGACCACAAGAGAGGATACATCGTCCTCGCGCCGGAGGGAACCACCGCCTACTGGAGGATCAAGAACGACCTGATCTACTCGGAGAAGGACTACTACGACGAGCTTTCGAAGACCCTGGAATCGAGGCTGAGAAGGATGATGAGGCAGGGAAGGATACTGAAGAACGTGACTCCCGGTCCGATGGAGGACTACATGGAGCAGTGGAGAAGCAGGGAGAAGATAACCCGGCTCTGGAGCCCGGGTCAAAATCAGGGAGGGGATGGGGATGGCGAAGATACCTGAAACGACCTGTCCTCCGGACAGAGCTTCTTTTATCCGGGAAAGACAGGTGAAATGATGAAAGCGCTGAAGATAACGGAGAACGAGCACGAAGAGTTCGATCCGCTGTTCGAGGATGTGGAGCACGTGGGGGTGGACCAGCTCGCGCCGTGGGTCAGCAGGGAGAGGGCCGACGTTACATTCAACGGGAGGAGTGTCTCGGAGTACGACGCCGCTTTCGCCGAGATACCGGCCAAAAACGCAGTCTTCGGCAGGGTCCTCCTGGAGATGATGGAGGAGAAAGGTATCAGGCTGAACTATCCCTCGACCGGCTTCTTCATCATGGCGAAGAAGAACTACCTCTACCACACGCTTCACGAGAAGGGGGTTAGCGCTCCGAAGACCGTGGTGATAGCTGAGGAGAAGGCCATGAGGAACCTGGGAGACCACCTGGAGGCACCTGTCGTCGGGAAGAGGTTCCACGAACTGAAAGAGGTGGAGAAATCCGAACTGGAGGACATGGACGACGTCGAGGAGTTCACCGAGGGAGTGGAGTACGGAGAGAACTTCCTGATATTCCACAGCCTGAACCGGGGAGACAAATACCGTTGTCTCGTCACCGGCGACAACGTGATCTCCCTCGCAGACACTACAGAGACCTGGGAGATGTCGACCGACAACCTGAAGTACACGAACATGTCCAGGGACCTGAGGGAACTGGCGAAGACCACGGCGCGGAAGATAGGCACTGAATGCGCAGAGGTCCTGATAAGGGATGGCCAGGTAGTGGACGTGAACCCGAACCCGGACCTCCAGACGTACACAGAGGTCTCCGGGAAGAACGCGTACGAAAGCCTCGCAGAAGTCCTGAGAGGTGAGGACCAGTGAAACTCGCTATAATCTACGGCGAGATATCGACGACCCACCAGCTGATAATAGAGAGAGCTGAAGACATATTCGACTCGGTCCTGGCGGCCCCGATAGAGGGCTGCAAGTTCGTCCACGGGGAGGACGGCAGCAGCGTCTACTACAAGGGGACGGACCTGACGGAGTTCGACGCCGCCTACGTCAGAACCGGGGACCAGGACACGCTGTTCTCCGAGCACCTGCCGGAGGTCCTCAACGAGGCCGGAGTGGTCACACAGTGCGAGAACGACAGCCCCGCGTACGAATCGAACAAGTTCTACTCCGTGAAGGTCCTGGCCGAAAACGGGGTGAACGTACCGGAGAGCGTCTACACCCTTTCACCAGAGACCGCGGTGAACGCGGCCAAGGACCTCGGCTACCCCGTGATAATGAAGACCATCGGAGGTGCCGGAGGACAGGGGGTGATGCGGGCGTCCTCCGAGAACGAGCTGAAGCCTGTCATGGACACCATGAAGGCGTTCGAGCAGGATATATGCCTCCAGGAGTACAAGGAGCACGAGGGCACGGACAACAGGATACTTGTGATCGGCGATCACCTCGTCGGCTACCAGAGGTCCAGCTCGGGAGACGAATGGAGGTCCAACATCTCGGGCGGCGGAGAAAGACTGAAGGCCGAGATAACAGATAAGATAGGTGAGGCAGCGCTGAAGGCGGCGAGGGCGACAGGGTTCGACATCTGCGGATGCGACGTCATCGAGATGGAGGACGGGGCCTACGTCCTGGAGGTCAACAAGTCCCCGGGACTCAACGAGCAGATAAACGAGACGGTCGGAGAGGACGTTATACTGGAGATAGTGGAGAGACTCCACGAGAGAGCTATCGAAAAACACGGTACCGGCGAAGGTGCATAAGAGATGAAGGCCGGGCTTGAACTGGAGTACTGGACCGTGGACGGGAACGGAGAACTGGTCTCCTGCCGTGAACTGGCAGACAGCTTTGATTTCTCCGAGCAGGAGTTCGTCGAACCGCTCTTCGAGATAAAGACAGGGCCCCGCTCCGACCCGGAGGAGCTCATCGATTCCGTCAGGGAGAAGATCGAGAGGTCCGTGGAGAAGGCAGAGGAACTCGGTCTTCACATAGTCCCGCTCGGCACACCCCTGAACTCGGGGGAGATCGAGGCAGTGGACTCGGAGAGAGGCAGGATACAGCAGGAGATAATCGGCGAGGACCTGAGGGCCGCGGAGCGCGTCGCGGGCACCCACGTACACTTCGAGAAGGAGGATGTTGCGGAACAGCTGAACCGCCTGACCGCTATCGACCCCGCGCTGGCACTGATGAACTCCTCACCATACTACCAGGGAGAGCGGCTCGGGAGCTCGTCAAGGAACCTCGTGTACAGGTACAGGTGCTACAGCGAGTTCCCGGGACACGGACAGCTCTGGAGTTTCGTGGACTCAGTGGAGGAAT
Source organism: Candidatus Nanohaloarchaea archaeon (assembly GCA_042217585.1). Taxonomy (GTDB): domain Archaea; phylum Nanohalarchaeota; class Nanosalinia; order Nanosalinales; family Nanosalinaceae; genus JBDGSJ01. The sequence continues at coordinate 13,808 of JBDGSJ010000032.1, read as the reverse complement.
GGGACCGGAGGATCGATGAAAGGTTCAGGGAATGGATCTCAGCCGCCGAGAAGGAGGGGATAGACAGGGAGACCGTGAGGGAACATTTCAGGCCCGAGGACGCTCTCTGGACCCCGGTCCGGCTCCGGAAACAGTTCCCCACCGTCGAGTGGAGGTCGCCGGACACCTCGCTTCCCTCTAACCTGTTCCAGCTCGTCAGGGACCTTTTCAGGGTGATGGAAAGCGATGTCGAGCTCCCGGAGTTCGAGGAACTGAAGGACCTCTCGCGGGAGGCGATGGAGGACGGTCTGACCCGGGAGGTCCGGGGATACCTCGAGGACGCCGGTTTTGAAACGGACAGCTACAGGATATACGCGGAAGAGGTAGCCGGAGAAGAGGAGATAGGTATCGAAGAGGCAAGAAAGAAACGTCTGGACGCCGCCCGGGAACTCAGGGAAGATCTAGGACTCGGCCAGTTCCCTTAGCGTGGCCCCGATCTCTCCCATCATCTTTCTCGCGGACCTCTCCAGTTCCGGGTCGTCGAAGAAGTTGAACCCCGGCTTGGAGTTCAGCTCCACGACCCATGGTTCTCCTTCGCTGTCGTAGAAGAGGTCCACGGAGTAGACCGCGGGTTCGTACTCATCCATCTCTTCGATTACATCTCCCACGACTTCCATGCCGTCATCCGGGAACTCCTCGAGGCTGACGTGTTCCTTCTCTCCTCCCTGGGAGACGTTGCTGAGCCTGCTTCCCGGATTGTACCTGAGGTAGGCTCCAGAGACCTCGCCGTTGATGACGATGGCTCTCAGGTCGTGCGTGCCGTCCACCATGCCCGGTATCCCTCCTGAGCTATCCACGAACCTCTGGACCACGTACTCCTCTCCGGATTCATCCAGCTCCTCGACGTTTTCTATTATCTGTATTCCCTTTCCACCGAAGGCGTACCTCGGCTTCACGACGACTTCGCCGTGTTCCTCGAGCATCTCCTCGATGTTCTCGTGGGTCCCTTCCCTGGTCTCCGGGACCCTGTCCGGTATCCTCCGGTAGGTCATGTACTTGTCCTTGCAGAGCCTCTCCAGCTCCGGATCGTTCAGTATGCATAGCTCTTCCTGTATCTCCTCCTTCAGCTCCCGCGTTTTCTCCGTGTACTTGAACTTGTCGAAAACAGCATGTATATCGACTCCGTGGACCTTCTCCCATCTTTCACCTGTCCACCGGAAGGCCCTGTCCAGCCGTCCTGAACCGTACCACTGGAACTTCGCGATGTAGAACTCAGCGTCCTCCTTCCGCGCCTCTGATGTGAAGGCGGCCAGCGTGCTGTCGACCACTTCGTCATCGAAGGGTGTTTCACGGCCCCATTCTACCTCTTCATCCCATAACACGCCGACCTTCACCTGTTCATCCATACTTCCACATCGTGAGACAACTCTTTAGTCTTTTTCTGACGGAAAGACACCTGTGAAGAAGAAAATCCTGCTGGACACGAACTTCCTGGTCGCCCCGTTCCAGCTCTCCTTGGACCTTTTCGGCGAACTGGACCGGCTCTATCCCGAGGCAGAGATCTACACGCTGAAGGACGCGTTGCAGGAGGCGAAGAGCATCGAGGGAGGGAAGTACGGGGACCTCGTGGAGAAACTGATCGAAACACAGGAGATGGAGGTCCTGGAGACTGAAAGAGAGGAAGAGGTCGACGACATACTGGTGGATGTCTCGGACGAGTTCGTGATCGCCACGAACGACAGGGAACTGAAGGAGCGGCTGCTGGACAGGAGCCGCGAAGTGGTCATAATTCGGAGCGGAGACCACCTTGAGGCTATCAACAGGTCCACGGTAGGGTTTTAAAAATTGTCATTAACCTGTTAAATGTTCCACAGGGATAGGAGGAATGAACCGGGTCCGAGCGGCTCGGTTTCCAACCTCTCCACATTCCCTCTCATAATTCAAGAGGTCGAAACTGGATGTACAAGAGAATGACAATCGAGGACTCTGTAAGGGTCCCGCCAGAGCATCTCGGCGAAGATGTCGAGCAAAGCGTAAGAGAAGGACTGAAACACGAGATAGAAGGCGAGATAAAGGAGGACCTCGGCGTCGTCATCGCGGTCGAGGGCGTTAACTCGGTCGAGGGCGGCGAGATAGAGCCTGAGGACGCAGGGGTCCACTACGATGTCGAGTTCGAATCCATCGTCTTCCAGCCTGAGATGCAGGAGGTAGTCTCCGGAGAGGTGGTCGACATAACCAGTTTCGGGGCCTTCATCAGGATAGGTGCATTCGACGGACTCTGCCATGTCTCCCAGATAATGGACGAGTACGTCAACCTGGACGAGGAGCAGTCCATGCTGGTCTCCGACGAGAACGACCTTTCACTCGAGAAGGGAGACCTGGTGACTGCGAGGATAATCGCGGTCTCACTGGGCAAGGAGGACACCAACAAGGTCAACCTGACCATGAGACAGCCCGGTCTTGGTAAGGACGAGTGGATCGAAATCTACGAGGAACAGCAGGAAGAAGACGAAGAAGAAGAGGAGGAACAGTGATCTCCCATGAGAAATTACTTCGCAGAAGATCAGAGAGGTGATCTTTGAGTGGCAGAGAAAGCTTGCAGGGACTGCAACAGGATAGTCGAGGACGAGAACGAGTGTCCTGTATGCAAGAACAACGACCTGTCCGAGTCCTGGAGCGGACTGGTGGTCATCTACGACCCTGAGGACTCTGACATAGCGGAAAAACTCGGGATAAGCACGCCCGGTCGCTACGCGATCAGGGTGAAGTAAAAAGATTTGCCCGGAAGGTGAACAGATACTATGGATACACAGATCGTTTCAGTGAAGGAGAACCCCCTCCTGGAGAGGAGAGAGGTCACCGTCGAGGTCGACCACGAGGGAGAGGCGACACCCAGCTTTGAGGACCTGAAAAGCAGGATAGCAGCGGAGAACGGTATAGACGAGGACGAGATAGAGGTAGAGAACATCCGGACCGGCTACGGCCGCAACGTGTCCGAGGCGCACCTCAAGATCCACCAGGAGTTCGAGTACGATGAATCGCTCCAGAAGGACCCTGTCGAAGAGGAGGAAGTCGAGGTCACCCCCGAGTACAGGGACGTCGTCTCCGGAACGATAACCGAGGCGAAGGACCAGCTCGGCGAGATGGACGAACCCGACTACCGCGCGGCGCTGGAAGCGGAGAAGGAGAACAAGGACCGCAAAACCCTGAAGGAATGGCTCGAGAACCAGATAGGTGAGTGAGATGGCTAAACACGAAAAGGTCCAGATGCACGAGAAGTACGACGAAGAGGGCAACGCGCAGGGCGAGAAATGCCCGAGATGCGGCTCCTTCCTGGCGGAACACGACGACAGGAAGAGCTGCGGAAAGTGCGGCTACACCAAGCACGAATAATCCCTCATGAAGATATTCTTCGCCACCGGGAACGAGGGAAAGGTCAGGCACGCGGACCGGATACTTGAAGATGTGAAAGTCCGGCAGGCCGATGTCGAGACCATCGAGCCTTCACTCGACTCGATCGAGGAGATAGCCCGGGCGAAGGTTGAGCAGGCCCGCGAGAAAGTCGATAACAGGGATTCTCTTCTGATAGCTGATGACTCGGGACTGTTCGTCGATTCTCTCGATGGGTTCCCGGGACCCCAGACAGCTTTCTTCGACAGGAAGGTGGGGAAGGAGAAGCTGACCGACCTCATCGGGGACGATAACTCCGCGGAGTTCAGGGCCGCCATCGCTCTGGACCTCGGCGACGATGTGAAGGTGTTCACGGGCGAGGCGCGTGGAGAGATAGTGGAACCGCGTGGAGACGGAGGTTTCGGTTACGACCCGATGTTCCTGCCCGAGGGAAGCGACAGGACCTGGGGCGAGGACGTCGACCAGAAGGACGAGCACTCCCACCGCAGAGAGGCGCTGGAGGAGCTGAGGGAGTACATCCGGACCGGCGTCGAATAAAAAACCGAAACTGTTTTAACTCTATCGTGACAACATATTTCTATGACACGGCTCTACCTTGAATCCGACGGCCCAGATGCGCTGGAAGAAGAGTTCATGGAGAAAATAGAGGAGGAGACTCGGGACCACGCGGGCTACAGTATACTTGAGTTCGATTACGAGGTGGACGGAGACGAACACCTGCTCTACGTGGACCTGCAGAAAGGTCCTAAGGCAACAGGTTCCCCGGGAAGCGCTCCCGAGTTCCACGTTCTCGAGGCTGAAAGCCAGGAGGACCTGAGCGACATGGTGGACGAGCTGGAGGAGCCGGAGTGGAGGGGAAGGAAGATGCGGAAGAGAAACGTCGGTGAATCCAGCTACGCCGCGGAGGATGACGCACATTACCAGGCGGTGACGGTCGAAACCGGACCCTGGCTATCATAAGTTTTCCCGCCTCTTCTTTTCTCCATGAAGGTCCTGGGGATAGAGTCCACCGCCCATACACTGGGGATCGGTATCGTGGACCGCGACGAGGTCCACGCCAACGTGAAGACTATGTTCGAGCCCGAGGAGGGCGGCATACATCCGAGGAAGGCCGCCGAGCACCATTACCAGGACGCGCTCCAGAACCTGAACGAGGCTAAACAGAAATCGAAACTGGAGATGGAGGATATAGATGGTATAGCTTTCTCGCAGGGACCTGGCATCCCGCAGTGCCTGGACGTCGGCGCGGTGATGGCGAGGACCCTGGCGAAAAAACACGGTATACCTCTGATGGGAATTAACCACTGCCTTGCCCACATCTCGGTCGGGACAAGGACCACGGGGGCGGAGGACCCGACCACGCTCTACCTCTCGGGAGGGAACTCCCAGATACTGGACCTGCGTTCAGGCCGTTACAGGATCGTGGGGGAGACCCTTGACATCGCGCTGGGGAACGCTCTCGACAAGCTGGCGCGGTCCCTCGGCTACCCTCACCCCGGAGGACCGGAGATAGAGAGGCTGGCGTCGGAGACCGACGAGATAATCGAACTCTCCTACCCCATCAAGGGGATGGACTTCTCCTTCTCGGGTCTTGTGACGGAGGCGCAGAGGAAGATAGGGGATGTCGAGGACGAGGTCCTCGCCAACTCCTTCCAGGAGTACGCGTACGCCGCGGTCGTGGAGGCGCTTGAGAGAGCGATGGCGCAGGAGGACTCGGACGAGGCCCTGCTGACAGGCGGCGTTGCGATGAACTCCCGGCTTAGGGAGATGGTGGACCAGATGTGCGGGCAGAGGGGCGCGGAGTCCTACGTCCCCCCGCAGGAGTACTGCATGGACAACGGCGCGATGATAGCCCACCAGGGCCTGCTGGAACTGGAGGCCGGCGGAGAAACAGAGATATCCGGATCAGGGAAAAAGCCTGACTGGAGGCCTGACGAGGTGGAGGTCACGTGGACCTAGACGAGGCGAAGAAGACGATCGAGGATGGAGGTATAGTGGTCTTCCCGACGGAGACCGCCTACGGGATAGCAGCCGACGCGACGAACCCTGACGCGGTGGAGAAGGTGTACAGGGCGAAGGACCGTCCACGGAGCAAGGGACTCACCGTGATAGTGAACAGCCTCGAGCAGGCAGAGAAGTACTGTGAGCTCTCCGAGGAGGAGAGAGAAGCAGTTAGAGAATTCATGCCTGGTCCGCTGACTTTTGTCGCGGAGAAAAATGACAGAGTACCGGAAGACCTGAACGAAAACTTCGTGTTTCGTATTTCATCGGATGAAATAGCCCGGGAGCTGGCTGAAAATACGCCGATAACCGCTACAAGTGCGAACCTCTCGGGAAACGACACATCTTACTCCGTGGAGGAAATACACGACTCACTGCTGGAAAGAGTCGATGGCGTGATCGATAAAGGAAGGCTGGAGAGGCGCTCTACTTCCACAATCACAGGGATTAATAACCGCGAGGTCAAAATTTATCGTGAAGGTCCTGTATCGAGAGAGGACCTCGAAGAGGTAATCGAAGATGGTGTCGGGCGGGATTCACACTCAGGGGTTCGTGCTGATGATAGTGACAGCGACGGTCCTGGGGATAATCGCAAGGAAGACTAACCAGCCGACCGTCACCGCCTACATCGCCACCGGCATGATACTCGGACCGGTGGGACTTGATGCTGTCGTAGAGACCGAATTCACGAGTCTTCTATCACACCTGGGCCTCGGGTTTCTGCTGTTCCTCATCGGGCTTGAGATCGACCTTGAGGAGATCTCGGAGATAAAGAGGCCTGCCCTGATAATCACGGTTTTCCAGTCACTGGTCCTGACCGGGCTTGGATACATCGTGGCAAGGTTCGCGGGCTTCGCCATGATGGAGTCGCTCCTGATAGGCGCCGCGGTCTCGTTCTCATCGACAGCGGTCGTCGTCAAGCTTCTGGCAGAGAAGGATGAGATAGCCACCCCTCCCGGTAAACTGAACGTCGGAGTGCTCCTCCTCCAGGACGTCATAGTGGTCCTCCTGCTGGCGGTCCTCTCCAGCAGCTCTTCGAACCTGATGAAACTCGCGATCAGCATGGGACAGTCACTGCTTCTCATAGGCCTCATAGGAGTGATATCCTTCGGCTCAAGCAGGCTTTTCCTCCCCAAGATCATAAAGGACGTGTCCGAGAACAAGCACGCGTTCTTCATCCACGGTCTGGCGCACGCCTTCACCTTCATCACGATGGCGAACTGGCTGGGCGTCTCGATGGAGATAGGTGCGTTCATGGCCGGACTCAGCTTCGCCCAGATACCTTACAGCAGCGAACTGCTGGAGAGGGTCCGGCCGCTGACCGACTTCTTCATCGCGATATTCTTCATAACGATAGGACTGGGTCTCCAGCCATCCCAGATAGCAGGGATGTTCGTACCTGCTCTGGCGGCCGCAGTGGTGATGGTCATAGGGAAGTTCGCTACATTCTTCACCATAGTGGACCGGCTCAAGTTCACACCGGAGACATCGTTCAAGACATCGATCAACATGACACAGGTCAGCGAGTTCGCCCTGATACTAGGCTCCCTTGGGGTCCAGAAAGGATTGCTCGGAGGAGGAGCGGTAGGTTTCCTTAGCATAATGGCGGTAGCGAGCATAGCGATGTCATCCTACCTGATCACGTTCTCACAGCAGATATACGACGAGATAGAACACATACTTGCTGTCCTGGAGTCGGAGGAGAAGCAGGACGTGGAGTTCGAGCCGCTCGAGGACCATGCAGTCATAATCGGTTACGACGAGATGTCGAAAGAGGCTATAAGCCTCCTGAAGAGACATTACGACCAGCTTGTGATAGTCGACAAGGATCCGGAGAAGGCCCGGAAGCTGGAGCAGTCCCCTTACGAGTACATCTATGGAGATTTCAAGCACGGTGAGATAAGGAAGGCCGCAGGGATCAGCAAGGCGGATTTCGTTCTGTCCGTCACCCCTGACGAGATAGTGAACAAGGAGGCTCTGGAGGAGGTGGACGAGGACGCGACAGTCTTCGTCGAGGCCATCCGGCTGGACCACGCGGCCGAGTTCTACGACCTGGGAGCGCACTACGTCATACAGAAAAAGATACTGACAGGGGAGCGCGTCAGCGAGTACGTGAAGATTTACCTGGAGGACGAGGAGCTGTTCAGCGAGGAGGTCGAACCCGAGATGAACAAGCTGAAGTGGGGTGGTGATACTGGCTGAAGTAATCTACATACTGACAGTTATATTCCTGATCGCGTCAGTGGTCCTCCACGTGCTGGATATGTTCTCCCATCCCGCCATCCCAGCTTACATAATCGCCGGAGTGCTTTCCAGCATCTTCATACCCCAGAAAGAGATAATGATACTGGCGGAGATAGGTATCGCGTTCCTCGTCTTCATATTCGGCGTGAAACTGGACCCCGAGAGGATCGAGTCAGTGGCCAAGGAGAGCCAGCTGGCGACCTCGATACAGGTCCTCGTGGTCGGTATAACAGCCTACTCTCTGGCGAAGCTCATGGGATACAGCCACCTGGACTCACTCTTCTTCACCGTGGCAGCAAGCCTGAGCTCCTCGCTCGTCGGCATGAGACTGATAGAGAGTGAGATGTACCTGGACCTGATCCACGGCAGGCTGGCGGAATCCATCCAGCTGGTACAGGACATGATCGCGATAGTCGCGGTACTGACCCTGACGCTGACGACCTTCAACCCGACCACGGTCCTCGGGACGATAATAGACGGGTTCACGCTCATAATAATCGGTCTACTGATCAGGTGGTACATCTTCGACTTCATCGCGGACCTGACCGACGGTTCCCGGGAACTCCTGATGCTTGTATCCATCTCGTTCCTGACCGGCTTCGTCGGGATAGCCCAGTACATGGGGATATCGATAGTCGCAGGATCGTTCGCCGCAGGACTGGCAGTCGCCAAGTTCCCCCACAACATCGAGATAGTCGACACCACGGGATCGCTGAAGGACTTCTTCTCAGCGATATTCTTCATAGGTCTCGGAGCACTGGTCTCCTACCCGACCCCGAGGGTACTCCTGACGGCGACCGTCCTCTTCCTGCTCGTCGGAGCCCTCAAGCCGATGGTGACTGCAATCTCCCTGATGCTCCAGGGATTCGACGACAGGACCGCCTACCTGACCGGTTTCAACCTGGACCAGATAAGCGAGTTCTCCTTGATAATAGCGATCGAGGCCCACATAGCAGGGACCCTGAGCGACCCGCTCTTCCACTCCGTCGTGATGGCGGCCACTGCATCCATGATAACCTCCTCATACACCAGCAAGCACGAGAACCAGATATACAGGCTTCTCTCGGGACTCAACCTGATAAGCTCCACGAGGAGGAAGATAGAGAACAAGATAAACGTCACCGAGTTCGAGGACCACGTCGGAGTGGTGGGATACGGCACCGAAGGCAAGAGAGTCATCGAAGCCCTGAAGGAGGAAGGCCAGGAGTTCGTCGTCATAGAGAACGACCCCGAGAAGATCTCCGAGATAAAAGAGAAGGAGGAACACTACGTCTTCGGAGATATAATGGACCAGAAAACCTGGAACATCGCCCAGCTGGACGAGGCGAAACTGGTGGTCTCTTCAGTTCCGAACAGGGAGGTATCAAGCAGGATGCTGGACATGGCTGACGACACGGATCTGATACTGGGTGCAACGGACCCCGAGCACGCCAGCGAACTCGTCAGGAAGGACGCGACCTACGTGTACTACCCAGAGATAATGAGCTCGGAGCTCATAGTCGAGCACGTGGAGGGGGTCCTGGAGAACGAGGACTACAGGGATGAGCTCAGGGAGGACAGCCTGAGGGAGATCCGAAGGTACATAGAAGCCGACGAAGGATGACGATTTTTGAAAGCCGGTGACGGTTATAAACCTGATGGAGTTCCAGGGAGCTGAAGCCACGGTCCGGATAGAAGAGGACCGCGTGGTAAAGGAGAGAAAAGAGAAACAGTACCGGCATACGGAGATAGACCGTGAACTCAGGACGGAGAGGACCGATCAGGAACTCCGGCTCATGGAGGAAGCGGACAGGTACGGATGCAGCGTCCCCGAAGTGACGAAAACTGCCGGAAACGTTCTGGAGATGGAACGCGTAGACGGGAAACCGCTCAAGGAAGTCATCGGGAAAAAGACCGGGCTGATGGAAAGCTACGGCGAGAACGTGGCTCGTCTCCATTCCGCGAAAATAATACACGGCGACCTGACCACCAGCAACGCGATGGCCTCCGACGGACTCGTGGTGATCGACTTCGGTCTCTCCTTCCGCTCGGAGAGGACCGAGGACCGGGCAGTGGATATACATCTTCTCAGGCAGGTCCTCCGCAGTTCTCACCCCGGCATCGCGGAAGAGGCGTGGGAGAAGTTCAGGCAGGGCTACTCGGAGTTCGAGGAGAGCGAGGAGGTCCTCGAACAGCTCGAGGAGGTCGAGTCCCGCGGAAGATACAAGTGATTGGAACAGTTTTTTAACAAAGAGAATAAATCAATCCTATGGGACAGAATCTCAGGGGCTTTCTCTCGGACAACCCCGGACTTGTCTCCCTTGTGGCGGCCCTCTATCTCTACGGGATCTACGCGGTGTCCGAGAAGTCTGTGATCGCTCCCGGGTCCTTTCCAGAGGGTTCATCCCTCCAGATCATGCTGCTGTCAGGCACCGGTCTTTTCTACCTCGTCCTGACCGGACTTTACCTCATCCACCGCGGGAGGTCCCTAGAACCGGTCAGCGGAGACCTCAGGGACAACATCCCGCTGATATGGGGAGGCGCCTTCGTGCTCTACGGCATCGTGATGCTTGGGGTCCTGCTGGATGCCCTCGGCCTATACACTGAATCGTTGCCCTCCAAATTCTTCCTCACACGCCAGTTCATGATAATCTGGGCGGCGGCGATAGGCTACGGCCTGGTGAAGTTCCGTATGCGCTCCGGGTTCTACAGGAGGCTCGTTCCCGGAACGATACTGCTGGCAGGCTACTCCTGGTTCGCGTGGGGTCTCCTGGTCCAGAAAAGCATAGAGTACACCATGTACGGCTTCACGTCGTTCATCTGGGTGCCTGTGACCTTCACCTTCGCGTACCTCTTCTGGAAGTACTCACGCGGTACAGGGAAGAGAGGGCTGAGATGGCTGTCCGCCGGCATGGCGTTCATGGGAGGCACCTACATACTCTGGGCTCCTACCCACACCAGCAGGCTGTACCTTGCGGCCTTCGCCCTTTACGACATCGCGCTGGGCCTGATCCTCGTCGGAGTGACGAACGTCCCGTGGGAAAAGATGGAGGAAGTGGATACCCCGTTCGAGTTCATCGACAGTTAAAAAGTTTTTACCTAAAAACTGTTCCAGACCGGGAAAGTGGATGCTTGACCGGATCGGTACACGTGATTCACAATGGCGAAAATGCATTCTGACGGCAGAGGCTCTTCAGGCTCTTCAAACCCTGTCAACAATAAAGAGCCGAGATGGCTTGAATACGATGAGGAGGAGGTCGAGGACCTCGTACTGAAGCTCCGGGACAACGGCCTGAGCCCGTCCGAGATCGGACTGGAGCTGAGGGACTCCTACGGAATACCAGACGTAAAGACCATAACCGACAAGAAGATAACAGAGATCCTCCAGGAGAACGATGCCGAACCCGAGATCCCTGAGGACCTGCAGAACCTTCTCGACAAGGCCGAATCCATAAGAGAGCATGTAGACGAGAATCCGAAGGACACACAGGCCGAGAGACGTCTCGAACTCACCGAGGCGAAAATCCGCAGGGTCGCGAACTACCACCGGGAGAACGGGAACATCGACGAGGACTGGGAATACGGATCGGGAGAATAATACCCCTCCCTCATTCCGGACAGATCCTTCAGCCTATCGACCCACAGACAAATCCTTGACCGGGCCGCAGGACGGATAAACGGTCCATCGGGCCGGTCAAACAGAACAGTTTTAAGAACTCCGCGATGAACCATTCACAGTGATCGGTTTTGGTCGACGATATTCTTGAAGAAGCACAGCCCGCGGCAGAGAAACTCAGGGACCACGACGGAAAGATCCGGCTTGTCGGCCAGTACGACGCCGACGGCATATCCGCGACCGCGATAGCCCACGAGATGCTGGACCGCCTCGGCAGAGAGTTCGAGTACGAGATACTCAGGCAGCTTTACGAGGAAGACGTCGAGAGGATAGCCGGGGAGGACGAGGACCTCATAATTTTCGTCGATATCGGGTCGGGACAGTCAAAACTTCTGGAAGAACACATAATCGAGGAAACCGGGAAGGACGTCATCGTCTCCGACCACCACGAACCCGGAAGGGGAGATGACGCAGAACCCGGAGACCCTCCACGTTTCATACATCTCAACCCTCACTTCCTGGGACATGACGGCGGAGAGGCCATATCAGCCGCGGGGATGACCTACCTGCTGGCGAAGAAGGTGGACCCGGACAACAGAGACCTCGTGAAGTACGCCCTGGTGGGCGCGACGGGCGACGTACAGAAACAGGACGGCGAGTTCCTCGGGCTGAACGAACAGCTGGCAGAAGAGGCGCTGGAACAGGGACTCGTGGAGAAGAGGAAGGGACTGGACCTCTACGGGAGGACGACCAAGCCCCTCCAGAAATCCCTGATGTACACCTCGGACCCGCACCTCGAGGGAGTGACCAACGACGAGTCCGGCGCCATCCAGCTGGTCAAGTCCGCCGGGATCGACATCAGGAACCGAGACGGTTTCAGGACGCTGGCGGACCTCTCGGAGAAGGAGGAGAAACAGCTCATACAGGCGATGATAAAGAGAGGTTTCCCGGTCCAGGAACTCCTGAACGACATATACACGCTTGAGAACGGCTACGAGATAGACGAGTTCTCCACGATAATCAACGCCTGCGGAAGGCTCGGAGAGGCCAAGAAAGGGGTGCGCATACTTCTCGAGGACGACCAGGAACTCGCGGAGAGGATATCGACCCGCTACGGCAGGAAGATATCCGAGGCGCTCAGCTACGTCGAGGAGAACAGGGACAACGAGGAAGTGGTCAGCGAATCCGAGATAGGTCTCATAGACGGCCACGACCAGATAGAAGACGACTTCATCGGGACCGTCACGACGATAACGATGAGCAACGGCCATTTCTCCTCTCCCGTGGTCCTCGGAGTCGCGGACTCCGACAGGGACCTCGTCAAGTTCTCGGGACGCGCATCCAAAGATGTGGTCGAGGAAGGATTCAACCTGGGCGAGATCATCTCCGAGCTGTGCGAGAAGTACGACGGAGAGGGCGGAGGACACAACATCGCAGCCGGCGCAAAAGTGCCGGAAGACCACAAGAAGGAGTTCATACAGGACCTCGACAGCTACGTCGGCGAGGAGAGGTGGAAGGAAGATGAGTGAACACGATGAAGTGGAGGAACTCGCGGAGGAGATGCTCGAGAGACAGCAGGAGCTCGCGGAAGAAAGGTCCCGCAGGAGGGCTTACAGGGACGGCAAGATCCTCCCCGAACTGGTGGAGGAGACACAGCAGAGAGCCGCCGAGATGGAAAGCCTGGGGGACAGGGTACGTCAGGCGCAGGAGAGATCAGAGAAACTCGGGATCGGCGAGAAGGTCAGGGAGGTCCAGAGGACCGGCGACGGTTACCGGGAAACGGATGACTACCGGCAGGAAGAAAATCACGAACCGTTTATAAAGTTTTAATCCGGGTGGGAAAGTATGGCAAAGGCTGTAATCCAGAAAAACTGGTATGAGATCCAGGCGCCGGACATCTTCGACGAAGATACTATAGCGGAGACACCGGCAGAGAAGGAATCCCAGGTAATAGGGAGAAAAGTGAGCGAGAGCCTGAACGACATCATGGACGGAGCCGACAAGTACTACGTCGACGTAACGATGAGAGTCACGGAGACGGAAGGCAACAAGGCCTTCAGCGAGATCTACGGCATGGAGTGCTCCTCCGAGTTCGTCTCCAGAATGGTCCAGAAAAGGACCGACAGGTTCGACTTCGTCTACGACACGGAGACCGAGGACGGAAGAGAGGTCCGGGTCAAGCTCGTCGGAGCGACACTCCGGAAGACCTCCACCAACACGCTGAACTCCGTCAGGCAGAAGCTCAGGCAGATAATCAACCAGAGAGCCGGTGAGCAGACCTACGAGGAGTTCATGGAGAACATCTTCATGGACAACCTGCAGGAAGAGCTGAGAGAAGAGGCCAACGAGATCTACCCGTTCAGAGAGCTCGAGGTCCGCAAGACCGAGCTCCTGGACTGAACCTCGGAACCGGTTTTCATACTCCATTTTGCGGGCCGGTAGCTCAGTCTGGCAGAGCGCTTGGCTCTTACGCCCCTCAAGTTCCCCCAATCAGGGGAGAACGAGGACAGAGAAGACCTCGATCTTCGGCGGAGAAACCAAGTGGTCGCGGGTTCAAATCCCGTCTGGCCCAAACCTT
>JBDGSJ010000031.1:0-12450 GCA_042217585.1 Candidatus Nanohaloarchaea archaeon | reverse complement strand
CCCATCCGATCATGGCTCTCGACGTCTGGGAGCACAGTTACTACCACGACTACGGTCCCAGTAGAGGAGAGTTCATCGAAGGGTTCTTCGACGTCATCGACTGGAACGATGTTCAGGAACGTTACCAGGAGGTAACGGGACGGTTCGAGTGACCTCTCCCCCCCCCGGCCTCTGGTTTTTCCCCTTCTTATTTCAGTGAAGACCTGTCTATCTGAGTCATGCCGGATTACGAGCCGGGCATCTGTAACATAGGGAAGGCGGAGAAAAGGAAAAGATACGCGCTGGGAATCGCGGGTATCGCGGCGGCGACATCCTGGACGGTTTTTTCGCCTCTGGAACCTCTTTCCTCCTCGGTTGTGGCGGGAATGCTGTTTGCTCTCGGTTCTGAGGGCTTCATCCAGGGCTACATGGGCTTCTGTGCAGGTTTCGCGCACAAGGGTATTTATGACGTCTCCGGGACGGGTGATGAAAGGAACAGCATCGAGGACCCTCTCGCCAGGAAGCAGGATCTTGTCAAAGCGTTCCAGATACATCTTTATTCACTTACGGCAGGGATAGCGGCGGCTTCGGTCCTCTACATAGGAGGGGTCTTCTGAACACGCGACCTTTCGAACGATACTTAACTCTCGCAGATCCGTTTGGGATACATGAAAGACGTCATCGTCATAGGCGGAGGGGTTTCAGGTCTGCAGGCAGCGGTCTTCACCGCGAAAGCAGGCGAGGAGACCCTTGTCCTGGACAACGACCAGTCCCTGGTCTACAACACCTCGAACATCCAGAACCTGATAGGCCATGAATCCATCGGCGGCCATGAACTCCTGAAAAGAGGGAGGGACAAGCTGGAAGAGTTCGACGGCGAAAGAAAGGAAACCGAGGTAACCACGGTTGAGAGGTCCGACGAAGGTTTCAGGGTCGAAACAGAGGACGGGGAATACACGGCGGAGTACATAGTCGTTGCCTCGGCCGGCTCCCACGACTTCCTGGACCCGCTCGACATCCAGTTCGAGGAAGGCGTTGAGGGACAGTACTACATGGACCAGCACCTGAAGACCGATGAATCGAACCGGGCTGGAGAACAGATTTATGCCGCCGGGCTCGCGAACTCCTGGGAGTACCAGACATCGGTCGCGATCGGTGACGGGGCGAAGGCCGCGGTCAACCTTCTCAGGGACAAGTACGGAGAGCCCTACATGGACCACGACACCTGAGTCACTCCATCTTACTTTCTATCTTTCTTACTCCCTCTACGAGCCGTGGTCCCGGACGGTTCAGGAGCGAGTCATCTACCACGTAGATCCTGTTCTCTCTGACCGCCTCGATATCTCTCCAGGAATCCCTCTCCCCTACTTTTTCAGGTTCGACAGTTTCTCCCGCGCCGCAGACGTTCAAAAAGATATACTCCGGGTCGAAATCCTTCAGCTCTTTCAGGCTGAACTCTCTGCTTCTCTGCCCCTCTTCGATGAAGTATTCGGCTCCACAGTTCTCCAGCAGGCCTGGAATCCAGTTTCCGGATACCATGGGAGGGTCCATCCATTCCTCGCAGTATATCCTGCCGTCAAGATGGAAGCCTCCAAGCACCTCCTTTAAATCTGAGACAAGAGCGGAGGCCTGGTCCTTCCTGCCGATCAGTTCCCCTATCTCCATGATGCTTTCCCATACCTCGTCAACCGTGTGAGGTGTGAACTGCCTGACCTCGAGCGATCGGTCCCTGAGACGGTCCACCAGACTGTCCTGAAGGTCGTCTGAGGCCAGCAAGATGTCTGGATCCATCTCCTCGATCTCCTTGACTTTTGTCCCCCTGGTCCAGCCCCCCACGGAGGGTTTCTGGACCGCCGAAGGAGGGTGATCGCACAGAGAAGTAGTTGCGACTATCTGGTCTATCGAACCGAGCGCACAGAGTATCTCAGTGTTCGAAGGAGCAAGGGAGACTATCCTGATTGTTTTTCCACCGCTCCGCTTTAATGCTTATAAAATAAAGGACGCAATAATTGAATAAATGATTTTGGCTCCGGAACAGCTGACGGCTTTCAGAGTGGTTTTCAGCCTGGTCTCACTTGCGGCCGGAGTCGTCTCCTCGCTGGTGATCTGGAAGCTGAAGAAGGACCACGAGAAGGCGATGGCCACCTTCCAGCTCCAGAAGGACAGGTCGATAACCGACTTCAAGATATTTTTCTACTCGAACCTGCTGATGGTCTTCTCGTTTCTCGGGTACTGGTATGGTTCTCTGGCGAAAATCGAGATACTGGTCTTCCAGGGCAGGTACTCTCTGGCGCTTTACACGGTGGTTTTCACCCTGCTACTGGTCCGGTGGTGGAGGAGGTTCTGAGTGACAGGAGTATATGCGCTCGCTGAACTCCTCATGGAGTACTACATGCCGCTCCAGGCGCTCGTCGGTACACTGCTGTTCTCGCTTACGACGTTCTACAGCTACCAGATAGTCCAGCACTTCGAGGACCACCGCGAGTACTCGCTGACCATGTTCTCGCTGAACGAGAAGGCGACTTACTCCTTCTGGATAATGTCCTTCTCCGCGATAATATTTGCTCTGGGTATGGCCATCGGCAACCTTGGAATGGGGATAAACAATCCTCTGCTGGGAGTTCTTGCCCTGTTCAGCAGTTTCGTGCTGTTCCTCGGGCTCGCGTTCTTCACTGTGAACGTGAGCGATGTGACCGCCAAAAGCAGTGAGCCGTAACCGGTTTAATTCTACGGTGGACAAGACCTGATATGACCTTCAGAGTCGGCGCACACGTATCAATATCGGGCGGAGTAGAAAAAGCAGTGGAGAGGCAGGAGGAGATCGGCGGGAACTGCGGCCAGATATTCGCGGGTTCGCCGAGGACCTGGTCCGTCTCAGATTACAGCGAGGAGGACGGCGAGAAGTTCAGGGAGGAACGCAGTGAGAGAGATCAGAACCCCTACGTGATACATTCGACTTACCTCGTGAACCTTGCGACTCCGAAAGACGACCTTTTCGAGAAATCACTGAAATGCCTCCAGTCAGAACTCGAATCCGCGTCAACCCTCGGCGTCGAATACGTTGTCTTCCACCCCGGCGCCCACACCGGCAGCGGAAGGGAAAAAGGACTGGACCGGATAGCGGAGGGCATCGACCGGCTGGACATACCGGAGACCGTGACCCTGTTGCTCGAGAACACCGCAGGCAAGGGCACGACGCTGGGGAAGAGTTTCGGAGAGCTCAGGGAGATGATAGACCGGGCGGAAACCGGAAAGGAGGACCTCGGGGTGTGTATCGACACCTGCCACGCTCACGCCGCCGGGTATGAGCTTGGAGATGAAGACGGGTTCAGGGATATGGTCCAGGAACTGGAGAAGGACCTCGGGCTTGAATGGCTGAAGGTCATCCACCTCAATGATTCCAAGGACCCGAAAGGCTCCGAGAAGGACAACCACGAACACATAGGAAAAGGGAAAATCGGAGAGGACGGCTTCAGGAACGTCATCAACTCCGGTGAACTGGAGGACCTGCCTATGATACTGGAGACACCTGACGGCGAGGACAGGGGTTACAGAGAGAACCTGGAGAAGATCATGTCGCTGAAAGAGTAAACGTAAAAAGAAGAACGACGAACCGATAAATATGATCCTCAGGTTCCTCTACCTCTTCACGGGTCTGACGGTCCTCGGCGCCTCCGCGCTGGCGCTGATGATTTACCGGAAGCTGGAGGACCAGGAGGAAAAGGCGATGGCCAGCTTCCAGCTGAAGCCTGAGACGGTGAAGCACGAGTTCACGGTCCTCACCGCCGGGACGATGTTCGTGGCCATGGCCGGGGCGATGTACGGCATGTCGAGCATGGTCACGCGTCAGGGCCTGGTGATCTCATTCTCAAACCTTACAGGAGGAGTCTACGCCACCCTGCTCTTCTACGTGGTCTACAGCTGGTGGAGGAGGTTTTGATGAAGATCATATTCGGGTTACTCGGTATCGCGCTGATAATCGAGGCCCTGACGCTCTACTATTACTACTACCGCACACTCGATAACTTCCTCTCCCACGAGGAGATATCGATGAGCATGTTCCTTGTTAGCGAAAGAGCCCCCAGGGCCTTCAAGATAATGGCTTTCACCCTGCTCTTCTACGGCCTGGGTTCCTCGGCGATAGGTATAATGGTGGGAGCCGGGTTCGACGTCACCGGTGTGGCTTTCAGGTACGGACCTGCCTCTCTCGCGGTGATATCGCTTGTGGGCGTGATATACTTCCAGCGCGAGATAGTGAAGATAACCTCAAGGCCCAGCGAACGTGGAAAAAGGTGAAAGACATCGAATCGGACACCGCCCTCTACCTTTCCATCGTACTGCTTTTCCTGACGATATCGCTCGCCGGCTTGGCTACGGCCCCCCTGCGCTGGGACGAGGGCTCCTTTATGGGAAATGCCGAGGCCCTGCTGGGGACCGACACCCACAACTTCGAGGAGAACCGACCCATCGCGCTTTCCGCGGCGATCGCCGCGATCTGGACCCTGACCGGCGAGTCAACTTTCACCGCAAGACTGGTGATCTCGCTCTCCGGGCTCGCAGCGGTCTACCTTTTCTACCTGACTGCGCGTTCAGAGGACCTTGAATCTCCTCTCGTGGTGGCAGGGATGGCTCTCTCACCTCTCTTCCTGTACTGGTCCTTCCACGCCTACTCGGACATACCTGCGCTGGCGCTTATGCTCGGAAGCCTCTATTTCTACACGCGGGACCGACACCTGTACGCGGGAGGACTGATGGCTCTCGCCACCACCTTTCGGTACGTTTACGCGGTCCTCGGCGCCGGCATGCTCCTCGGCTACCTCTACTCGAAGAGGGAACAGGCCCTTCGCTACGTAGCCGGAGGCCTCCTCGGCTCGATACCGTTCCTCGGCTACAGCACGTGGAAGTACGGGGGACCGCTCCAGAAGACTTTACTCTACATAAACAGGGTAAGCAGGTGGTCCGACTCCGAGCTGTTCGCCGAGACGCTGGCGAACCTGAAGGCGGGCTGGACCGCGGTATCGGTCCTCGGACTCGCCGGTATCGCAGGATGGAGGGAATCGAGGCCTCACGAGAGAGGGATGCTACTCCTCTACTCCGTCTTCGTGCTGGTGTACGCGGGCAACTCCTTCACCCGGTACTGGCTTCCGGCCCTTCCGCTTCTGGTCCTCATCTCGGCGAGAAAGTTCGACAGAAGGCAGTTGCTCGTCATCCTACTCGCCACCTTCGCCGTCTCCGGGATGAGCATCGCCGGACAGCTGGAGAGGGAGTACCGCTGCGCAGGACCGTTCAGCAAGGCGATGGACCACGTCAGCGGACTGGAGGGAGAGGTCGTGTCGGACCGGTGGGCCGAGGCAGGATACCTCCTGGACCGTGAGGTCCACGGGACGTGGACCGGTTATGGGCGGCTTCACAGTAAGTACGGTGTGGATTATGCTGTCGTCAGGGAGGAGCTGAACTACTCCGAGGTGTTCTCCGCGAGCTCGCCGTGCGGGACCTACCACATCTACGAACTGGGGTCCGGTTCAAGGTAACCTTTTAAGACTGACCTCCGAATCCTTTCATGTAGATTCAGAATCATCTGTTTCAACGAGGAAGATTTTCTATGTCAGAAATACACTCCGATCAGAGAGTAGGCGTCTTTGTCGACGTCCAAAATATGTACTACAGCGCAAAAAACCTCTACAACAGCAAGGTCGACTTCAAGAAACTGCTGAACGCGGCCGTGATGAACAGGAACCTGGTGAGGGCATCCGCATACGTGATCCAGGCCGACACGCCGGACGAGGAGAACTTCTTCGAAGCACTCAGGAAGATAGGCTACGAAGTGAACATCAAGGAACTGAAGGAGTTCTACGGCGGCGAGAAGAAGGGAGACTGGGACCTCGGCATGACCGTGGACATGATCCAGCAGGCGAAGAAGCTTGACACCATCGTACTCGTGACGGGAGACGGGGACTTCGCGGTCCTTGTCGACCACCTGAAGGCGATGGGATGCCGCGTCGAGGTCATGGCGTTCGGACGGTCCTCCGCGAAGGAGCTGCGTAAGGCAGCGACGAACTTCATCGATATGGACGACAAGGAAGAGAAGTTCCTGGTGGACAAGTGATCGGAATGAACGCAGAGGAAGTGTCCGCAGAGGAGATAATGGACACCGACCCCGTCACCGTCAGTTCTGACCAGAGCCTCTCCCAGATAAGGAACACTATGGAGGAGAAGGACCTCAGGGCCGTCCCGGTAGTTAACAGCGGGAAACTCAAGGGAGTGATAGGTTACAGGGACCTGATAAGGCACGTCCAGTTCAACCCGCAGACGACGAAGCCCGAGAAAGTCATCCACCAGCCGCCTGAGTTCGACGCCTCGGACTCGCTGCAGGACATATGCGGTCTCAGGATCAACTCGGGCCGCAAGCTGATGGTCCAAACGCAGGACGACAGGCTCAAGGCCGTGATCGGTGACGAGGAACTTCTGAGAGGGTTCGAGAAGATCGAGGAGCTCTCCTCCGTCACCAGTCTGGACGTCGGACCGGAAGAACTTCTCCAGGTCTTCGAGGAGGACAGCGTGGAGAAGGCCCGGCATATGATGCTGGACAACAACATCTCACGTCTACCGGTGCTTGACGAGGACGGCAGGCTGACCGGCATCGTGAGGAGCACGGAGATGCTGAAGATCCTCATCAACCGTGAATCCCAGTCACCGGGAGGGACATCCGGGAGGTCCCAGAAGGACACCCAGATAGCCGGTGGCTCGGAGAAAGACAGGCTTTCAGACGTGACGGTCCGTGAGATAATGGACCGGACCCCGCCGACCCATGAAGGTCACGAGGACTGCGACAAGCTCGTGGAAGAGATGATGGAAAAGGAATCCAGTGAACTGCTGATAACCGACAGGGACTACCCCGAATCCATCGTTACCGTGAAGGACTTCGCAGAGCATATCGACAGCTCGACCTCCGACGACTACGTGCTTGTCAACATCGTCGGACTGGACGTTGACGAGGAGAAAGCCGCGGTCCACGACAAAATCGCCCAGCAGATGAGTGGCTCCCTCGGAAGAAAACTGGACCGTCCTGAGGAGGTCAAGCTCCATTTCAAGAAGTCGGAGAAGGACGGCAAGAAGCACAGGTGGGAGCTGGACCTCAAGCTCGAATCAGAGTTCGGGATACAGACAGTCAACGAGGAGGGCTGGGAGATGCTGGACGTGCTCGATACCGCCCTGCATGAGATTAACGAGGTCGTTCGGCGGAAGAGAGAAGAGAGGAACGAGCACAGGAGTTAATTCTCTCCCAGCTCCTGTTTCGTTATCTTATCCATCTTGCTCTCGGTCGAGGTCCCGTGCTGGTCGGCCAGTTTCTCGAACGACATCACCGACCACATGAGGTAAAGGAACACGAATATCAGGGCCAGGTAAAGCGGATACCTCGCGATAGAACTTCCCTGCAGCGAGTACCTGTAGAGACCCCAGTACACCACGAACAGGAGCAGCACGAGTATCACGAACCTGAGCCTCTGGGCGTACTCCTTGATTATGTCGTCCTCTATGTCCCTGGTGCTGTAATGTATGATCAGAAAAGTGACCGCACCGATACTCAGGGTCACAGCCAGATTGATCGCCAGTATAATATCCGGCATGAATTTAATTGCTGGAGCCCTGTTTAAATAATTAGCCGGCCTTCCGGAGTTCGATCACCTCAAGCTTCACGTCACCGGTTATGCTCCTCCGGAACTCCGTCTCATTGTGGTCTCCAGCCACCAGTATCGTGGCCGTGGAGTCCTTGAACCTGATCTCTATGAGGTCCTCCCCGAAGAACTGATTCGCCTTCTTCTCTATACTGTGCTGTGAGCCGTAGGCCTCGTAGTTGGCATAGGCGTGGTACACGACCGGCACCACGAGAACTATCAGGACCAGGAAAGCCCCGGGGACCACGTACTTCATCTTCTCCGCATTCCTCTTCTTGTAGTAGGTCTGGGGCCTCAAACCCAGGGCGTTGAAACTTATGAAACCGGAGATTATCACCCCCAGTATGTTCGAGAAAGCAACGGCAGCTGCCTGGAAGGCCAGGACGAAGTCCTGCATCTTCAGGGCGATACCGACGCTCGCCAGAGGAGGCACAAGAGCGATGGCGACCGCGACCCCTGCTATCTGGTCCCTCAGACCGGTGGCAAACGTCAGGGCTGCGGCCCCTCCCACCAGCAGGGATAGCAGGACCGTCGGGACTCCGGGGGAGACCACAAGCTCCAGCGTGTTGTTGACACCGACAGGTATCGGGAAGACGGCGAGGTAAGAGACCAGGACCGCGATCACCGCGCTCTCGATACCCGCCCGGACCGAATCGATCAGGAGGCTGCGGTCCCCTACAGCCAGCGAGACCGCTCCAGAGACGAACGGAGAGAGCATCGGCGCCAGCATCATCGCACCTATAACCAGTATCACGTTGTCAAGGACCAGTCCGTAGCTCGCGATCGCGGAAGAGAGCGCTATGAGGCCCCACTGCGGCTTGGTGAAGTTCCTGAACTCCTGCGCCTTGCTGTATATCTCCTCCTGGGAAAGCGGACTTGTCGAGCCCTTAGTCTGCTGGCCCTTCTCTATCAGGGTCTCCTGCTGGAGCACCCTTATCGAAAGCTCCCCCACCTCTATCTCCTTGTGGCCCTTCAGGTCCTCCGTCAGGTCGTCTATATCGCTGGCCTCGACGGTCGCCGAGAACTGTATCGATTCCTCCTCCTTCCTCTCGACCTTCGAGGAGGATATGTCCGTGGAGTAGTCCTGAAGTATCTCCTCCACGAGCTCCCTGTGCCTGTCCGGGACCGTGACCTGGACCTGCCTCACGTGGAGGAATCAGGTGCGCTGACTTAAGTAAACTGGGAAATCACGTCCGGACCTGGAGCTTCCCGGTCTCCGCCGCGCCAAGGACCCGGGCCGCGAGCTCTGAGGTCTTCGTCAGCGACACCTCCCCGTTCTTCCCGACCGTCGCAGCGAAAAGGAACTCGTCGCCGGCATAGACGTCGACCTCGTCCGACGCGTGCTCCTCCCCTATCTCGATTATCACCGAGTTCCCGCGCTCCTCTACCGAGAACTCGAGCTCGTCCTTCAGGGTGGCGCCCTTCGGCTCGACAGTGATGCTGATGCCGAGCTGGTCCTCAATCCTGTCGATGTTCTCGCCTCCCTTCCCTATTATATGGGAGATCTCGTCCTCGTCAACAAGGACCTCGACGTGGTCGTCCGAAAGGAACCTTATCTCCGGGTCGTGAGCGTACTGCTGCATCTCACGGTAGACCTGCTCCTTCGCAAGCCTCTGCGCACCGGACTCGGATTCGCCCCCGGTCACCGGGACCACGACCGTCTCCTCGCCGTAGGTGTATATCTCGTACTGCGGCTCGTCGTCCTCGAAGCGCTTGATCTGTATGACGGGACGTGCGAGGTCCTCCTCTGTCATGCCCTCCGGGACCTTCACGGTCAGCTCGACCTTGTAGACGGTCTCGATCCGGGCGTTCTTTATGAAGACGACGGTGTCACAGACCTGCGGTATCATACCCAGCTCCACTCTTCCGATAAGTCTCTGGACCGCGTCGACCGCCTCGGAGGCGTGAACGATACCTATCATCCCGACCCCGGCCATCCTCATGTCGGAGAAGACCTCGAAGTCGTCGGTCTTCCGGACCTCGTCGAACACCGTGTAGTCCGGCCTGACCAGGAGCAGGAAGTCGCCTGTGTTCTCCATCGAGCCCTCAAGGCTCTTGTACTGCGTTATATCCGGTCCGACGTCGAGGTCCCGGGGATTCTCCATGGTCTTCACGACCTGGTTCTCCCCCTCGTAGTACTCGGCGAGAGCCTGCGCGAACGTAGATTTACCGTGTCCCGGCGCCCCGGCGACCAGTATACCCTCGGCCTCCTGCTTCAGCCGTTCCTGTAGCTCGACAGACATGTCGTAGTCGCTCAGCGAGACATCCGCTACCGGTCTCACAGCGGTTATCTCCATCGCCTCCGAGAAAGGAGGCCTCGTGATAGCTATCCTGTACTCGTCCAGCTGGATGACTGTCGCGCCCTCCTTCTCCATCTCCTCAAGACCGTGGTCCGAGGACTCCGCGACCTCGATGGTGTTCGATATAAGGTCCTGGATCTCCTCCTTGCTTATGGGCTCGTCCCTGATCGTCTCCAGGCCGAACTCTCCGGGGACCCCGCGTTTTGCCTTAGGCTTCGCGTCCTCCTTCAGGTGGACGCTCATGGTATCGTCATCGAAGTAATCCTTCAGCCTGAACCTCTCCACCGCGTCCTCAGTCTCGAAGAACTCCACATCGACGCCCTTCGCCTCGGCGACACGTGCCTGGACCCGGTCCGCGGTGTAGAGGACCGCATCGTGCTCCTCGGCCACGTCCCTTATCATCGCGTCGATCCGGCCGTTCTCCGCCATCTCTATCTCCTCCGTGCTGGGTCTCCTGCCGGTGAAGCTCACCTCGAAACCTTTCTCACCGGAAAGCTTCCTCAGCTTCTCGACTTCGTCGATACCCTGGTAACCGGTCTCCCTGCCGGTGTTCGCCTGGTTCTCCAGTTCGTCGATCACGAGTTCAGATATTATTACCTCTCCGTCTATCTCCCCCTCTTCAGCGAGATCGGAGAGCTTTCCGTCGATTATTATCGATGTGTCAGGTACGATTCTCATCCTTCAGACTACCTTTGTAAAGGGATTCGGCTCCAATCTTGAAAAAGGAGACGCCCGTCGGACCAGAAATTTGTCACCAGAAGATGAATATTCAGCCGGAACCAACACGGCAGGATATTTAAAGAGAGAGGTCAATATTCAGCCTGACGGAAACACAAGATGTGGGGGGGAGTTCAAAGATTCTCCACAATATGTAGTACCTCGACCTGATACCGGTCAGAGGCTGGTATACCGAATGAAATGCATCTACTGTGACGAAGGCGCGACGAAAGTCGTTGACACAAGAGAGGACTGCGAGAGAATCAGGCGCCGGAGAGAATGCAAGGAATGCGGAAGAAGGTTCACCACCTACGAGACAGCGGAGAAACTCGACATCAAGGTCATAAAGAGGGACGGGACCGAGCAGAAGTTTGACGAAGAGAAGATCCGCAAGGGGGTGGAGAGAGCCGCCAACAAGACGCCTCTGACCGACGAACAGGTCGAGGAGATCGTCGAGAACGTGAAGAACGAGGTCCGCGGAAGCAGGGAGGTCCATGCAGAGGACATCGGGGAGAAAGTGAAGGAAGAGCTCAGGAAGAGGAACGAGGTCGCCTACATCAGGTTCGCGTCGGTCTACGACTCCTTCGAGAACGCTGAATCGTTCAAGAAAGAGGTCCAGTCGCTCCAAAACGAATAACTCAACTCATCATACTTAGGTGTCATCATGTCAGAACAGATCGAACAGAAATCGGATTTCAAACTGCCGGTAAAACGCGTAACAGGAGAAACAGTCGAGGAGAGGCTCACCGAGAACGCCTACGAGCGTATCCTCCCGGCCCGCTACCTTCTCAAGGACGAGAACGGCGAGGTCAAGGAGACGGTCGAGGAGATGTTCGAGCGCGTCGCCAGGAACGTGGCACAGCCCGACAAGGAGTACGACGACGTCGACTTCGAGGAGTCATGGGAGGAGTTCTACCAGCTCATGACCAACCTGAAGTTCATGCCAAACTCCCCTACGCTGATGAACGCCGGCGCAGAACTCCAGCAGCTCAGCGCCTGCTTCGTGGTCCACCCGCAGGACGACATGGACAGCATATTCAACAAGGTCCACGACGCCGCAAAGATATTCCAGTCAGGAGGAGGGATGGGATACCCATTCCACCTCATGAGGCCCAAGGGAGACATAGTATCGTCGACCGGCGGCATCGCCTCAGGACCTCTAAGCTTCCAGCAGGTCTTCGACACCATGTGCGGGACCATAAAGCAGGGCGGGAAGCGGAGAGGCGCCCAGATGGGTATCATGCGCGTGGACCACCCCGACATCCTCCGCTTCGTTGTCGCGAAGAGGAAGGAAGGCAACCTGTCCAACTTCAACATCTCCGTCGGACTGACCGAGGACTTCATGGAGGCGGTCAAGAACGACGAGGAGTACGAGCTCATCAACCCGAGGACCGGCGAAGTCTTCGAGACCTCGAGGAAGACCGCGCAGTTCTACAACAGGGACGAGGAATGGTACCCTGAAGCCGCTGGCTCGGACCAGGGAAAGGACGACAACTTCTGGCGTGACTTCGCCGCCAGCTTCGGCGAAGAAGTGGAGGAGTACGACATCGACCTGACGCCCGGAGAGCCGATGAAGCTCCCCGCAAGATTCATCTGGGAATGCCTCGTCGACGGCGCGTGGAGGAACGGAGAGCCCGGCCTGTTCATGTACGACGAGACCAACGAGATGCACAGCTTTGACGTCGATGAACACCCGGAGCACCGCATCGAGGCCACGAACCCGTGCGGAGAGCAACCGCTTGAGAACTACGAGGCCTGCAACCTGGGCCACGTCAACC
>JBDGSJ010000030.1:0-9287 GCA_042217585.1 Candidatus Nanohaloarchaea archaeon | reverse complement strand
ATATATCTGCTGGGCTGTAACGGCCCTCCCCGGTTCAAATCCGGGCGCTGGCGTTCTATTACGTTTTCCCGGATTTGGTTTCCATCAGTCCTTTTCCAGTTCCTTCTTCACCAGGTATCTCTCCGGGTTGTGGACCTCTTCCATCGTTTCGGGAGGGTCACGGAGAGCTTCATTGACTCCTTTTCTTCCCCGGGCTTTGTGGACCTCTGATATGAACTGGGCTCCGGTACCGTATTTCTCTTTCTCTTCTTTAAGGCCGTAGAACCTGTCCCTGAGCTCCATCAGTTTTCTTCGCCACAGGGGCATATCGAACTCCCTGTCTATCCCGAGGCGGTCCCTCACTTTCCGCGTGTAGAAGGTCGCGTGGCCCTCGGCCAGTGTCGACTTTATCCTCTCTTTCTCACCTTCCTGGCTCTCCAGGTCCAGTTTCTCGTCTTCCCTGTTCAGTTCCGGGAAGTTGTGGTGCTGGACCAGGTGGATGCCCTCGTGTATCTGGACCAGTTTCCTCTCCGTCTCGAGGTCCACGTCGGAGTACTTCTCCCTGAACCGGATCCCCTGCATGGAGAGGTTGGCGCGCTCCGTGGAGTTCTCAAGCGGGTTCACGGCTCCGGACATCATCCTGGACCTGTGCTCCATCTTCCTGCGCTCGTACAGTTTCTCCAGCTTTTTCTCCACGTAGGTGCCGGGCGATAGGATGTAGACTCCTTTTCTCATCACCGGGACTTTCTTGTCCTCCAGACCTTCTATAGCGGCCTCCCTCATCAGGTCGTGGTATATCTGCGGTGTCGAGTCGTACTGGTAGAAAGTCGGCTCCTCCGGGTGTTCAAGCCCTGTCTCATCCTCTATCAGAGGCATTATCTCCTCGCGGTACTCGAGGTCCCTGAACTTCTCCGGTTCCTCTCCCCTGTCAATGAACTCCAGCTCCTCCTCGATCTTCTCCTCGACCGGGACGTCCTTCATCAGCAGCTTGCCGGCGAACTTCGCACCCTTCAGCGCCTTATCTCCGGCTCCGGAGATTATGTTCCTGTTATCCATCGGACCTCACCCTTGAGATCCATCTTTCCGGTTCCCGGACCTCACGCACCGTGTCAGGTCTCTTTTCCCATGCACGCATGACCAGTTCGAGGCCGCCCCTCGAGTGTATCTCGTCTATGAACCTGTTTCCGACCTCGTACTCCTCGTCCGTGACGTCAAACACTTTTTTGCCGGCGCTGTGGACCGCCTTCCTGATCTTTCCCTTCTTCCTCTCCGGCTTCCCTCCGAACTTTTCCTCGAAGATCCGGTCGGTGAAGAACTTCGCGTGGCCCTCGGTGATGTAGGACGTGGCTTCCGCCCTTCTCCTGAGGTCCCTGTTGAACGGGTAGTTCTTCATCAGGACCCGCTCCCTGATTATGCCGGGGAAGTTGTAGAACTGGAGGCCGTGGACCGCTTCATGTGTCATGGTGTACCTCTTTCCCATCTTCGGGTCCTCGCAGTACTTCTCGATGTTGTCTGCGGCTATACCGACCTTGATCTCTCCCTCGGATACTATCTCGTCTATGTGTCTCTCGTCTATCTTCGCCAGTCCCAGGGTCCTATCGCTCATGAACCTCATCTTGAGGTTCCTCGCCTTCCCCCAGATCTTTCCGAGCGGCGGGCTCCACGAACCGGTCTCTTTATCGTCTATCCCCATCATCTTCAGAGTATTGACCATTGAATCGTACAGAAGCTGGTCGCTGTCACTGTACTCCATGAACCTAACTTCTGGAGCCTCCATGCCGGTGGCCCTCTCCAGTTCAAGTTTTATCTCTTCCATGTAGACCCGGTCCTCTATTTCCTCGGGTTCCTCTCCGCGGTCAAGGAAGTTCCATCTCTCCTCAGCTTTCTCGCCCGGGGTGACGATGTTCTCAGCCATCTAACTTTCTTACTGCGAAGTAACAAATAAAACTCTGTGGTCTCTCGCCGAGGTTTTAAAACATTCCCGAGGTTCAAAGGATGCGTGGGCCGAGAATTCCTCCCTCTTCTGGGGCTGGTGATGGTTCTGGTGGTCTCGGGCTGCCTCCATGGCCAGCAAAAACCTGTGGTGACGGATAGGCCGGAGGAGCAGAACGGAACCAGAGATATCGGGTCTGAAAAGGAAAGGAACGGAAGTAAAATCTCGATTAGTACCGGAAATCTCCTGAAATACCGTGTCTCTGACAGGATGGGTAACGGGACCGGCCACATGAAGCTGTTTGTGACCCGGACCAGCGGTGAATCCGTTGAAGGAGTGGTGGTTTTCCGGGATGTCAGAAAAGGTTTCCTCGTCTTCAGAGACAATCTCTCTGTAATGACGACCGATAAGAATGTTTTTACGCGCCAGAACTATACCCAGGGAACTTATGATTACGATCCTGGAGGAGAAGTGATGAACCTGGCGCTACCTCTCTCGATGATAGCTGGACCTGAGACCGGTTTCAGGGTCGAGACCGTCATGGACACAGGGGTCTCTATGAACGTTTCGATCCAGGGCAGGAACTTCGAGATAGACAGGTCCGGGAAAGGATACTTCTCAGGATTTACAGCGTTCAATGTGACGTCTTCTTACGGGGGAAGGACAATGAAGTTCGTGGTCGGCACCGAGAACCCCTATCCGGCAGTTTACCTGGAGAGAGGTTCTATGGAGATAAGGTTGAGTTCAGTGAAGGTCAGGCCATACGGGAGATGAGGATATAAAACTCGGTAGTGTTTTCAGCCCATGGAGATAACCAGCGACAACATCGGAGAAGAAGGATGGTACGAGGGGGTCCTCCAGGAGGACGGGAACGAATACGTTCTCGCACAGGAGATGAGTTCGGCCTGGATGGGCCACAGGACCTTCATGGACGAGCTCTGGGACGAGAAGCCTGACGAGGAATGGATGATATACGGCGAACTGGGAGCAGAGTTCGAGGGAACTGTGGGAGAGTTCTACCTCGACGCGGAGGACTCCGCGTACGTGATCGACCAGGACTTCGACGGATGGACCGTCGGCTACGACGGTGAGAGCATCGTCTTCACGAGAGGCTCCGAGGTCAGAGAGTTCGACGAGGAGCCCAGAGAGGTCCTCTCGGAGTGGTACGACACCTCGGACCGGGTAGAGGTCATCGACAGGCTCAGGGAGGCAGAGCAGTTCTACAGTTCGCTCCGTTAACCTTTTTCCCTCCGTTCCCGGAAAATACTTTCATGGAGATCAGGTTGAGCACCGGGCGGAAGAGACAGGTGGTCGATGTGACGGACCGGGTCCAGGAAGTGGTCTCGACAGGGGACAGCCTCTGCGTGGTCCAGGTACCCCATACGACTGCGGGAGTGGTGGTGAACGAGAACGAGACCGGTCTACTGTCCGACATCGAGGACCTGCTCGCCGAGCTGGTGCCGGAGGACGACTGGGAGCATGACAGGATGGATGATAACGCGGAGGCCCATCTGAGGTCCGTGCTCGTGGGCTCAAGCGTATCCATACCGGTGGAGAACGGGAGGCTGGACCTGGGCCGCTGGCAGAGCGTGCTTTTCATAGAGTCAGACGGCCCGAGGGACCGAAAACTGAAGATAGAGACGGTCTGAGCCCTCTCAACCCCCTCCTATTTATGTTTTTATCTCGCGAGTGACAACTATGTCCGGCCTGAGGAGGATTGGCTCGCCAGTAAAGACCGTTTCCCGGTCCGAGTACGGCGGTAAGGCTGTCAACCTGATGAAGCTGGCGCAGCGTGACGACTTGTTCAACGTCCCGGACGGGATAGCAGTACCCGGAGATATGGCCGCGGAACTTCTGGACCGGGTAGAGGAAAGGTCGGGCAAGGAACTGGAATCGATGAGCTTCAGCTCGGTGAGGCACGCGCTCGAGGAGGTCCCGGTCCCGGAACAGGTACGGGAGGTGGAGGAAGCGCTGGAGCGTTTCGACGAACCTCTCGCTGTCAGGAGCTCCGCTCCATCCGAGGACAGCGGGGAAAACAGCTTTGCCGGGGTCCTGGAGTCAAGGATCGGGGTCACGAGGGACCGGCTGGAGGAGGCGATAAAAGACGTCGTGGCCAGCCCGTTCACCGAAAGAGCCCGCAGGTACAGGTCCAGAGAGGGCTCAGGGGGAAGGATCGAGACAGGAGTGATAGTACAGGAGATGAAGGACCTCAGGGCGGGAGGCGTGGTTTACTCGACCAACCCAGGAGGTCCTGAACACCTGTACGCGGAGATAGGTCCGGATGCCGACAGCGTGGTGAAGGGATGCAGGGCTGACGCGGCCAAGATAAACAAGAGGGAGAGGGAAACCGAGGAATACACAGAGAACCTGGAGGAAAGACCTGTAGACGCGGGAGACATCGAATCCATCGCGAGAGCGGTAGACAGGGCCGGAGAGATACTATCCGGCTCAAGAGATGTTTCAGGTATAGACGTGGAGTTCGGGGTGACCGAGAACGACAGGGTCGTGGTCCTCCAGGCAAGACCGCTGACGGGCGGTACCGGAGAGGAGGATGACGAGCTGATGCCGGAGCTTGACGATGAACAGGTGCTGGGAAGGACCGACAAGTTCAGAGGTTCAGGTTCCTTCAGCGGACCTGCGGTGGTCGTCGAGGACGCCGACCCGTATCCCGGTGAAGGACCAGGTTACAGACTGAAGGGTTACTCCAGGGGAGAGCTGGAGGACCTTGACAGTTCCTTCGGCGACGGATACGTCCTGGTCACACCCTGCATAAACGAGGAGCTGGACCGGAGGACCCCGAACAAGGAGGCCATCGTGACGACTGAGGAGGGCATCACCAGCCACGCCGCGGCGGTCGCAGCCGAGAAAGGGATGCTGTACGGGGGAATGGTCCCTGACGACGTGATCGAAGAGCTCGATACCGGAGTGGAGACCAGGATAGACTGTGACGGCCAGGAGCTGGTCTACAGCCTCGATCAGGGAGATGAGGAGCCAGAGGAGGTGAGAGCCTGATGGTGTTCGAGCCGACGGCATACGTCAGGAAGTCCGAGGAGGACATGGAGAAAGTGGCCGAGGACCTCAAGATACCTGAGGACGGGGAGGAGGCCGAGATGGTGAGCCAGCTCCATGAGGAGATAAACAACCTGGTCAGGAGAAGGGTCGGGACCACGAACCATTACAGGGCGATAAGAAGCCTGAACGATCCAGGCAGACACGGATTCGTGGATGAAGAGAAGGGAGTAGATGGCCAGCTCGCGGGCGAGGAGTTCTTCGGTCTCTCCGACCACATGAAGGAACTCGGGGACGTGGAGGAGCTCCGGTTCTGGATGGTGGCGGAGGGACAGAGATGGACCGAAGAGACCCGCAACGACAGGGGGGAACACCTCAGGGAGAAGGACCCGGTCAGAGGTCTCGAGGCCTACTCGGTCACCCTCAACGGCAGGGAGCTCTCGCCGGAGGAAGTGAAGACCCTCAGCGACTCGTTCTTCGCCAGGAGACAGGGCGGCTCCGAAGAATTCACGAACAGGATACCGGGATACCAGGAGAGGTACGGCTCCGTGTCCGAGGTCCTCGAGGAGGAGTCCATCACCGAGGAGGAGTTCATCGAAGAGCTTCAGGAAGCCCACGAGATGGGGCTGGTGGACGAGAAAGGCGAGCAGACGCTGCTCGGATACCTCAACACTCTTGAGCTTGAGGCAAGGGACAGGAAAGAGATGGTATCATCGGCGAGAAAGATACTCGACGGCGAAAAGAAGGGCGTCTCCGACCTGCTTAAGGAGACCGACAGCTACAGGGTGAACGTGGCCGTGGACTCCGACCTGGACCTCCGGGAACGGGACGTGGAACTCAGGCCCGACGGGATCGAGGGAGACAGCGGCGTAAAGGAGTTCCTCGAACAGAAGACCTTCCTCGGCGAAGATGACGCCTGGAGGAAGACGGAAAAGATGAACGGCACGAGACACGAGGAAGCGGTCCTCGACATGTCAGAATCGGGAGTTCTGGAGGAGCTTTTCGGAAAGGAGAGGACCCTGGTGGACAGGATACTGAGGAGGGACAGGGAGCTGGGTCTCGGAGGCCACATCCTTGCCGGTTCTGCGCGCCTGAGGGAGGCCGAGGTCCGTGAAACAGAAGTAGGTCTCTGGGGCGAACTCGTGGAGCATGACGGCATGGATGTGGACATATCAGAGGAAGAGATAGTCCTGTCGGACGGCGACAACAGTTACTCGGCCGAGCCCCTCGTCGAGGAAGCCGAATACAGTGAAGGAGAACTCTACATGAAGGCGGAGGCCGACATGGGCGACAAAGGCGGGGTCCTGGTCGAGATGGAATGCCGGCCGGAGGAGATCTCGGTCCCCCTCAGGTTCTCGGCATCGCCCGAAGAAAGGTTCATCCCCGGCCACATGGAGGATTTCGCGGCGATACTGGACCCCTCCACGAGGACGGAGAAAGCCTACAGGGATGTGACAAGGCCTACAGGGTTCCGTTACGACACCTTCGACCCCCAGGACGAGATACTCTCCGTAAAGTAGAAATACCTGTGAAAGAAAACCGGCAATAAAGGATGAAACTCCATCTACCATTTGACAGCGAGATACCCGAGGAACATTCCCGCTACGGGGAAGAGAGATCACCGAAACTTGATTTCTCGGACATCCCCCGTGAGGCTGAGAAACTCGCCCTGATAATGGACGACCCGGACGCACCCGGCGGCACCTTCGTCCACTGGGTCCTCTGGAACATACCGGTCGACGGGAAGGTCCCGGGAGACCTGCCATCCATCCAGAGACTTGGCGAATCCGGGGCGGTCCACGGCACCAACGACTACGGCGAGATAGGTTACGGAGGTCCGAAGCCGCCGTCAGGAACCCACACCTACCGCTTCAGGGCGTACGCGCTCGACACCGAACTGGATCTCGGGCCCGGCGCTGAGGCATCCGAACTTGAATCAGCGATGGAGGGCCACATCGTGGACCAGACCGTGCGGAAAGCCGATTACTCGAAGCCATGAAAGGGGTGTACGTGGTACTCCTCAGGCTGGAAGAGGACCAGAGGATAGAGATAGGTGCGCTGGGAGAGAAGGAGTTCTCCGCGGGGATATACGCCTACGCCGGTTCAGGACGGAACTCAGTCGAGTCAAGGATAGAGAGGCACAGGTCCCATCCGGAAAATCTTCACTGGCACATCGACTACCTGAGTGAGAGGGCGGAGGTATACGACCACCTGGTCCTGCCCGAGGAATCAAGGTACGAGTGCGTCCTCGCCGATATACTTTCTGGAATGGGCGAACCGGTCGAAGGTTTCGGATCCAGCGACTGCGACTGCCCATCCCACCTGTACTACCTCGGGGAGGACTGATACCTTTTTGAAGATAGCAGGTGATACAGCCATATGGCGCTGGATCCGGTACTTTTCGTGGACTTCCTGGGCTACGGGACCGCGGCGACCAACATAGCGCTTGTCACCGCATTCCTGATCTACATCGTCGACAGGTTCGGACCCGACGTGAGGGATATGACCCCGGTAAAGGAGATCGAGTCCTTCGTATCAGAGTGGTCAGTCCATCTGGCGCTGCTCTTCGCCTCGCTCGCGACCTTCGGAAGCCTCTACCTCTCCAACGTGATGGGCTGGGGACCGTGCAGCAAATGCTGGTACCAGAGGATACTGGTCTACCCGACGGCACTGATAATCGCGACAGGTCTTTGGTTCAGGAAGGACGACATCGCGGACTACGTCGTGCCTTTCAACATAATCGGAATCCCGCTTTCAGCCTACCATTATGTGATACAGCGGTACAGCCAGTTCCACAGCGCGGGATGCACACTGACACAGTTCTCGTGCGAGACCAAACACACCTACTACTGGGGTGTTATATCGATCCCGTGGATGGCGCTGACCGCCCAGATAGTCATCCTGATACTTCTCTGGAGGTACACGGACTACTGACCGGGACGGTTCACGATGTTGGACCTCGTCCGGATGTTCCTCACGGTCACGTCCTCGATCCTCTTGACCGCCTCCTCGCTGTTGAAACCGTTGTGAGGGGTCACCAGCACGTCATCCCGCTCGACAAGTATGTGGTCCTCCAGTATGGTCTCGATGTCGCACTCTTCCCTTACATCCCCGAGATAGGAGATATCGTCATCGAAGAAGCATTCCTCCTCAAGCACGTCCAGACCCGCGGCCTCGACGCTCCCGTCCTCAAGGGCCTCGAGAAGGGCCTCGGTGTCGACCAGCTCGCCCCGTGAAGTGTTCAGGAGAACGGTCCCGTCCATCTTCTCGAACTCCTCCTCGCCGAGCATGTGCTCGGTCACATCCGTCAGCGGGGCGTGAAGCGAGATTATGTCCGCCTGCTCGATAAGGTCCTCCTGCGAAACGTACATGAAGCCCATCTCCTCGGCCGCCGCGTGGTCCGGATCGGGGTCGGACGCGATCACGTGCATGTCGAAGCCGTTCGCTATATCGATGACCTCCTTCCCTATGCTCCCAGTGCCTATCACCCCGAGTTTCTTCCCCCGGAGCTCAAAACCACGGAGACTCTCATGGCTGAAATCACCTTCCTTCACCCTGTGGATCGAACTGTGTATCTTTCTGGAAATACCGAGGAGTAGCGCGAAAGTGTGCTCCGCCACCGAGTGATCCGCGTAGCCCGGCACGTTACAGACAGGGATTCCCTTCTCCGCGGCCCTCTCGATGTCAACGTGGTCATAACCTGTGGACCGGCAGGCGATAAGGTTCACGTCGAGGTCCTCCACCAGTTCAGCGTCCAGCCGGGAGTCCACGAAGATCGCCACCACGTCGTACTCGTTTGCCCTCTCGAGGCTGTCGCGGTCCAGCGACTCGCTGAAGAAATCGACCTCGAAGTCAGGGTACTCCTTTTCAAGATATTCTCTCTCCCAGTCCTGTGCGTCAAACCAGGCTACTTTCATGGTTATCCTGTATGTAAAAGGCGGAGGATTAAAGATAAAAATTTGTGACGGACCGGATCACTTCGCGACCCATCCGCCGTCGACAACGAGGTTTTCTCCCATTATGAAATCGCTCTGTTCCGAGGCGAGGAAGGCGACCGCGCTCGCGGTGTCCTCGGGTCTTCCGAGCCGCGGAGCGACCGTGTTCTGCTCCATGAACCCCCTGGTCTCCGGGTCCTCTCTCATCTCCTCGGTCATGTCGGTCTTGATGACGCCCGGGTCCACGGCGTTCACGTTGATGCCTTTCCCGCCGTAATCCAGCGCTATCTCACGCGTCAGCTCGACGATACCTCCCTTCGAGGCGCAGTAGGAGGCGGACCTGCCGTAACCCACGAGACCGGCTATGCTTCCGATTTTGACGACGTCACCTTCCAGCCCCTGCTCGGTCATGTGCCGGAGGACATGTTTGC
>JBDGSJ010000003.1:0-31976 GCA_042217585.1 Candidatus Nanohaloarchaea archaeon | reverse complement strand
CCGTAGTCGTGGTAGTAACTGTGCTCCCAGACGTCGAGAGCCATGATCGGATGGGCGCCCCAGACCGCCCCGTCATCGTGACCGTCGACAACGACGTTGTGGAGCTCGTTGCTGTAGGGTACGTAGACCAGCAGGGCCCATCCGGACGCGGCCTTCGCCGCCTGCCGGAACTCTTCCTTCCAGTTCTCGAAACTTCCGAAGTCCTCCTCGATCCGGTCCTTCAGTTCGCCCTCTGGTCTTCCTCCGCCCTCAGGGCTCATATTGTGCCAGAAGATCTCGTGCAGTATGTTGCCGCAGAAGTTGTGGGTGAAATCCCTGAGGATCGATCCGGTATCGGAGAAATCCTCCTCTTCACGCTGGTCCTCCAGCTTTTCCTCCGCGGAGTTCCAGCCGTTCACGTATCCCTGATGGTGGACATCGTGATGCCATTCCAGGACCTGTTCGGAGATAAAGGGTTCAAGAGCGTCTTTACCGTACGGTAGATCGATCAGAGTCTGTTCAGTCACCTATTTCACCTGTAGAATCCTTTTCTCCGGACGGTTTTACAACTTTCCTTTCTCCGGTAAGAAAAATATGAAAAGGCCGCAGTAGATGCGGCTTTACTGCTGTGAACTGCTCTGCTGGTTCTTTGAGTTCTTGACACGGTCGATGGTTTCCTGGATGTCCACCATCTGGATTCCGTAACCGGAAATCAGTTTTTCTCCGTCGCCGGTTACGTAATAGGTGGTGGTCCTGGTGCGGGTCTGGTTGCCCACCGTGACCTGTGAAGTCAGGTTGACCTCGTAGATCCCGTTCCTCTCCTCGATACCTGTCACGGAGGTCGTGTTCATAGAACCTCCGGCAGAGAGGAGTTCCGTGATGGAACTGTTGACATCCTGAACGGACGCCATGCCTCCGGGAGCCGTGGTCGATGGAGCACTCATCATGCCCGAACCGACCGCAACAGCGAGACCGACCAGAAGACCGATCGTTATTCCTCCAACGAAGACAACCTCGGAGGAAAGGCCGCTGAAAAAGTCTGTCGAAGGCTCAGTAGCAGATTCCACAGGTTCTTCGCTCTCTTTATCCTCCTCTACCTCGTCTGTGGGGTTCTCCTCCGAGCTTTCTTCTTCCTGATCTTCTTCACCTTCCATGAGGGATTCGATAAAATCCTTCACGGTCTTCCTGTCTTTTCCTTCCTTTTCATCGGAAAGCAGAGAGGTCAGATCAGGATTATCCGCCTCTCTGATTTTTTCCTTCACTTCATCTACAGTTCCAGCGAGCAGATCGTCGCTTGATTCCTCTGACATAACTAAGAATCAGAGAAAGACTCTTAAAAAATGTTTTGATACGGTGAACTATCGGTACCTGTTTTTAAGAAAAGTCCCCACTATTCACCTGGTATGTCGGAGCCCGCAGAAACCGGATGGGAAGAGTACGAGAGACCGGTCTACGGCGTTGACTTCCCACGTTACGGTCCTGAAACCCTTGAATCTGCGGGAAAGGAGCTGGATCAGGACGATGATTTCCTTGAGACCGTGAACCGCATCCTTGAAGGTCCGGGAAAGACCGCTTTCGATGTCGGTGTGACGGCAGGCGCCGCCGGGGGCATTTATGTCATGGCGAACGCAGGAGGTCTGAAAACGTTTCTCTCGGGAGCGATACTTGCCTTCTCGGCGGGCCAGGTCGCCATGAAGAGCGGAGTACTGAGGAGAAACATCGGGAGGGCCGGAGGACCGCTTCTGGAGAAGTTTGGACCGGCTTTATACTCCGCCGGGAGTTCTCTCTACGACGCGGGCAGACAGGTCCGCGAATGGTACAGGGACTGACCCACCAAACAGTTTTAGTTCAGCGCCACAATTTCTCACTTGATGGGTCTCCTTGACTTTACAGAGAACATGAACTTCGTCATCATGGCTACCGGATTCCTCATGATACTGATACCGATGGTCGGAAAGTCTTTGACCCTTACAGATGTTGCGAACAAAGGTGTCGCCCCGATAGCCCTGATAGTGATCATGTCGGCCTACGGCGCCTCACTTTTCGTCGGAGGATTCATGCACGGGAAAGCCGAGTACCTGGGTTCATTTCTCTACCTCGCAGCGGTCCTGGGACTACTCCTGACCCTCAGCTCTTTCTTCATAGGCATGGGGGTGCCGGCGGGAGTATGGTACCGCGTTGCGGTCCTCTCACTTGTTCTGGTGGCGCTTCCGGCTACCGGTCTCGTCATACTGATGGAGGAAGGAGAAAAAAAGGATTTCGAGAGAGACAAGGAACACAGGACCCCGCGCCACAGACCCGGTAAAAGAGAGAATTAAGCCCTCAAAGACGGTTTAACGCGGGGGAAAAAGAACTATGGGGGAACCGGGATTTGAACCCGGATCGTCGGATATCTCCTTTTCGCCATAAGGACGGCGTAGATCCGACAGCTCGTCATCGCGTCGAAAGGCGGGGCCTTTCTCGGACCGGTCGCCCGGTGCTCAGCACTCCATTCGAAAAGTCTGGAGTCCGATATGATACCAGGTTACACCATTCCCCCTGTACAGCGGGGAATTGTCACTGTACTCTTTAAAACCTGACCGACCTGAGGCGGGGATTGAAACCAGTTGCCCGCCAGTTGTTCAGTGTGATAAGAGAGAAGGACGGTGTCCATTTCGAGCTGGACCGGTGTTACGTGGCGGATTCGAAGACCTCGGTCGGTGACGTGAATCTGGTGTCGCACGCGCATTTCGATCACCTTCACCGGGGGAACGGTGAGGTGATCTGCTCGGATGAGACCTTCAGGCTCGCGGAGGCCAGGACCGGGGATGATATTCAGAGAACCGAGGACCACGATGTGGAACTGATACCTTCGGGCCATATAATCGGCTCCCGTGCCTCGCTGTTCGGCGGGGA
Source organism: Candidatus Nanohaloarchaea archaeon (assembly GCA_042217585.1). Taxonomy (GTDB): domain Archaea; phylum Nanohalarchaeota; class Nanosalinia; order Nanosalinales; family Nanosalinaceae; genus JBDGSJ01. Next base: position 29,102 of record JBDGSJ010000003.1, on the reverse strand, counting down.
GGAGAGATATCTATACACCGGCGATGTTTCACTGAGGGACCGGGCATACATCGAAGGCTTCAGTCCGCCGGATGCCGATATCCTAGTCGTCGAATCGACATATGGAATCCCTGCGTACCGGTTGCCGGAACAGGAGGAGCTTGAGAAGAGGATTCTGGACTGGATGGAGGACGCGGAGGGACCGCTTTTCCTTTTCGGTTACTCGCTGGGGAAGGCGCAGAAGATCCAGTACCTCGTCCAGCAGAACACTGAGAGGAGGATCGTGGCGCACGGCGCGGTGAAGAAGATGAACGACGCTGTCGAGGAGGCGACGGACCTGTCCTTCCGCGCTGAACCCTACGATTCTGATGTGGAACTTGGCAGGGACTCGGTCTTCATCGGTCCTCCGAAGGCGGCGAGGCAGGACTGGGTGGACGAACGGGTGGAGAGGACCGGCGGCTCGAAGGCAGGGTTCTCGGGATGGGCGGTCCACTCGGATGACTCGGACAGGTTCGACCGTTACTTCCCGTTCTCAGATCACTGCGGCTTCGATGATCTCGTCGAGCTTGTGAGGACGGTTGATCCTGACCGGGTGTACACGATGCACGGCTTCGACGAGGCGTTCGCATCTCATCTTTCACGTGAGTTCGGTTACTCGGCAAGACCTCTCAAGAAGAACCAGTCCAGCCTGGAGGATTTCTAGTCGCGGAAGAAGAGACGGTCCAGCGCTGCATCCACGAACTTCTTCTCCCGGTCCTGGAAAAGAGGTCTGACGTCCTCCACCGCTCTTCTTCCGGTCGAGGTCAGCTGGGCGCCGAACTCCTTCCTCGCGGACTTAACGACATCGATCTCGCGGTCCAGTTCCCGGGTCAGCTTCCTGCTCTCCTCCTTCCCGTGCTCATCGAAATCGGTCAGGACCGCCACTGCCTCGGCTCCCCTAGAGACATCCTCGACAAGGTCCTCGACGGATCTCTCGGCTGACATGAACACCTTTCCGGAGAACCCGAGTTTCCGCATCATCCTCCGGTCCTCGAAGCCCTCCACGATCACGCTGTCGAGGTCCCGGTCCAGTCTTTCAACGACCTCCTCCAGTTCTTTTTTCTCCCTGAACTTCTCTGTTTCCACGGATCTGTTTGATGGTCTGCAGGTTAAAAGCCGAACGGTTCAGACTTTTTTCTTTATCTCGCGGCTGAAGACAGGGTTAACCGCTGAGCTGTACACAGTGCTGACGGAGTCGCGGTAGTTGGCAAGGTCCTGTGTTCCTCCATCATGCCTGATATCGAGGTCCTCTGTCACCTCCACCTCCTGCCTGAAGGAGTTCTTTATCACTTCCCCGAAATCGGATCTCGCGTTCATCCGGTTGTCCTTTATCCTTGAGGCGGCTTCGGACCCGATGTTAACCTCGATCCTGTGACGCACGTCGTCTTCGGACCATATCCGGAGACGGAACCCGAGCTGCCGGCTGTCCCGGACCTCGACGTAATCCTCCTCGTAGAAGGTCTCCGTCGGGACGTTGGGGGTGTAGAGCCTGGCGAAGTACTCGGGCGGTAGTATCCCTGCGGTCTCCCTCAGCTCGTTCTCGAGCCTCTCGGGGGTGTAAACATGCTCGAGGTCCCTCTCTCCGAACGTGCTGACGGCCGCGTAGTAGAGGTCTTTCTCGATAGAGTCCATCCTATCCTTCACCTTCTCTATTTTTTCCCGGACCTCCAGGTCCTCCTCGCGGTAAGGAACGTCGATGAGGAACGCTGCGTTCCGGGGGCCGTGCCTCAGGACGGCATCCACCGGTACCTGAAATTCGAAGGAGCTGAGCGGAGGTTCCATCAGCTCGAGTCCGATGTATCGGGTTTCGAGCTTACCGAGTTCCTCCAGAACGGTTTCAAGCTTCTTCTCGAACGGTTTTACGGACTGGAAGAGCAGTCTCATCTGGCTCTGGCTGAGCTGGGATCTCTCCGCCATCTTTGCGACGTCCCGGACCACTCTGTCCGTGTCCGTGTAGACGAGTTCGCGCTGGAGGAACTGGTGCAGTTCCGCGGATTTCACCTGTTCAAATTTCTCCAGGCTGAGGTCTCCGGCGCTGGTGACGAAGATTCCGCGGAACTCGTATTCCTCTATCTCTCCCATCTCCAGGCCGACGTCAAGCGGCTTTGATTTCAGCATCTCGACGTATTTCTCCATCCTTCTGAGGTCCCCCTCGTCGATCGACGGCTTGTTCTTTGCGTCGACAACCCAGACCTCTTTCTTGTCCTCTCGGGAAATCCTGCAGAAAGTGTCGGGCCGGGAGTCATCACTGAGGCTGCCTATCCTCTCCATGAAGTCGAAAAAGCCCTCGTACTGTCTCAGGGCGTCGAGGACGTCGGTCTGGAATGCCTGCCAGTCTCCCATTTCAAGCACCTCTCATTCAACCACTTCGTAGTCATCTATCTCCCCGTCCCCGTCAAGGTCGAGTCCCCGGACCACCCGGTGGAACTCGCCTTCCTCGTAATCATCAAGTAATGACTCCAGGTTTTTGAATGCTCTCACGGCTGCCTCGGTTCCCTTGTTCCTGATGCCCGCCACCATGTAGAGAGCCTTCTCCGGGTCCCCGGGATGTTCGGTCCTTGCGATCAACCCTATCGTGTCCTCGCTGTACTTTGACCGGGGGGTCTTTATCTCTCTGTAGGGAAAGCTCTCGCCAGAGAAGTAGGAGGGGAACTCTCTGTTGAACTTCTTGGTTGCGGTGTTGGTCAGCACTCCTCCCAGAAGTATCATGTTCTGGTCAAATTCCGAGTCACGGAAGAGTTCCGTGTCCAGCATCGTATCTACCCCTTCAGAGTCTCCATACTGGCCCAGCTTCAGCCCTATCTCAGCGGCGAGATGGCCGTCACGGGCTCTCACCTGGTCGGGGCCGTGCTGGTCCGGAGAACCCACCACTATCGAACCCCTGAGTTCTCCGTCCTCGACCAGAGGGGTGAGGAATTTCTGGGCTCCACGGTCCGGGAGGAATATCTCCGAGCCCTCGCCCCCGAGGTCCAGCGCATAGGCGCCTCTGGACGGCCTGTAGAACGTGGCGACGCCTCCGCTTCTCTCCTCCTTCCGGTCCACCTCGAGCAGTCCCGCGCCCTCAAGCTTCCTGAAGTGGTAGTACGCGTTCTGTTTCTCTATACCGAGTTCTTCCGCGATCTCCGAGGGGTAGGAAGGATTTCCCGCGAGCTTCCTCAGTATCTTCAGCCGGGTCCGGTCTGTCAGCGCCTTCAGCTCCTCTGGACCGAGTTCCCCGGCGTCCAGTATCTCGTCCTTTCCGTTCCTCCTCAGCAGCTCGACCATTACAACACTCTTTATAGTGGTCGAGTGAGTCTTTTAATGCTTTCCGGGTTTTAACGGCCGTTCAGGGGATGAGGTCCGTCGCCCCTCCCCTGCCCGCTTTAGGCTCTCTTTTACTGGTTTACAGGCCGGAGAGGAATTATTTATAAACTTGCATGTCCATCCTGTAGGTTATGTGCGGGATAGTCGGATACTACGGAAAAGATGAAGCCGCGGAGAAAGTGTTCCGTGGACTCAAGAAACTAGAGTACAGGGGTTACGACTCGGCCGGTATCGCGACCGCAGGAAACCCCACCATAAAGGTTGAGAAAGGCGAGGGAACTATAGACGAGGCCGCCGAGGCCGAGATCGACGGGACCTCAGGAATCGGACATACCCGCTGGGCGACCCACGGAGGAGTGAACGACCGGAACGCCCACCCGCATGTCGACTGCGAGAACCAGGTCGCGGTCGTGCACAACGGAATAATAAACAACTACGAGGAGCTCAGAGAGGGACTAGAGGGCCATGAATTCACTTCGGAGACCGATACAGAGGTTATTCCGCACCTCATGGAGGAGTACCTTGAGGACCACTCCCTGAGGGAGGCCGCGATAAAGGTGATGGACCGACTTGAAGGTTCTTACGCCGTCGCCGCAGTTATGGACTCAGGTGAAATGGTCGCGTTCAGGCAGGACTCGCCCCTGGTTCTCGGCGTGGGAGAGGAGGATCTCTACCTGGCGTCTGACGTCACTCCTTTCCTTGAACACACGGAAAGGGCGGTCTTCCTGGAGGACGGCGACCTGGTCCACATGGACGGCGGGTACGAGATCTATTCAGAGGGAGAAAAGGTCCAGCGAGAGGTCGAGGAGATTGACTGGGACGCAGAGCAGGCATCGAAGGAGGGCTACAGCCATTTCATGCAGAAAGAGATCAGGCATCAGCAGAACACCGTCTCCCGTGCAGTATTCCAGGACCGCAGCGACCTTGAGGAAGCCGTAGAGATGATGGATGAGTCCGGAAAGGTCTACCTGACCGGCTGCGGGACTTCAAGCTTTGCCGCGAAGCTCGGGGCGAAGTACCTGGATTCAGCGGGGGTGGATGTCGAGGCACACCTATCACACGAACTGGAGTACATCGCGGACCGCGTGGATGAAAACGATCTCGTGGTAGCGATCAGCCAGAGCGGGGAGACCGCCGACCTGCTCTCCATGCTGGAAGAGGTGGACTGCGATGTCCTGTCCGTTGTGAACGTAGTCGGCTCCACTCTCGCGAGAAACGCCGACCACACCCTGTACATCAATGCCGGCCCGGAGATCGGGGTTGCATCCACGAAGGCGTTCACCGCCCAGCTTGCGGTCCTCAGGTTGCTGAGTTACGCGGCGGAGGACCGGATTGAGGAAGGGCGTGAATCTCTCCTGGAGACCGCGGAGAAGATACAGGACGTGATTGAGGCGAACGAGGACACGGTTGAGGAGCTCAGCGACTACCTGCTGGACCGGGAGCACGCATACTTCATAGGGCGTCACCGCGGTGTGGAGATGGCAGAGGAGGCGTCGCTGAAGCTGAAGGAGGTTTCCTACATCCACTCTGAGGCTTTCCCGGGCGGGGAGTTCAAGCACGGGACGATAGCGCTCGTTGAGGACGGCACGCCTGTATTCACTTTTGTCAAGGAGACCGGGAGGGAGGAGATAATCTCGAACATGAAGGAGGCACAGTCCCGTGGAGCCGACATAATCCAGTCAGGCAGTGAACCTGTCGGCGACCCGGATTTCTTCATAGAGGTCCCTGAGGACGAGAACAGGGAACTGCTTGAGGTCGTGCCGTTCCAGATGCTGGCGTACCGGACCGCGGTAAAGAAGGGGAACAACCCGGACAAGCCCCGTAACCTCGCCAAAAGCGTAACAGTGAAGTGATGTCGCTGGTAACCTTTGAACATGGATTTATCAGTGCTGGACGCCTCGACCGATGAACAGTTCGACTGCTTCGAGCAGTACCTTCCATCTCCCAGGGTATACGACGTCCAGGAGAACGAGTTCCCGGAGGACCCTGACGCCGTCATCGTTACCGGTTCGAAGCACGGCGTCTACGAGGACCAGCCGTGGATCCAGCCGTTACTGGAGAAGATAAGGGAGTACGTCGAAGCAGGGATACCTCTTCTCGGCGTCTGCTTCGGCCACCAGGCGATAGCGAAGGCTTTCGGCGGCGAGATCAGGTGCATGGGAGAGTACGAGATCGGTTACCGGAAGGTATGGCTGGAGGACTCCCCGATATTCCGCGGTCTCTCAGGTGTCGAGAGACCGTTCATAACCCACCAGGACGAGGTAAGTGAGGTCCCCGGGGATTTCACGGAGATAGCCTCGAATGATGTCTGCCTGCACGGCATCGAGCACAGGGAGAGGGATGTATTCGGGGTGCAGTTCCACCCCGAGTACGATATGGAGTACACGGAAAGAGTGATCAAGAGGAAAGATTTCACAGAAAACCGAACGAGGGAACTCATCGAGCAGGTCCACGGTGAGAACCACCGGAAGGCGGAAAGGACGAAAAAGGTGCTCAAGAACTTCATCCACACGGCCTCAGGGAACTCTGGCCCGCATTAGAAATAAAACCCTGGAATAAAAACCTGAGATATGGGCAGAAAGCTAGCAGTCTTCGGGGTCCTCCTCCTTTCGACCACTGCCTTCGCCACGGCTCAGGCAGGCTCCAACCTGGATGACAACAAGCTGGGCGGACTGAAAGGAGCGATAAACGGGAATACGGGCATTCTTGCCGATATATTCGGGATTCTGATAGGAGAGCAGAGGATAAATCTCCATCTTTCCATGGGAGATGACGCCAGGACCTATTCGATACACATGAACGGGGCGACAATCCACAAGATAGAGTCAGGACGTTTCAAGGACCCGACGGTAACCGTGAACACCACAGCCTCTGACATACAGCAGATCGGGACCTCCGACACCCCTATAAAGACCCTGAAAAAGAAGATAAGGACGGATGCCCTGGATTACAGGGCGCATGGACTGATCAACAAGTTACGGATCAGGGCGGCCGAACTGCTTTTCATCTAGCTCTCAGGTTCGATGATCTCGCACCGGATGCTCCGCGCCTCGATCTCGTTTCTGAACCTCTCCGCCGGAGCAGTATCACCAGTATTGTACTGGTAAGGCACCGCCAGGTCCGGCTTCAGCCCTACGACGGTCCTCACCGCTTCTCCGACGTCCCTATTCTCCGGATCTCCCAGGGGCACGAACGCGAAGTTCACCTCGTTCTCGAACTCCAGGGGCGTGTCCCATGACCCGATGCTGTCAGCCACGTAGAAAGATGTATCTCGCATCACGAAACGGTAACCGGTACCCTTCCCCCGGGGAACAGACTCTATCTCGATGCCGAAGATATCTATGGTCTCTCCCTCGTGTATAAGCTCTACATCACGGCAGTCGACAGCTTCCTCGCTCGAAGAGCCCGGAAGGACCACACAGGATCTCTTTCCGGAGATCTCCCCGATTTTTTCCCGTTCCAGCGCCTCCTCACCTGTCACTAATATGAGGTCTGCATCGTAGTTTCCCGTGTGAGGAGAGGCAGGATTGACAGACACAGTGAATCCGTTATCCACGACACGCACTGAACCGTTGCCCTCCCAGAAGACCTTGAATCCCTTGAAATCTATCAGCGGTCCTCCACCCAGTTCAAGACGCGGTCCAATAGTTTAAACAACTTTGGCAGACCGGTCAGGACCGCAATTAAAATAATTTCCTGAGGGAACTGTTCACGTGAAGCGGGGGTAGCCAAGTGGTCAAAGGCGCAGGACTTAGGATCCTGTCCCGTAGGGGTTCCGGGGTTCGAATCCTCGCTCCCGCAAACAGAAGTCTTTCTCAATTCAGCGGAAGTTCCGCTGCTGGACCACAAGAGTTTTATTCAGCACCGTTGAAGGTCCTGTTATGAAGTATGCTGCTCTCGCCGTGACTCTTGTGGGGGTTGTGGTGCTTTTTTACAGTGCCTTCAAGGCTTACAGACTCCGGGAGAAACTCGGAAGGGGAAGACTTAAAGAAGCCTGGGACAGGCTCACGGCACTGATAATGCTGTTCATCGTCGGCTACGTGCTTTTCATTATCCAGCTGGTAACAGATGTGGCATTCCTCGATATGAGGACCATCGCCGGGGCGCTTTTCCTGGCCGGGTCCGTGTTCGTGGCCGCAGTGGCGCACTACAACTACGAGGCACTAACCTAGGTGATAAGATGTCTGATTACTCCGATGTAATAGAGGCTAGCGTGAAGAAAGAGATAGATGTGCTGGGCGACCGGGCCCTCGAGATAGCACGTGAAAACGGTGTCGAAACCGATGAAAGCGGCAACGTCAGGACCGTGACCGGCGACGGCGAAGAAGTCCTGGAGGACCTGATAGACAGTTACACCGATATATCAGGTAACCTCGCCGCGACACTGATCGCCCGGGAGATAGAGGATATGGATACTTCAGGGCTGGAACTCCCTGAAAGCCTGAGCCAGAACCTCTAATCCTTCTCCGCCTCGTATCTCTCGGCAAGAGACCTGAAAATGTCCTTCCTGAAACTTCCGCCGAGGAGTGTGGACAGGAGCGGCTTATCATCCCGGGTCTGAGCCTTCCTTATCTCCACGTCGTCGGATACAGGTCCTATCCGTGTGAGAACCCCGAAACGGTCGGGTGCCTCGAAGTTCTCGTTCTCTACCCTGTTGTCCTGCCAGTAGGATACCGAGCTGTCGGGGAAGTTCTCGACCGACCTATCGTATCTCTTCAACGGTATGTGGCTCTCATGGCCCGTGCCATGGGTCCTAACCCTCTCGACATCGCCATCCAGAGTCATCCCCTGTATCTCCTGCTCCGACTCAATCCTCAAGGTCGCGTGCGCGCCGTCATCGTAGCACCGGACCTCTAGGCTGTTCTCCTCCGGTTCCTCGGTCTCCAGCGAAAGAAGGGAACTACCCAGGAACTCCTTCGCCCACCTCAGGCGGTCCTCTACGTTCGATTTCTCGCGGCTCTCCGGTGACTCATATGATTTATCGTAAGAGCTGAACGGACGACCCATGAAATCTTTTTACTCCTGAAGAGTTAAAAACAGGCCGGGAGATGGACAGACGGGGGATTCCGGACCGGAAATTTCAAGTTGTACCGCTCTCAAAACTTGGATAGGGTGGATCAGGATAGTACTTGGATCTCTGCTCAACTTCTTGAGGGGTGAGGAGAAGGTCCGGATCAGGGCATCGAACTCCCTGAAGTTCTTCGATCGGACGAGGAAGGAGGAGACCCGGAGGCTCAAGCAGGAGGGAGAGGAATGGAGACAGAAGTTCCAGTCAGTCATCGAAGAGATAGACAGCGAGGTGAAGGAAAATTACGGAAGGAAAGACGGTTTCTACCGGTTTCTGGAGGATTTCCGGGTTCCGGAAGACGTTGACGAGATGAAATCCCACGTGGAGGTCCTCCGACAGGAGTTCTCGGGACGGGCGGAGGAATCCGGGGAGGAACTTTCCCGGAAGTTCGAGGAGTTCGATTCTCTTTTCAGGGATTTCAGGGAGTTCTACGAGAACCACTACGATCTCATAGAGAAGAGGTCCCGGATCAAGTCACAGGTGGATTCTCTCGAAGAAGCGAAGTCGAGGATAGAAGAACTCGAACAGGAGAAGAACTACATAGAGGCCCAGGAACTTGAGGACAGGATAGAGGAGATGGAAGATGAAGGGGACCGCGACCAGGCCCAGGTGCTCAGGAGACAGAAGAAGATGAAGGAGAAGAAGATGGAGGATATAGAGGAGGAGCTCGAGGAGAAGAGAGATACCATGGAGCGGAAAAGAGAAAAGCTCGAGGAACTGCTGGACGATATATTCCCTCAGAGGATAGAGGTTTACACGCGCAGGAAAGAATGACGGCTAACCAGGTTATCAGAGAACCCGCTTTATCTTTTCTGTGGCGTTCTTCATCTCTACCTTGACAAGCCCCATGTTCACGTCTGAGTCCGTAAGTATGGTCAGTATACCTTCCTCGCCAGCACCTGTCGACACGAGTTTCCCGTTTTCGCTTTCGATTGTGACTTGGTTGACTTCGCCCATTTTGAGGGCTTCGCTGGCGGTTTCTCCTGAGCCTACTGTGGATGCGGTCATTGCGCCGACCTGGTCGTCATCGATGTCCTGTCCGAGGTTGGACGCGATCAAAAGTCCGTCCCTCCGGACCACAGCCGCACCCTTGATACCCTGAACATCATTCAAATCATCCAAAGGCTCGTTCAACTTCTCCTCTTTGCTGGCTATTTTAGGTCACCTTACGATACATTAATGGGATGTACTCCTTTAAAATCTGTTCGTGCCTCCCTTCCATGAGATGGATTCCCGGGCCGACATATAAATCCCCGAGCCGACCGGTTTTGCTGAACGGGTGCCGGAGACCTGTAATGAATTTAAATAGGTGGTTCGTTTCTTTTTCTCCATGAGGAAAAAGGTCTCCGTCGGGGACCGCGAGATAACTATCGTGGGGACCGCCCATATCTCGCAGGAGAGCCGGAGAGAGGTCCGCGAAACCATCGAGAGCGAAGAGCCGGACCTAGTCGGAGTGGAACTGGACGAGAACCGATATGATTCCCTCAGAGAGGAATCCGGCTGGAGGGATCTGGACGCAGTTGATGCCATCAGGCAGGGTCAGGGCTACCTGCTTTTCCTCAACCTGTTGCTCTCCATATTTCAGAGGAGGCTGGGGCTAGAGGAAGGGATGAAACCGGGTGCTGAACTGATGGAAGCGATCAGTGCGGCGGAGGACAGCGGAGTAGAATTCGCCCTGCTTGACAGGGACATAAACAAGACCTTCAGGAGAGTGATGGACCAGTTGACCTGGACCGAGAAGTTCAGGCTTCTGTCATCACTGATGGTGGTCGGGGAGGAAGTTGAGGTCCAGGAACTCAAACAGGAAAGCATACTCAACACGTTTATCAGGAAGTTGGAGGACGACTTCCCCACGATCAAGAGAGTCTTCCTCGATGAGAGGAACGATTTCATGGCCGAGAAACTCCTTGAGAAGGATTTTGACTCGGCCGTGGTTGTTGTAGGTGCCGCTCACGTCGAGGGTATCGCGGAATCGCTGAGGTCCGGTCCCGAATACGTTCCCCGGGAGTCGGACAGTTTTCCCTGGCTGAAAGCGTTTAAGTACGGGCTACCCCTGTTCGTATTAGGTTCGCTTTCCTACGGGTTCATGACGACCGACTTCTCCACCGCAGTCCAGGCCACCGTCTTCTTCGTGCTGATAAACAGCTTCCTTTCGATGCTCGGAGCTGTCCTCGCCGGGACCCATCCTGTGACATGGCTGGTATCTTTCCTTGCCGCTCCCATCACATCGATCGACCCGGCACTGGGCGCCGGGATGGTGGCTGCCTACACCGAGGGGAAGATAAGGCCCCCGTCGGTCCAGGAACTTGAGGAGGTCGCCCATCTGGCCAGTTACAGGGCGCTCTGGACGAACCAGGTGGGCAGGATACTCCTGGCGTTCGTCTTTGTTACTCTTGGAAGTGCGCTGGGCACCTTCATAGGCGCGGGATACATCGCCGCGGTCCTTCCACCTCTCTGACGACAGAGTTATAACCTGTCGGCGCTAACAAATGTTCCATGTCAGAGGAGATAGGCAAACACAAGGGTGCGGTCGAAACTCTAATGCATGAAAAGAAGGAGCTCACGAGGCTTCTACAGATAGTCGATTCGCAGCTGCAGAGGCACATGAAGGCCCTGAAGGAGAACGGTGTTGATCCGGAGGAGTACATCGAAAGCCTTCAGGAGGCTCAAGAGGAGAGGAGACAGGAGGACCGCCGCTCCGGGGAGGGACAGGCCCCACGGGACCGGAAGGGACAGAAGAACAGGCAACCTGATACCGGCTCGAATCACGGTTCAACTGGAAATCAGGCCCGGGAAACCGGGAAACGAGGAGGCGGCAGCGGTAAAAGAGGCGGGATCGACCGCTCCGCGGACCGGGGAGCTCCCGACAGTGAACGGAAGGACCGCGGGCAAGCGGGCGATCGAACTGAAAACGGGGAAGAAGAGGAGGAGAAGGACCTCGACGACATGCTTGAGGATGAGTCGGATGATACAGGGCAGAGCAGGGATTTCAACCCTCTCTAGTCCATCATGTACTTTTCTTCCCATTGTCTTATCTTCTGCTCCCAGCTGTCCTCCTCCCGGTCCTCAAATTCGAGATAAGGCCGGTCCCTCAGCCTGTAACCGATGACGAATCCCGCTGCCATCCCCATCATGTGAGCGGCATACGCCGTGCCCGTGACCGCCGTCATCCCCGCGGAGTTTATGAGCACGTATATCCCGAGTACAGCCCACATCGGCATCGGGACCCCGAGCGCGAGTCCCGTGTGGTTGGGTCGATAGGCGGCAAAGGCGGCGAGGACCCCGGTGCCGCCGCCTGAAGCCCCGATTATCCCGGCCGGGTAGAAAAGGAAGGCGGAAAGGTTGGCGAAAAGGGCCGTAGAGAAGAATGTGAGGAGGAAGGTCCTTCCCGAGGTCAGGCGCTCATAGATCGATCCGAAGAGCCCTATGAAGAAGAGGTTGTTGAGGAGATGTTCGGGTCCTCCGTGCCCCAGTATGGATGTGAAGTACTTCCACCAGGGGTCCCCGGGTGCGAAGGACGGATCGAAGCCTGTGAACAACTGTATGGAGAATATTATGGAGAGGAGGAGGCAGAACTGTAGGGCGACGAACCGGAACCTACTCATCGACCTGCCTCAGTACCTCTGCGACCTGCTCCTGTCCGATCGACATCACCAGGGTGGAGAGCCGGGGTCCCTGCTCCCGGGACAGGAGGACCCTGTACGCGGTCTCGAAGAACTCTCCCGTGTCGAGCTCGGATTCATCCCTGACGCCGAATATGTCCCCATCAAGCTCCTCCCTGTCGCTGTAGTTCTCTTCCAGGAGGTCCGCCAGCAGGAGCATCGCCTCTCTCTGGTCCTCTGAAAGATTTTCGGCAACTTCTTCCGGTACCTCGAAGTTGATCTCGTACCTGTACTCCTCCGGTGCGTGGTTCCTGGCCCAGTTCTTCGCCCTTTCAAGCCGGTCCAGTACCTGTTCAACTCCTCTGTCGTCGATGTCCTCAGGGACATGGTCGGTCCTCTTCAGGGAGCCGATCGCCTTGTCCTCCCATTCATCCTCGGGTACGGTCTGTGCGACAAACGCGGCGTGCTGGAACGGGACCCTCACCGGCTGCTCCTCCGGGGTGTCGACCATCGCCATCTCGTAGACCCGTCTCCAGTGCTTCCTCTTCCGGTCGTTCTCCACCCGGTCCGGGTTGAAGTATGCGTCCTCTACCTCGTCGAACTTCTCGTATCTCTGAAGTATCTCCTCGCCGAAAGGTATGGAGAACGCCTTGCTGGGCTTGGTCTCGGAGAACAGGAACCTTATCATCTCCGGGCTGTAGACCTCTTTCATGTCGGAGATTGTGAATACGTCCTCGCCGCTGCTGGAGGATATCTTCTTTCCATCCTTTGTCACGAATTCGTACATCTGGTGGACCGGCGGTTCCTTGTCGAATATCTGTTCCGCGAGTTCGTTTCCTGTGTCGCGGGAGCCTCCCGCGGCGGAGTGCTCCTTCCCGGCGGGTTCGAAGTCCACGCCCTCGTACTTCCAGCGCATCGGCCAGTCGATCCTCCACGGCGGCTTCACGGAGTCGTTCTCCGCAAAGTCCAGTTCTCTTGTCTCGCCGCATTCCTCGCAGTGGTACTCCACTGTCGTGTCGCCGTCGTAGTCCGTGACCTCTGTGAAGTCCTTCCCGCATTCACTGCAGTACACTCTGAGCGGGTAGTAGGGCGTCTCCTTGGGTTCCTGCCTGTACCTGTCAAGTATCTCCTTTACCTCTCCCCGGTTCTGCATCGCCTGTCTCATAAGGTCCGTGTACTCGCAGTTCTCGAACATCTCTGTCTGCCTGATGAACTCGATGTCCATCTTCATGTCCTCGAGTTCTTCCTCGAGCCGGGCCTCGAAATGTTCGGCGTACGAGTCGTGGCATCCCTCCGGGTCCGGGACCTTTGAGACGGGTAGGCCGAGATACTTCTCGAATTCATCGGGGACGTTCGCCGGGACCTTCCGGAAACGGTCGTAGTCATCCCACGAGTAGATGAACCTGACGTCCTCTCCCCGCTTCTTCAGGGCCTTTGCCACGAAGTCTGAAGTTATGATTTCCCTGAAGTTTCCTGCGTGGACGATTCCGGAGGGCGAGATTCCCGAGGCGACGACGTACTCGTCCTGGTCCGGGAACTTCCTCGTCACTCCGAAAGCCAGCTGGTCGGCCCAGAATAATGGTTGATCTGACATAATTTTAGACCTCTTTTTCTGCGAATTTCGAAGTACTGTTACGTGAAATCATGATATGGGTTGCGTCTGAAACCTTTTATTTTACTTCCCGCAGCCACGGTTCGGTTTTTAAATCTCCGTTTTTGTTGAAAGGATATGGAAGTTTTCTGGCCCCGCGTGGCATTCCTTGTGGCTCTGGTCCTGGGCGTAAGCTACGTGCTTTTCCGGGACTGGGACAACATAAACCGCAGTTCGATACTTTTCTTCAGGAGGACCCAGCGAGGGGTCAAACTTATAGACAGGATAACCTCCATATCCCCCCGGGGCTGGAACATCTACGGCTGGCTGGCAGTTTTCGCCGGTTTCCTGAGCATACCCTTCATCTCCTCCCAGATGGTCTACTTCTTCCAGCAGGCTGTCTCCTCTGGAGGAGGCGGAGCTGCGAACGGCCCGTCGCTGATACTTCCGGGACTCGTCTCACAGAACCAGTTCAACCCGGGCGCGTCGTTCATCCCGGTCGAGTACTGGGTGGTCAGCATCGCCATAATCATGGTGGTCCACGAATTCAGTCACGGTATAGTCGCGCGGTCTCAGGGCTTTGAGATAAACTCTGTCGGCTGGTTCATCTTGGGGATTCTTCCAGGGGCTTTTGTCGAGCCGAAGGGAGAGAAGATGCTTCCCGGGTCTGAGGACGTGGAGGAGGACCCGGACTCCCACGGTCCCTGGGACCAGGGCAACTGGGTATCCCGGCTCAAGGTCCTTGGCGCTGGAAGCTTTGCAAACTACCTGACCGCGGCAGTCTTCCTTTTGCTCGCGGTCGGTGCGACCTCCGCGATAACGGTTCCCGGGGATGTCTACTATGTAGCGTCCAACGGGACCGGGGCGTACGAGGCCGGAATGCGTAACGGGACACTCTACGAGATAAACGGGACGGATATAGAGTCGGTCCAGGATGTCATGAAGATATCGGGTGGCCTGGAGCCAGGCGAGACCGTATCAATCTGGTCCAGCGAAGGTAACTTCACGGTCACGGCGCAGCAGGCACCGGAGAAGACCGGTTACTTCAACCAGATGGCCGAACTCCTCGGTATGGGGGACGGCGATGACACGCGCGCCATGATAGGTATAGGAGTGGGGCAGACACAGAACCTGAAGGGAGGTCTCGCAGATTACAGGGAATCGCTGCTGTGGCTTCTCTCGATGTTACACACCGTGGCGATACTGAACATAGGGATAGGGATGTTCAACATGCTTCCGGCGAGGCCTCTGGACGGAGGAGAGATGGTATCTACCGTTGTCGAGAGGCTTACAGGAGAGAGTGAGGCCGCAGAAAGCGTGGTGAACTACTGGTCCCTCGGCGTCTGGATCGTCGTGCTCCTGGTATTGCTGATGTCGCTCGGGGTCATATAGGTGGTATAATGGCTCACACCATCGAGATAGTTGACAGGGATGAAGAGGTTGAAGCCGAGGACGGCCAGGATATCCTCAACGCTCTGCTCCAGGGCGGAGTCGAGTGGATGCACGCCTGTGGAGGCTTCTGCAACTGCACGACCTGCCGTGTAAAGGTCGAGGAGGGGATGGATAACCTCTCGGAGATGCAGGAGGACGAGAAAAACACCCTGAGGCGTTTCCAGGGAGAAGAGGTCCTGGACGGTCCTTTCCGGCTCTCCTGCCAGGCCGATGTCCACGGGGATATCAAGATCTCCGAGCCGGACTGGTTCTGAAAAAGGAAACGTCTTAAAAGTCGAGACCGGTCCGTTCCCTATGAAACTTGGAAGGATACTGCTTGCGGCCGTCGCAGGTATCGGACTGGTGCTCGGGGGCGCGTACTTCTCGGGAGCTTTCCAGAAACCCGGTTACGGACTGAAAGACATGGGTGACTGGTCGAACGTCTCAAATGATTCTGTGGAGATAGTGACCTCTGCATGGGTCCACAACCCCAACCCGATAGGGCTGAGCCTTTCCGGACTGAAAGCCAGCTACACAGTAAACATGAACGGCGTTGAGGTCGCGAGCGGGTCGAAGACCGGTCTCAGTATCCCGGCAAACAGGAATACAACCATCGAGATAAGGACCGGTATAGAGATCGAGAAGATGTCGGAGTGGTGGGCCAGCCACGTCCGGCAGGGAGAAAAAACGGATATAGAGATACCTGTCACCGTGAGCGGCGGACTGTTCGGGAAGAGTCTCTGGTCCCAGAGCTTCACATACACGGACACGGTGGAGACCGACGTGGACAGTATTCTGGACCGTGCCGTGGCCGGGGCCCGGGGAGAGTACAGCCATGCCGCGACCGGGACCAGGATCGAAATATTGAACGCCTCTGCCCGGTTCGGAGAGGTGACTGAGAACAGGACGCGTATAGTGACGGTGTTCGAGGTCCACAACCCGAACAGTTATCCGATTCCGACGCCCGAGTTCGAGGGCGAGGTCTCGATGAACAACGTTACTGTCGCGGACTGGAAGGCAAACGAGGTCGGGGTTTCGAACCCTGAGGACGCCGAGATAATGCCGGGTGAGACCAGGGATGTCGTATTCCACACCTACATGGACAACGAGAAGGTGGAGGACTGGTTCATCACCCATGTCAGGAATAATGAGAGCTCCGACGGCTACGTGGAGTTCCAGCTCGGCTTTGACTTCGCGGGCCAGAAGCTGATGCTGCCCGCGAACCCGAGAAAATGCGGTTTCAGTTTCCAGACAGGTATACTGGTCGACGGCCAGAAATCCCGGCAGACCATGCAGCAGTGCGAGTTCGGGAACTTTCTCGGAAGCCCCCGGGACGGAGGTTCGACCTCTGGCCCGGACTCTCAAAACTCCACATTTCAGGACAGTATCGACAGCGTAGTGGGCTAGATGAGAGATGTCATAGTCGTGGGGGCCGGACCTGTCGGCTCCCAGCTCGCCCGCCGGTTCTCGGAGAAGGGCCTGGACGTGGCAGTGATAGAGCGGTCCAGCGAAATCGGCAAACCGCTCGCGTGCTCGGGTCACGTCTCCCCCGACATCTGGGACTTCGTGCCTGACGGCGAAAGAGACCGCCTCTACCAGAACGAGATAAACGGGGCGCGCTTCCACCCCGACAGAGACTCAAAGTACCGGTTCTACCGGAAAGGGGAGCCGGTTTCCTACGTGATAGACCGGGTCGAACTGGACAGGGTGAAGGCCGAACAGGCCCGTGAATCCGGCGCGGATTACTTCCTCGGCGAAGAAGTCCAGAAGGTCGAGGAAAGAGAGGACTGCGTGGCAGTCGAGACAGGTGAGGACAGTTACACGGCGGAGATGGTGGCGGGCTGTGACGGCGCCAGTTCCACCGTCAGGTCGGAGCTGGGAATGCCGGAACCGGATCACTTCTACCAGGGAATACTCTGCTTCACGGACGAGGACGACTCCTCGGACTTCGTGGATGTCTTCACAGGGGTACCGGAGTTCTTCGGCTGGAGGATCCCGAGAGGCGACTCCGTCGAGTACGGTGCCGCGGTGCCGCGCGGAGAGTCGCCCCGGAAATGGCTGAAAGAGATAACGGGCCGGTACGTCGAGGACAGGGAGAGAAGGAATTTCTGTGCAGGCGCGATACCTATAGGCCCGCCGGACAGCGTAACCTCGGAGAGGGTTTTCCTCGTGGGCGATGCCGCGGCACAGACCAAACCGTTCACCGGCGGGGGAATCCTCTACGGGATGAGGTCGGCAGATACCGCGGCGGAGACGATTGATCCTTCCCATCCCTCTACCCTGAAGCTGTACGAGGAGGAATGGAGAGCTGAACTCCTGGACGAGATAAGACTCGGGAAGCTGATAGAAAGGTCCTACTCATGGCCCACTACTGTCCAGAAAACAGGCATGAGCCTGTTCCAGGGAGAGATAGGGGTCCACATGGACCGGCCGACCACTCTGTTCAGCCTGGACCAGCTCAGATCGCTTTTCCGGCGCTGAGTCAGTCTCCCTTCCCTATCGCCTTTTTCAGAGGTTCGAGAAGTCCTGAAAAATTACTGCCCGTGGGTATCTTCTTCAGAAGGGTGACGATTTTCTCGGACCTCCTGTACATCTTCTCTAGGTTCTCTATCTTCCTCTCCGTTCTGGAGCCTTCAATGGCCTCCTCCCGGGCGTCCTCGATCGCGTCCATCATGATGTCCATCTCCCGGGACACCTGGTCATCAAGGAACTCCTTGAACGCTTTCTCAAAGTTCTCCTCGGCTGTGTAGAAACGGGTCTTCCCCTCACCCTCTTTCTTCCTGCTGTGGACAAAGTGAACGTCTTCAAGCTTGTTGAGTGCTTCGGAAACTGTTGACTTTGAGTACCCCGTTTCCTCGGCGATCTGGTCCATTGTCTGGTCCCCGGGGCTGAAATACAGGGTTCCGTAGACTCTTGCATAGCTTTTCCGCATTCCATAGACTTCTGCGGACTCTTCCATGGCCCTGATTACTTTTTCCTCCGGGTCCTGATTGTTTTCCGCCATCCTCACATCTCCAGTATGCTGGCGAACAGATAAAAAAGAAGATGTAAATTCGCCTTCTGGCGAATTTTTCCACAGGTTTGATAAATGATGCATGGAAAGACCTTGACAGGAATGGTGCTTATCGAGCTTGAAAACGTGGTCAAGGAGTACCAGATGGGAGAGAACACTGTGAAGGCGCTGAGAGGTTCGGACCTCGAGATTGAAAGCGGAGATTTTGTCGCTGTTATGGGTCCCTCGGGCTCCGGGAAGTCCACGCTCATGAACATGATAGGGGCGCTTGATGTTCCGACCGAGGGCACGGTGACGCTGGGTGATGAGGACCTCTCGGACCTTTCAGAGAACGAACTGGCGCTGCTGAGAAGCAGGAAGATCGGTTTCATATTCCAGAAGTTCAATCTTATACCCTCTATGACGGCCCAGGAGAACGTTGCTCTGCCGATGCTCTTCCGGGGCGAGAGCAGGGGGAAGAGGATGGAACGTTCCCGGGACCTGCTTGAAAAGGTCGGTCTGGGAGACAGGCTGGACCACATGCCCTCCGAGCTTTCGGGGGGACAGCAGCAACGTGTGTCCATCGCCCGGGCGCTGGCGAACGATCCCGATATTCTGCTGGCGGACGAGCCCACGGGGAACCTCGACACCGAGACCGGCGATCAGGTGATGGAGCTCATAGAGAGCCTCAACGAGGACGGAAAAACCATAATAATGGTGACCCATGATCCGCACGACGCGGAGTACGCGGAGTACATAGTGGATATCACGGACGGCGTAACTACATCGAAAAAGGAAGAAGCTGATTACGAGCTTAACTTCCACGGAGAAAGGTGAAAACAGTACTATGAAAAAACTCGCTATAGCTACGACCCTTCTGGTTCTTTTCATGGGCCAGGCAACAGCAAACCCCCAGATAACAGTCGAAAAAATGTCAACGACGCCCCAGCCGCTTGAGGTGGGCAACTATGCCGAGGTCAAGTTCAAGGTGATAAACGATGCGCCCCAGTCGGATGCGGAACAGGTGAACGTGAGCTTCATGGAGAACTATCCTTTCTCGGTCGATCCGGACGAGAGGAAGAGCTGGAGGATAGCCTCCATGGAGGCCGGAGACAGCTACACTTTCAGGATGCAGTTCAGGGTGGACCCGAACGCACTGGAGAACGACGAGGAATACCTTAAGTTCAGGACCTCCACCGGTACAGGAAGCAGGATACACCGTCTCCCGGTAGATGTAGAGGCTGATAAGGACGGACTCGTGGTTGGGGAGGTAACCTTCCCGGACAAGGTTGCTCCGGGCACGAGCAACAAGATGACTCTCAGGCTGGAGAACCTGGCCAACACTCACTACACCAATATCCAGGTGTCTCTGGCTCCGGGCAAGGGAGTCCCCGCGGTAGTGGACGGTGTCTCATCCCGCCAGGTGGAGAGGATCAGGCCCGGTGAAGAGAAATCGGTATCGTTCCACCTGAGCGTCGACGGTTCCGCGGAAAACGGGGTGTACAGCATCCCGATAGAGCTCACCTACGAGAACGCAGGCCAGACGATCACCAGGACGGCGTCGACGGGTATAGTCGTCGGGGGCGAGCCCGAGATAGAGATGGGAGTGAACAGCGGCGGAGACATACCTTCTGGCTCTACAGGTACAGTGACCTTCAGGTTCGTCAACAGGGGTCAGGGAACAGCGAAGTTCACGAAGATCGAGTTCCGGGATGCGAAAGGTTACAGGATACTCTCCGGTAAGAGCGTCTACCTCGGGGACATGAATCCCGACGACTATCAGACCGCTGAACTCGAGGTCTACGCCTCCGAGAACATCTCCTCGGCCCAGATCCCTGTCCAGATTACGTACAAGAAGGACGGGATGGAGAAGACGGTGAAGAGGACCGCCGAGATAAACGTCCTGACGCCGCAGGAGAGAGAGATCTACTCCCAGGGAGGAGGCGGCATGCTTCTCCCGGCGGCGGTCGTGGTGGTACTCCTGATCGCAGGGATAATCTACTGGAGAAGAAGGTAAGGTAGTGGACGATGCTCGATTCCTTCCGCCTGGTCATAAGGAACCTCCGTTACAGGAAGAAGAGGTCCTGGCTTACCATCATAGGGACCTTCGTCGGCATACTGGCAATAGTCGCCCTTATATCGATAGGCCAGGGGCTGGAATCCTCGGTCCGGAGCGAGTTCAAGGAGCTCGGCGGAGACAAAGTTTTTATCTCGCCGGGCGGTTCAAGCCTCTCATCACGTTTCACGGCCAGCAACTCCAAACTCAGGTCAGACGACCTGAGGACGGTCCGGAACACCAGAGGAGTCTCGGAGGCTACAGGTATTATATCCTCATCAAAGCAGATAAGTTACAGCGGCGAGACCGAATTCTTGACGGTACTGGGCCTGCCGACCGGTCCAGGAGCAGAACTTGTCAGGGAAACACAGGGCGTCGAGATCCTGCGGGGCAGATATATCAGGAGGACCGACAGCTACAACGTACTGGTGACCTCCCAGGCGGCCCGGAACGCGTTCAGCGAGGAGATCTATCTAAGGTCCAAGATCGAGATAAACGGTTCTGAGTTCCGCGTGGTAGGTATCGTGGAGCAGACAGGGACCGGCGGAGCAGACATCTACATGGAGATGGAGAAAGCCCGGAAGATAACCGGGAAGGAGAACGTCTACGACCAGATAATAGCGAGGACCGCGGAGGGTTTCCCGCCGAGCGAGGTCCAGCAGAACGTCAGGGAGTCACTGAGGCAGGCGAGGAACCTCGAGAGGAACGAGGAGGACTTCACGACCAGGACCGCGGCCGATATAATTGATTCCTTCCAGAGCCAGCTCAGCCTTATCAGAGGATTCCTGGTCGGTCTCGGGACGATCTCCCTGCTTGTAGGTGGCGTCGGGATCATGAACACGATGTACACCTCGGTGGCAGAGAGGACCCGGGAGATCGGGGTTATGAAGGCGGTCGGTGCCACGAACTGGCAGATACTCAGGATTTTCCTCATCGAGTCCGGTATAATCGGTCTGACTGGGGGCCTGCTCGGGGTCATCGGAGGGCTGGGAGTGAGCTATGTCGCCTCCGAGATAATCTCTTCCAGGATCGGTATACAGATGACCCCCGGGACAAGCCCGGAACTCATCCTTGGTTCTCTGGCTTTTGCGTTCCTCGTTGGGACCATCTCCGGGTTCTTACCGGCGAGAAAAGCAGCAAAGCTTGAGCCCGTGGAGGCGCTGAGGTACGAGAAATGATAGAGGAATACGCGAAGATGAGCTACCGGAACATCTTCAGGAGGAAGAGAAGGACCGCCCTCACCGTCATAGGGATATTCATAGGTATATCGGCGGTCGTGGCCCTGATCTCGCTGGGACAGGGACTTGAGAACTCCATAGCGAGGGAGTTCCAGAGCATAGGGGGGAACAAGATATTCGTGAACCCGGGTGGAAGCCTGACCTCGAATGCGGGGAACGTCGACTTCAGGCTGACGGACGCGGACCTCAGGGCTGTAAGAAACGTGAAGGGTATAGCAGCGGCAGACGGAGCCCTTTTCATGAACACCGGCGTGGAGAAGGAGGACCAGCTGAAGTACCTCCCTGTCATAAGCATACCCGGAGGCAAGAACAAGCAGCTCGTGATGGAGAGCTGGGCCATGGAGGTGAAGGAGGGCAGGATGATAAGGCGCAACGACAGGTCCAACGTCGTGATAGGGAGCAGGGTGGCGAACCGAATATTCTCGGAGGACCTCGGCGTCAGGTCCCAGCTGACGATAGCTGGGAGACAGTTCCGTGTGGTCGGGGTTCTTGCGCCGACAGGCGATCCCTCTATCGACAGCGCGGTCATACTTCCCCTGGAGACGGGCCGTGAGATTATGGATCGTCCCGAGACCTATGACTGGATTTTCGCCGAGGTCGAGGAAGGTTTTTCGCCCGGCCAGGTCGAGGAGGATGTCGCGGAGAGTCTCAGGAACCGTAGAGGGATAGAGAAAGGCGACGAACCTTTCACCGTCTCCACACAGGAGGACCTCGTGGAATCCTTCACAAGCATACTCAACGTGGTCCGCGGCGTCGTGATAGGTATCTCATCGATCTCCCTGTTCGTCGGGGCTGTCGGGATCATGAACACGATGTACACCTCGGTGGCAGAGAGGACCCGGGAGATCGGGGTTATGAAGGCGATAGGGGCCAAGAACAGGCAGGTCCTGGCCCTGTTTATGCTGGAGTCATCTGCCATCGGCTTTCTCGGAGGTCTCGCCGGTGTCCTGTTCGGCGTGAGCCTTTCATGGCTCGGAGCAGTGGGCATAACCCGGTTCGCCGAACTCACGATAAGACCGTACATGGGTCCACAGCTGATACTTGGCGCACTACTGTTTTCTACCGTTCTCGGGGCTGTTTCAGGGGTCCTGCCAGCGAGGCGGGCTGCCCGGATGGAGCCGGTTGACGCCCTGAGATACGAATAAAAACCGTATTAAAAGTAGCCGTTCAAATCCCGGTTAAGATAGTCATGCACGTGGGGATAATACCGGATGGGAACAGGCGATACGCTGAGAGCAACGGCATAACCCAGTTCAGGGCCTACAGGAAAGCCAAGGACACTATAAAGGACGTCGTCAGTGATTTTGATGGCGACCGGGTGAGGGAAGTGACGGTTTACATGCTTTCCGAGGAGAACTTCCGGAGAGATGAGAGCGAGCTGGAGAACCTATTCAAGCTCTTCAAGGAGAGCCAGGAACTGTTCGAGAAGGTCGGTGAGGCGGGTTTCAGCGTGAACTGGGCTGCCACCGCCCCGGGCAAGCTTCCCGAGGATATCTCCCAGAGGCTCAGGGAACTTGAGGAGAAGTACAGCGAGGGCAAGAAAAAGCTCAACATGCTGGTGGCCTACTCGGGCAAGGAGGATATACTGGAATCCGCCCGGGAGATAGCCGAGAACAGTGGAGAGTACACCAGGGAAAACATGAAGGAGAACCTCGAGATCGGTTCAGAGATAGATTTCGTAGTCAGGACTGGTGACAATCCTACAAGAGAGTGCCTGTCCGGTTTCCCGCTCTGGAACGCCAGTTACGCGGAATACTACCATATACAGAAGAACTTCCCGAACATAACGACAGAAGACGTCCAGGACGCGCTGGACCACTACGACAGGCTAAGGAAGAAGAGGGGAAGTTAAACGATGCGGGAAGAAAAGGATAGGTGTGGACCGTAGATGCTGGAACTGCGGTGACGAGATGGTCGAGCACGTCGCATGTGAACTTAGATGCCGGAACTGCGGTTTCATCCGGGACTGCTCCGACCCCTAGAACTCGACTGTGCTTCCGGAGCTGCGGTATCTTTCTTCCCTGGAACACCGGTTGCATACCGGGAACATCGTCTTTCTGACACATCCCTTCTTCAGGCATTCGCTGGTCATCTGGAAAGTACCGGTTTTCGGAAGATTATTAGATATTGGCTTCGGTTCCTGTGGTGTGGAGATTGAGAAGGCGAAGCGGATCGACAGTATCTACGAGGAGGTCTCGAACTACGATCTTGTCCTTACCGTCGACGCGCCACTGGCCGATGCCCTGAACTCCCGGATAGACGGGGCGAGAGAGGGTCTGCTCGCGGCGACACCGATGAGACTGGCTTACGGGGAGACGGAGGATATCGACTTCAGGAGGGACCTTTTCCTCAAGATAATCGAGAAGACCGATATGCCCTGGAAGCAGGCCTCTTACCTGCTTGACGCGGCGCTCGAGTGCTGGCAGGATACGGGAGAACTCAACAGGATCCTGAGATACGAGAAGTTCGACTCCGAGGAGATGAGAGAGGTGCTGGAGGTCCTCAGCGACTCCCCGAACCCGTTCGCGGCTATGGAGAGGTACGAGGTTGACCCAGGGAAGGATGTGGCGGTTGTGGGGGAGTACATGTTCGATGAACTGGACCGGAGGGTCATCCCGGATGAGTACGATAGTTTCGAGGTCTTAACGGAGGAAAGTTTTACCCTGCCGGATTTCAGGATCTTCTCGTCGACAACGGAGATAGTGGAGGCGCTTAGAAGAAATATAGATCAGGGGAACGCAGGCAGGGTGGCGATAGTCATGAGTCCCGAGTCCAGGTACAGACCGCTGGTCGAGTCGATGCTCAACTCTGAGGAGATACCCTACAACACCTCGACCGATTACTCGGAGGACGAGGACCTGAGGACCTTCGTGAACCTGCTACGCGCCTCGTTCTCCCGGGGAAGACTCCGCGTCAGGGATGTCCAGCCCGTCCTCAAGCAGCTCAGTATCGAGGCTTCCGAGGTGCAGAACAACAGGTACCTTGAGGACCTGGAGAGCGACAGGGTCGAGGAGTTCCGGTTGCTGCTCAACATGGTCGAAAACCTGACCTTTTCGGAGGTCCTGGACCGTTACGAGGAGATAAAGGGACGGGAGCACGGCTTCAGGGAGGTGCTCGAGGATGTCGGCCTGGAGGATGAGAAGGTCTCCCGCGAGAACCTTTCCCGGCTCGAGTACTATCTTGACTCCTTCGACCTGCCGGTTGATACGGTGGATCAGGGGGTCCTGCTCGTCTCGCCGGATTCAGCGGCTTACGTGGACCGTCCCGTGGTCTTCCACCTCGGCATGGACTCGGAGTGGATGAGAGAGACCGGTGGAAATCCGTGGAGCGACGAGGAGTATGAGGAGCAGCGGAACCTGAAGGATTTCCAGGTCCTGATCCAGAACGGGGAGAGGAACTACTACATGGTGCAGGACCGAGAGTACAACGAGGAGGTCCAGCCGTGTTTCTACTTCAACGACCTGATGGATGTCGAATCCTTCACGGACTTCCCTCATGAAAGGTACCAGAGCCCTCCCGACGCCGACGTGAGCAGCTTCCAGAAGGAAGAGGTCGAAGCAGAGGAGAATCCTCCGGACCTTATCAGCCAGTCCCGTTTGAACAGGCTTGTCCACTGTCCCAGGGCATACTATTTCTCACGTCTCGTCGCCGACACCGAGCAGGAGTACCTGGTCAAGGGGAACCTTTTCCACGACTTCGCCGAGTTCTACGTGAGCCATCCGGGTTTCGTGGACGAAAAAGGGGTCGACGTGTTCGTGGAGAAGATGGTGGCGGAGATCTCACCCTACGTCGAGGACCTGGACCTGGAAGAGCTGAGGACCGAGTTCAGGATAGGAATCCAGAACATCAGGAGCTTCATTGATTCAAGGGATTTAGGCCGTCAGGACCCGGAGGGGTACAGCAAGACCGATATGGAGAACTTCTTCGCCGCCGAGTTCGACAGGGAGATAAGGACCCGGATCACGGAGCTCGAGTTCAACGACGACGGCATCGGGGTTACTGGGAAGGTGGACCTTCTGCTGGACGAGAACCATCTGGTCGATTACAAGAGCAGTACCTACGCCCGAAGCCCATCGAAGATCGTGAAGCAGTCCAACGTGGACCTGTACGAGGACGAACCTGACTTCCAGCCGATCCTCTACCTGCTCCAGCACAGGCGGAAGAATCCCGGCGAAAAAATAAAGTTCAGTTACGTCTACTTCCTCCAGAACATAAATGACGAGGTGCAGGGTGACGGCGACAGCGAGGAGAACGTCGTAACCCTGACCTACTATCCCGTGGAGTTCAGCGAGAAGATGGAGGACATAGAAGTGTTCGAGTACCTGATAAGAGGCGTGGCGCAGTCGAATGACAGGAGGAAGACGCTTGAAAAGCTGACCTGGCCTGATTTCAGAAACTTCTTCCAGGAAAGAAATCTACCGGATTTCTACGAGAAGGACGAGGTAAAGGAGTCCGATCTCGCGGAGGAGTTCGTATCGTACGCCAGGGAAAGGGTTGGCGACTACAAGTACGTGGAGAAGGGATGCATGAGTGCTCTTTCGAAGCTCGTCGAGTTCAGGACCACGAACTACTTCAGGGAGGACCTGGACAGGTTCGAGGAGTTCCTTGAGAAGCAGTTAGAAAACCTTGAGGAGTACAGGGAGACCCGGTTCCCGGTGGGAGATGCCGACCTCGACGAGACCCGTTACCGGGACATGATAGTGAGGTGAACCGATGGGACACGAACCAAACGAGAGCCAGGAGAGACTGATCGAGGGTACTGAGGGCATCTACCTGGTCGATGCCGGGGCGGGGACCGGGAAGACCTTCACCATCACCCGGCGGTACGCGAACATACTTTCCCGGAAAGATGTGGAGCCCGAGGACCTCCTGCTCGTCACTTTCACCAGCAACGCGGCGGATGAGATGAAGGAGCGGATAATCGAGAGGACTGATTACTCCGCATCCCAGCTGTACGACGCCCCTATATCAACGTTCCACAGCCTATGCCGGGACATACTGATGTCTCACGGCGTCTCCGCGCCTAAGATACTCGGTATAGATGATTCGATAACCGAGTCAGTGGACGTGATGGAGAGCAAGATCAGGGAGGAGCAGGAGTTCGAGTCCTTCATGGACCTGTTCATCGAGGACCACCCCGAGTACTCCCGGTTTTACAGGGTCTCTTACGAGTACACCGAGCTCCTGGACCTCGTGAAGTCCCTGGCCGCCAAGGGAGTGTTCCCGGTACGCGAGGGCTGGTTCCGGAACACGGAGGATTACCTTGACGGGGATTACGACGAGTTCAGGGAGAGGTTCCAGGAGGCGAACTCTCCCCAGGAGACGTCATACGGGAAGAAGCAGTCGGACCTCCGAGGCCGGCTGTACTCCCTCCAGTACAAGTGCTTCACCTCGGACGCACCGGATTCAGAGGAGATACGAGGCGGGAGAGGTACTAAGCAGGTCCGCAGGGACTTCGCCGAGAAGGCCTTCCACGAGGACCGCGAGGAACTCAAGAAGTTCGTCCACGATGTCTACTTCGAGTACATGGAGTACTGCCTCAGGCGGAACTACCTGAACTTCAGCTTCCTGATGGTCTTCGCGTTCACCCTTTTGATGGAGAACCACGAACTCAGGGAAAGCCTGGAGTACCGCTACGTCATGATAGATGAGTTCCAGGACACCAACGAACTCCAGTTCAAGCTCTCACTCCTCTTCGCAGGCGAGCCGAACATCTGCGTCGTCGGCGACTGGAAGCAGAGCATCTACGGGTTCCAGCACGCCTCGGTGGAGAACATCAGGCGTTTCCGGGACAGAATAAACCGTTACAGGTCGGAGCTGAACCGTGACCGTGAAAGGGTAAGTTTCAAGGTCGATGACGTAGAGGAGATAAAGCTGGTCAGGAACTACAGATCCTCACAGGATATTCTGGACGTCGCCGAGGAGACGCTCACCCTCCCCGCTACGGAGTACGAGGACCTCGACGGGGAGAAGATACGTGAGGAGATAACCTCGCTCGAGGCGGACCGGGACCTCGATTCAAGGATAGAGGCCTTCAGTTCCGACGACGAAGTGAAGGCGGTCCTTTCCCGGATACAGGACGTGGTCGACAGCGGGGAGTACAGGATCGAAGGCGGTGTCCCGGATTACGGCGACATAGCGGTGCTGACAAGGACCCGGAACTTCGGCCTCCAGCTCCAGAAGGAGGCGTTGAAGTACGATATACCAGTGGCTTACGAGGGAGGAGTCGAACTGTTCAAGACGAACCCCTCGATAATACTCCTGGCGTGGCTGAGGATACTGAACTCCGACTCGCGAAGGGGATGGGCCGTGGTCCTGGAGGAGGCAGGATACTCGATCGAAGAGTCGGAACACCTGCTGGAGGAGGAAGACTACCCCGGAGACATGGAGGGCTTCAGAGAACAGCTCGAGGAACAGGAATCAGTCGGCGCTGTAGCCAGACAGGTATTCAACCGGTACGGGATGAACGACGGCTTCACGGACCGCATAATAGAGGTCCTGCAGGAGACCTTCCGGTCCAGCTACATGAACCTGGGTCAGATAATACAGTTCATCGAGGACAATATTGAGGCTGGGGAGATCTACGAGGTCGACAACAGCATGACCGAAAACGTGGTAACGATCCAGACCATCCATTCCGCGAAGGGACTTGAGTACCCTATCGTCTTCATATCCGATATCAACGAAACGAGGTTCCCCTCTACGAACTCCAGCTCCCGGAGGATAGAGTACGAGGACCCGGTGGGTCTACGGATGAGGAAGATATACGACGACTCGGAGGTCCCTTACACATACGACAACTGGCGGTCCGAGATACTGTTCAAGACACTGACTGGAGAGTACGACGAGGAAAGACGGCTTTTCTACGTAGCCGCCACACGAGCCGAGCAGCACCTTTTCTTCACGGCGGAGAACGGGAGAGAATCCGAGTTCTTCACAGGTCTACCGGTGGAGAGGACCGACGCTGAACCCGAGGTCGAGGAGGTCGACAGGTCCGGCCAGGGGAAGGTATTCGAACCCGAGATACCCGGCGGGAAACCAGTGGAGAAGAGATCGGTCCGCGGCATCGTGGACCTGGAGGACGAGTCGTCGGAGAGGGGTAAGGAACTCCACAGGTTCGCGGAGAGATACGTGAAGGAAGAAAAGGAGCCCGGAACCGGGGAAGAAGAGAGGATAGCATCATTTATCGACGGTTTGGATGGAGAGATCTCGACGGAGAAGACGTTCCTTCTTCCTCTCGACGGCGTCACCCTTGAGGGACGGGCAGACATCGTGGCAAGGAAGGAAGACCTCACCCGCCTGGTGGACCTGAAAACCGGGGAAGGAGACCCTGAGAAGTACAGGCCACAGCTGAGCGCCTACTACCATGCGGCCAGGCGGATCTACGACGGCGAGGTCCGGGCAGAGATTTATATGGTCGACCGGGATGAGACCTTCAGGATCGATCCGTTGGATGAGGACCGGCTGACAGAGTAGTTCGGGACTGGTGCACATCGAATACATTTAAAAAAGTTACTCCCGGATGGTAGGTTGTATCCTTAAATCTAACGTTACTCTACAGCTTTCATCGGTTTAGGTGTTTGTGACATGACAGACGAATCAGCAGAATGTCCTTACTGTGGCGAGACTTTCCACAGCGACGAGGACGGTGACGCCATTACGAAGGAAGGAATCCACAGGGCTCAGGAACATGTGAACAACAACGGCGGCAACGAGACAAGGAAGAGCAAGGGCCAGAACATAGTGAACGAGTGGAAAGGAACCCGGAGAGCGTAAGCTCTTCCCTACCATTTACTTCTTCTA